>NZ_JADOGI010000059.1 GCF_015645445.1 Nonomuraea cypriaca | reverse complement strand
GGGGTGGTGGGCAGGAGGAGGGCCTTGCCGGGGATCGTGCGCGCCTCTATGGCGGCGTGCGCTTCGGCGGCGGACTCCAGCGGGTACGTGGCGCCGATGACCGGGTGTAGCTCGCCGGCGGCGCCGCGGGACAGTGCCTCGGCGGACAGCTCGCGAAGCGGGACCGGGGGCCAGGGGATCGCCGTCACGCGGGGATCGGGGGTGGTCATGGGGCCGCCCGCCATGCCGTACACGCTCAGTCTGCCTCCGTCCTTCAGCAGGCTCTGGGCGGAGGCGCCGAGTTCGCCGCCCACACCGTCGAAGACCACGTCGAGGCCGCCCGTCGCGGCGCGTACCAGATCGGTCCAGCCAGGGGCGGTGTAGTCGGCCGTCAGCTCGGCGCCCAGGCCCGCGGCCAGTTCGCGCTTGGCCGGGCTGCCCGCCGCGCCGATCACCCGGGCCCCGGCCGCGTGGGCGAGCTGCACGAGCAGGCTTCCCACGCCACCGCCTGCCGCCTCCACCAGTACCCACTCACCGGGCCTCGGGGCGGCGGCCCGCGCCAGCCCCACGGCGGTACGCCCGTCGGCCAGCAACGCCACCGCGCTCTGCTGCGACAGGCCGGCGGGCACCAGCAGCAGGTCGGCGGCGCTCGCCACCGCCAGTTCCGCGTAGCCGCCGTACCCGTCCAGCGTGCTCACCACCCGGGTGCCCACCAGTGCCGGGTCCACGCCGTCGCCCACGGCCGCCACGGTGCCCGCCACGCCGTTGCCCAGGATCGCGGGCAGCTCGGCTCGCCGAGGCCCGCGATCCGCCCTGATCTGCGTCTCCACGAACGTGATGCCCGCCACCGCCACCGCCACGAGCACCTGACCGGGACCGGGCACCGGATCCGGCGTCTCCTCGACGACCAGCTCCTCGGGCCCGCCGTACCGCCGCAGGACCACCGCACGCATGACCAGCGCCTGTGCCTGATCGCCATGGAACGCGGCGTCGAGGCGGCCGAGGCCGGGCTCGCGGAAGCCGATCCCTGGGCCGGCCTGGAGCTGTACATACGCACCTGTGTGGGGTTCAGGTCGGGCGCGCTGGCGCCCGTCGCGGGCACCATCGAGGTCACCGACGAGATGTGGCGCACCGCCAGGAGGGCAACAGAACTGGCCGACCGGCTGATCTCCAGGGCGCGTGAGGCGGGCGTGCTCAGGAGCGACGCCACCACGCTCGACGTCTCGCTGCTCATGGAGCAGTTCAGCAGGCCCGCCCCAGGTACGCCCGGCCCGGAGGACCAGCACGTCACGCAGCGCCTGCTCGTCATCGCGCTCGACGGCCTGCGCGCACCGGGGACGAGCGAGCTGCCAGGCGAACCGCCGAACCTGGAGTGGTACTAAGGCCGCTGGGGCAGCTCCCCGTAGGGTCTACGGTGGGGTGCGTGGGCTTCAACGAGCTGCTTTCCGACCTCCATCCCAGTGCCGGCGCCCAGGTGGCGGGCATCAGACGCGGCTACGGCGGACCGCCGCTCCGCACGCTGAACGTCGGGTGCGGCCCGACCCGCCTGCGCTGCGCGTCACTGCTCAAGCCCCTGTACGCATGGGTGAGCGCGGCCCGAATCACCGACACCGAGCGGTGGCGCAGGCACGCCGAGCCCGCCGTGGTCATCTCCTCCAACGCCGACACCCTCAACCTCTGGCTCGGCATCGGGCCACGTGTCATCCTCGACGACCTCCGCCGGCGCACAGGAGTCGACTGGGGCCTGCCCAACGGCGACCCGTCGCGGTTCGGCTCGGTCGAGGTCGCCGCCTGCGAGGTCGCGATCGCGTACGCGGAGCTCGCCCAGGCCGGCGCCGCCGGGGATCCGGTGGCGGCGACCGTACTGGAGTGGATGCGGGAGGTCAGCGGGGCGCAGACGTTCGGCGTACGCGATGCGCTCCGGTCGCCGGAGGCCGGGATCAAGGGCGGCTGGTACGGCGCCCCCGACGAGACCTGCCTGCGTACGCATGCCGTGGCCGTCCTGCCCCGTGGCGGCACCCGGACCACCGTGGTCGTGGGCATGACCGCGCTGCCCTATACGGACGCCGGCGAGCGCCGGGTCTACCAGGACAGGGTGATGAAGGGGTTGCCGGTGGAGGACGAGCACGACCGGGTGTCGGGGACGACGCTGCGCGGGCTGATGGCGACGGCCCTCGCCGACCTGGGGCATCATCGACGACCATGAGATTCACCGTCCTGGGCGGATGCGGGGCCTGGCCGGCGGCCGGGCAGGCGTGTAGCGGCTACGTGGTCGAGCACGAGGGCTTCAGCGTCCTCGTCGACCCCGGCTACGCCACGCTGCCGCGGCTGCTGGAGCGGATGGGGGCCGCGGACGTGGACGCGGTGCTGGTCACCCACGGCCATCCCGACCACTGCGCCGACCTCAACCCGCTCCTGCGTGCCCGCGCTCTGCGACCCTCATCCGGAACCTCATCCGATCGCGTGCCCGCGTTGCCGGTGTACGCGCCGCCGGGTGCCCTCGACGCCGTGCTCGCCCTCGACAAGCCCCGGATGCTGGCCGGCAGCTTCGCGCTCCACGACCTGGCGCCCGGCGTGCCGCAGGAGCTCGGGCCGTTCCGCCTGGACGTCTTCGACCTTCCGCACCACGTGCCGAACGCGGGGCTGCGGCTGACCGGTGGCGGCCGGGTGATCGCCTGCACCGGGGACACCGGGCCGGCCGCCGAGCTGGCCGAGCTCGCCCGCTCGGCGGACCTGCTGGTGGCGGAGGCGACCTACCCGGTGCACGTGCCGGAGGAGGACGCGCCATATCTGTCCAGCGCGCTGGACGCGGGCCGTACGGCGGCGGCGGGCGGAGCGGCGCGGCTGTTGCTCACCCACCTGTGGCCGGACACCCCGGCCGAGCCGGCGCTCGCGGCGGCGGCCGAGTCCTACGACGGCGACCTGGCCGTCGCGGTGGGCGGGCTCACCGTCGAGCTGCCATGAGGCGCGCTCGTGGAGCTGCTGCGAAGCGGCTCACTGCGGAGCTGCCGTGAGGCGCGCTCGTGGAGCTGCTGCGAAGCGGCTCACCGTGGGGCCTGTGCGGCGCGCTCACCGTGGGGCTGCGGTGAGGCGGGCGACGACCTCCGCCAGGTTCGGCGGCTCGACCCGCTCGGGCAGCTCTTCGGCCCACGCGTAGCCGAGATACGCCGCGCGTTCCTCCTCGGTCAGCTCGCCGGGATCGACATCCGGGCGTACCCCGTCGAACCGGGCCAGATAGAACGGCTCGGTCTTCACATAGCGCACTCCGAGCCACGAGAAGTCCCGCGTCACCTCGACGAACCCGTCGAGGACGGCCGAGCCGGGCAGCCCCGTCTCCTCGGTCAGCTCCCGCCTGGCGGCCTCCAGCGCCGTCTCTCCGGGATCCAGCCCGCCACCGGGCGGCTCCCAGAGGTCGGCGTGGCTGACGTGGTCGTACCAGTGCATCAGCAGGACCCGGCCGTCGCGGTCCAGGCAGATGACCCTCGCGGCGGGCCGGTCATCGGGGGCTTGCTCCACGGGGTTCACGACACGACGTTACTCACCATTTGACCTGGAGTGCACTCCACTTCCTAGCTTGGGCGCATGACAACGCCGCAACACAAGATAGGGTCGGGCTTCGGTGCCGCGAGCACCGCCGACGACGTGCTTCGTGGGATCGATCTGTCGGGGAAGCTGGCGATCGTCACTGGCGGCTACTCGGGACTGGGGCTGGAGACCACGCGGGCGCTCACCCGCGCCGGCGCCCAGGTCGTCGTGCCCGCGCGCCGCCCGGACACGGCGCGGCAGGCCGTCGAGGGCATCGCGGGGGTCGAGGTGGACGAGCTGGACCTCGGCGACCTCGACAGCGTACGCCGGTTCGCCGAGCGGTTCCTCGACACCGGCCGCAGCGTGGAGATCCTCATCGACAACGCCGCGATCATGGCCACTCCGGAGACGAGGATCGGCCCCGGGTGGGAGGCGCAGTTCGCGACCAACCACCTGGGCCACTTCGCGCTCGTCAACCGCCTCTGGCCGGCCATCGCACGCGGCCGGGGCCGGGTCGTGGCCGTCTCGTCCGCCGCCCACCACTACTCGGACATCCGGTGGGACGACCTGGGGTTCGAGCGGGGCTACGACAAGTGGCAGGCCTACGGGCAGGCCAAGACCGCGAACGTCCTGTTCGCCGTGCACCTCGACGCGCTCGCGAAGGACGCGGGGGTGCGCGCGTTCGCGCTGCATCCCGGCGGCATCATCACGCCGCTCCAGCGCTACCTGGCCAAGGAGGAGCTGGTCGCCCTGGGCTGGATCGACGAGGAGGGCAACGCCCTCGAACCGGGGCTCAAGACCCCGGCGCAGGGTGCCGCCACCCAGGTGTGGGCGGCCACCTCACCGCAGCTGGCGGGCATGGGCGGGGTCTACTGCGAGGACTGCGACATCGCCGAGGTCGTCCCTGAGGGCCCCCAGGCCCTGGTGGGTGTCAAGGCGTACGCCATCGATCCCGGGCAGGCCGCCCGCCTGTGGACGCTGTCCGCCGAGCTCACCGGCGTCAACGCCTTCTGACGGGGCTCACCGTTTCATCGCGCCGTCGGCGATGGCGTCCGCCGCCTCGCCGATGGCCACCCCGACGATCTCCAGCCGGCGTACGAGCTCCCGCTCCTTCATCGCCTCCGGCGTGATCTCGCCCGAGAAGATGCGCGAGATCTCGTACTGGTACATCCGGCGGATCGCCCCGCCGGCCTTCTTCGCCTCCAGCGCGTCGCGCGCCACGACGGACGGGCGGGAGGCGAGGTCGCGGACGGCGTTCTCGAGCGCGTCGATGCCGACGATGACCTGGTCGAGCAGGGGAGTGAAGCGGATCTGGTCAGGCACCCTGTAGAGGTGGGACTCGCGGACGAAGTCCCGCAGGGAGTCGAGCACGTCGTCGATCGAGCGCGACAGCCTGAACAGGTCCTCCCGGTCGATGGGCGTGACGAGTGCGTCCGTGAGCTCGTCGACGAGGCGGGCCCGCTCCTCGTCGCCGAGGTGCTCGATCGAGCGCATCTGCTCGTGGGCCCCCGTCCTGCCCACCTCGCCGCCGATCATGGCCATCGCCAGCCAGGCGCCTTCCTTGGTGGCTTCGAGCTGCCCGAGCAGGGCCCCCGTGAGCGCGCTGTCCATGCGCCCGGTCATGAGGTCTTTGATCCGCCGTAGCCGCTTCACCCGAGGTTCACGCTCGCAATCCCCTTCACGAGGGCGGCGAGGCCGCAGGCCAGCAGGACACCGGCGGGCAGGGTCAGCAGCCAGGCGGTGACGATCTTGGCGGCGGCGTACCAGCGGACGCCGGCGCTGCCCTGCGACACGCGGGCGCCGATGAGCCCTCCGGCGATGGACTGGGTCATGCTCACAGGCATACCCACGGCCGCGCTGCCGAGCACCGCCGCTCCCGCGGCCAGTTCGGCCGCGACCCCGTGCGCGGGCCTGGAGACGATGATCTCGCGGCCGAGCGCACGGCCCGCCTTCGGCAGCCCGTACATGGTGCCGAGGCCGAACAGGACGGCCGCCAGGGTCGTGTACGCCGGCGGCGCCCCCGAGAAGCCGAACGCGACCATGAACACGGCCAGCATCTTCTGCCCGTCGTTGGCCGCGTACGCGACGGTCTGGAGCAGGAACCCCACCCGGTGCAACTGGGGCAGCCGTCTCGCCGTGGCCACCGCCACCAGCGCCTGGATCAGCAGCCAGGCCAGCAGTCCGCCGGCGATGGGCGCCGCCACGCCGAACGCCAGCACCAGCGCCACCGACGTGAGCGACACCGGCAGCCCCCAGCCGAGCCCGGCCCCGGTGAGGGCGCCCACGATGGCCAGGGTGAGACTGGTCGGGCGGCCCTTGGCGCTGAGCACCGTCACCACGGTCAGCGCCGATATCACCGCGATCGTCATCGCGATCTTGCCGCCCGGCTCATGGAAGGTCGCCAGCCGGTCCACGAACGTCAGCGCCACCTGGTGCGTGACCAGCGGCATCACCGCGACCAGCACTACCAGCGAGAGGAGGCCGGTCGCCGGGCGCACGGTCGGCAGTTTGAGCCCGGTCGCGAGGAGCGCGCCTCCGTCGTTGATCCCGGACACGACCGCGAAAACGCAGGCGACCGCGATCAGTACGACAGTCTCCAAAGGCCCGCACTCCATCCGCCCGCCCGGATAAGGGAGGACAAATCCGACGCATGGAAAACGCTCGTAACGCCGGATTACTACCCATGGCCGGGGCGCGTAGCGCAGCGCGACGGCCGGTATTCTCGGGGATACGGGCCGTCACCGCGAAGGTGCAGGGGGGCCCGGCGGTAACCTGCCTGAGTCAGCCCGACGCATCCCACGGCCCGCGAGAGTGAAGGCATGACGAGCCCCGCCGAATACATCCTGACCCTGTCCTGCTCCGACCGGCCCGGTGTGGTGGCCGCCGTCTCCGGCCTGCTCGCGGGGCACGGCTGCAACATCATCGAGAGCCAGCAGTTCGGCGACCGGGTGGCGCAGCGTTTCTTCATGCGCGTGCAGTTCGCGGGCCCGCTGGGGGAAGACGCACTCAACGCCGCCTTCGCCGCGCTCGCGCCCGACCTGACCATGGAGTTCAGGCTGCGCGACGTGGCCAGGAGGCCACGGGTGCTGATCATGGTCAGCAAGTTCGACCACTGCCTCAACGACCTGCTCTACCGCGTCAGGTCCAAGGCCCTGGGCATCGAGATCGCCGCGGTCGTCTCCAACCACCCCGACCTGCGCCCGCTCACGCAGTCGTACGGCATCGACTACCACCACCTGCCGGTCACCCCCGAGACCAGGCCCAGGCAGGAGGCCGAGGTGCTGGCCCTGGTCGAGCACTATCAGGTGGACCTGGTGGTGCTGGCCCGCTACATGCAGGTGCTCTCGGAGGGCCTGTGCGAGAAGCTGTCCGGACGGGCGATCAACATCCACCACTCGTTCCTGCCGTCGTTCAAGGGCGCCAAGCCCTACCACCAGGCGCACAACCGCGGCGTCAAGCTCATCGGCGCCACGGCCCACTACGTGACCAGCGACCTGGACGAGGGCCCGATCATCGAGCAGGAGGTGGCCAGGGTCAACCACAGCCACTCGCCCGAGGACCTCGCGGCGATCGGGCGCGACGTGGAGAGCCTGGTGCTGGCCAGGGCGGTCAAGTGGCACGCCGAGCAGCGCGTGCTGCTGGACGGCCACAAGACCGTCGTCTTCCCGCGCTAGCCCGCCCGCTCAGGGCCGGTCAATGGGCATATGAGTGCTGCGACGCCCGCTCAGGGCCGGTAGGTCCCGAAGTACCAGGGGTTGCCCTCGGGGTCCTCGCAGGCGTACTCGCGCGACCCGTAGGGCTGGTCGACCAGTGCCATGGTGATCGACGCCCCCGCCGCCTTCGCGTGATCGTGATGGGCGTCGACGTCCTCGACCGCGACGTAGATCCCCGGCCCGCCCGGCCGCCCCGGGCCGATCATGATCAGGTCGTCCCCTGCGAGCAGTTCGGCGTGGTGGATCACGCCCTCGTCGTTCTTGGACACCTCGTGCGCCCGGAACCCGAACGCGCTGGTCAGGAAGTCGATGGCGGCCGCGCAGTCCTGGTAGCGGGCCTGTGCGTAAACGGTTCTCATGGCCTCAGGATGCCCGGCGGAGCACTTCGGGTCTTGGACGAATCTGACCTGGCGTCGTGTCGCCGAGCACCCGGAACTCGCGGTTCATGTGGGCCTGGTCGTAGAAGCCGCACTCGGTGGCGACCTCCGCGATGGCCGTGCCTGACCGCAGCAGCCGGGTCGCCCGCCCGAACCTGATCACCCGAGCGGCCGTCTTCGGCGAGAGCCCGACCTGGTCCTGGAAGCGCGCCACGAGGTGCCGGTGGCTCCAGCCGAGCGACTCCGCCAGCGACGGCACGCCGAGCCTGCCGCCGGACTCCAGCAGCCGCGCCCACGCCCAGGGCACCGCGGGCGCGAGGTCGGGCCCGGCGAGGACGCGCTCGGTCAGCAGCCGGTCGGCCAGCGCCAGCCGCTGCCGCCACGAAGGTGTCCCGGCCAGCCGGTCCACCACCATGTCGGCCCACGGCCCGAGCAGGTCGCCGACCGGCACGACCTGGTTCGTCAGGTGCCGCATCGGCAGGCCGTAGAGCCGCCTGGCCCCGAACGGCGTGAGGAACACCTCCACGCCCTCCGTCGGCCCCGCCACGCAGGTGGCGGTGAACCGGTCGCTGAGCCCGCCCGCGAACGCCGTGAGCGGCTCCCCGCGCACCTCCATCGGCGTGCCGAAGGCGAGGATGAGCACCGCCCCCGGCATCGCCATCTGCGACTGCGCCACCGGCGAGCCGTAATGCTCCCGGTACGCGCACAACCGCGTCACGTACGGCCGCAGCGCGGCACTGGGGGCGGCCTCCAGCATGACCGGCCCCTGCGTGCTCATGTGCCCGAGACTACAGACCGGTGTGCCGGGCGAGGAAGGTGAGCGAGTCGGCCGACAGGTCCGCCGACCGGCTCACCGCCCGCGCGCCGTGCCCGACCTCGGCCTCGTTGCGCAGCAGCACGGGACTGCCGGCCGTCGAGGCGTGTTGCAGCGCCGCGCACATCTTCCACGCGTGCATCGGGTGCACGCGCGTGTCGGACTGGAAGACGGTGAACAGCGTCGCGGGGTAGGGCACCGACTCCTTGACGTGGTGGTAGGGCGAGTAGCCCCACAGCCAGCCGAACTGCTCGGGGTCGTCTGCCGAGCCGTACTCGACGTTCCAGGTGGCGCCGAGGCCGAACTTCTCGTATCTGATCATGTCGAGCAGCGGCGCGGAGCAGACGACGGCCGCGTACAGGTCGGGGCGCTGCGTCAGCGCGGCGCCCACGAGCAGGCCGCCGTTGGAGCCGCCGGAGATGCCGAGCTGGGCGGGCGTGGTCACCCCGGTGGCGATGAGGTGCTCGGCGGCGGCGTGGAAGTCGTCGAACACGTTCTGCTTGTGCGCGAGCATGCCGGCGCGATGCCAGTCCTCGCCCTCCTCGCCGCCGCCGCGCAGGTTGGCGATGGCCCAGACGCCGCCCGCCTCCACCCAGGCCAGGGTCGTGGCGGAGTAGCCGGGGGTCATCGACAGGCCGAAGCCGCCGTAGCCGTACAGGACAGTGGGGCGTGGGCCCGGGGTGTCGTCGGCGGGAGAGATGACCAGCATCCGGACGTCGGTGCCGTCCTTCGACCGGTAGACGACCTGCGAGGTGCGCACCGCGGGCACCTCGACCGCGCCGGGGGAGGCCGCCCAGAGCGTGGTCTCGCCGGTCCTCGCGTCGTAGCGCTGGATGGTGGGCGGGGTGGTGTTGTCGGTGTAGCCGAACCACGCCTCGTAGCCGCCCTCGGGACGCTCCGAGATGCCGCCGATCGTGCCGAGGCCAGGCGTGGGCACCTCGCCGACGCGCTCGCCGGTCTCCAGATCGTGGACGGTGATCTCGCTGAGCGCGTGGCGGGTCCAGCCCACCAGCAGCACCGGGCGCTCCAGATCGTCGAGGATGGCGAAGTCGCTCAGCACCGCCTCGGGGTCCTCGGGGACCAGGTCGCGCCACGTCTCGAACCCGGGAGTGGCGGGGTCGGTGACGCACACCCTGGCCCGCGGCGCGTCGCGGTCGGTGTGCACGTAGAGCCTGCCGTCGCGGCCGAAGACCAGCCCGGTCTGCGCGTCCACGCCCTCCTGCACGACCCGCAGCTCCGGCCGGTCCATGGGCGACGCGGTGAGGTCGGCCACCCAGAGGTCGTTGCGCGGCGCGGTGCCCTCGTGCGCGGACACCTGCAGCCAGCGGCCGTCCCGCGAGACGGAGACGCCGTAGTAGTTGGTCATCTTCAGGCCGTCGCCGAAGATCATCACGTCGTCCTCTGCCGAGGTGCCGACGCGGTGCAGGTAGATGCGGCGGTGGAACTGCGTCTCGTTCTCCGGCACCTCGGTGCTGGGCAGCCTGCGTACGTAGTAGAAGGCCTCGCCGCCGGGCAGCCAGGCGATGGGGGAGTAGCGGAACCGGTCGATCGGCCCCTCGACCCGCTGCCCGGTCGCGACGTCCATGACGTAGAGGATCGACTCCTCGTTACCGCCCACCGAGATCTGGTACGCCAGCAGCCGGCCCTCCTTGTCGGGCTGGACCGCGTCGAGCGTGGTCAGCCCCGACGGGTCGATCTCCATCGGATCGATCAGCGCCCGCTCGGTGCCGTCGGCCTCGGCGACGTAGAAGACGGCGTGCTCCTGGTCGGGCGTGCGGCGGGAGAAGAAGCGCCGCTCGCCGCGCCACGCCGGCGTGCCCACGGAGCCGGACCTGAGCAGCTCTTCGATCCGTCTCTTGAAGCGCTGCGGCCCCCGCTCCCGGCCATAGAGTTCGGCCTGCGCGAGCAGCCACCCCTTCGTCTCCGGGCTGTCGGGATCCTCGAGCCACCGATAGGGGTCGGGAACCGGTGTTTCGTGCAGGATTTCGATGATTTCTTCGCGTCGTGCTGACGGGTACGGCTCTCGCGTCATGCTCGAACCCTACTGCCAACGCGCACGCGTAAAGCGCTGGTGAAGTGGGCATAAAACGTATCGTGTGTCCCTCTAGTCATTCCGCCTGCCGGTTTTGGGGTGGCGGGGACCACGGTGTAAACGCCAGACTTGGTGACAGGACGGTGCCGTGGTGACATCCGCTGGGCCGTCCGGCGGAGGTCCACGTGACGGAAGCACAAATGCCCCAGGAGGGGCCGACAGGCGGGACATGCTGCGGCATGTCCCCTTTGATACGCGCGCAGCAGGGAGAGGCCCGATGATGCGCCAAGTCCTGCTGCTCAATGCCACATACGAGCCGCTGACCACGCTCTCGCTGCACCGGGCCATCGTGCTCGTGCTGCGGGAGAAGGCCGACGTCGTCCACCGGGACGGCAGGGGCGCGGTGCTGCGCTCCGCGAGCCGTACGCTCGACGTTCCCTCGGTGATCAGGCTCCGCAGATATGTCCGCATCCCCTACCGGTCGCGCATCCCCCTGACCAGGGCCGCTCTCATGCGGCGCGACGACTACCGCTGCGCCTACTGCGGCCAGCGGGCCGAGACCATCGACCACGTCATCCCCCGGTCGAGGGGTGGCACGCACACCTGGGAAAACTGCGTCGCCTCCTGCACCACGTGCAACCACAGGAAGGCCGACAAGTACCTGGAGGAGCTGGGGTGGACGCTGCGCGTCAGCCCCGCGGTGCCCCGGGGCGCGCACTGGAGGCTCATCGGCGCCTCGCTCGTCGGCGACCCGCTGTGGGCGCCCTACCTCGAGGCGGCGGCCTGAAACCGCTTTGATGCGGGGTCCGCACACCTGGCACCATGCCAGGTGTGTGGACCTTCACCGCGGATGTCGAGGAATACGCCGCGGTCGCCGAGCCGGTCCTGCTCGGCGACCCGGTGCGCAACACCGTCCCGCTCACCGTGCTGGCCAACCTGCGGGCCGGCCTGCCCGTGAAGGATCCCCTCTTCGGCTGGTGGACGGTGGACGGTGAGGTTCGCGGCACGGTCTTCCACACGCCGCCGCATCCCGTCGGGCTCTTCTCCCTTCCCCCCGAGGCCGTCGCGCCGCTGATCGAGGCGATCGGCGGCGACGTGACGGCGGCCGTGGGCCCGCTGGAGGTGACGTCCGAGGTCACCCGGCTGCTCGGGACGCCCAGGCGGGTGATGCCCGAGCGGCTCTACCGCCTCGGCACGCTGGCCGTCCCCGCCGCGCCGGGGCGGGGACGGCTCGCCGTACCCGCCGACTTCCCGCTGCTGGTGAGCTGGTATCACGCGTTCGGCGCGGAGGTGGCGATGGGTGAGGGCGACGTGGCCGAGCGGGTCGCGCGGCGGCTGTCGGCCCGGGAGTTGTTCGTGTGGGAGGCTGACGGGGCGCCGGTCTCGCTGGCCGCGCTCTCCCCGGCGGCGGGCGGGGTCTGCCGCATCGGACCCGTCTACACGCCGCCCTCGTGCCGCAGGCGCGGCTACGGCGCCGCCGTCACCGCGTACGCCAGCCAGACCGGTCTGGCCGAGCGCTGTGACGAGGTCGTGCTCTTCACCGACCTGGACAATCCCACCAGCAACGCCATCTACCAGGCGATCGGCTATGAACCGGTGTCCGACTACGCCCACCTCACCTACTGAGCCTGCCTGAGCTCGCCTGGGCCCGCCTGAGACGGACCCGCCCTAGTACGCTTGGTTCATGCCGCGTTACGACTTCCGCTGCCGCGCCTGCGGCTCCACGTTCGAGCTCTCCCGCCCCATGTCGGCCTCCGACGAGCCGGCGACCTGCCCCGCCGGACACGACGACACGGTGAAACTGCTGTCCACCGTTGCCATGACCGGCGGCGCGGCCGCCCCCAGAGCCACCGGTGGCGGCTGTTGCGGCGGAGGCTGCTGCTCCGCATAGGGGCGCCAGGCCCGGCCGGTCTCCTTACGCCGCCTTGGCGCGCTTACGGCGCTGGAACGGCAGGAACCGGTCGGCCAGGTGCGGTCGGGACGGCGTGAGCGTCGGCTCGACCGCGATGATCCGGTCGAACCTGAATGCCCTGATCCCCCGGCGCAGCCTGCACACCCCGACGAGATACCAGTATTCGCGGTGGACCAGGCACGTCACCGGCTCGACGTCGCGCGCGGTGATGTTGCCTGAGGCGTCGCGGTAGTGCAGGCGGATCATGAGACGGCTGGTGATGGCGTCGGCCATGAGCCTGGCTCTGGAGGCGACCTCCACGGGCAGCGGCTCGGTGAGTGTCGCGAGCGTGGTGGCGATGACGTCGTCGTCGAGCGCCAGGTGATCGAGCGCGTGCTGCAGGCCACGCCTGGCGGTGACGGCCTGCGGGCCCGATCCGAGGTGGGCGAGGGAGAGGGCGAGGGCGGCGATCTCGGCGGTCGTCAGCGGGCGAGTCTCGTGCTTCACGACTGTCGTCATACCCCAACAATAGGGACGACCACCGACAATTTTCGAAAGTCTGTGCGGCAGGTAAGGACCTTGTCCCCCTGCCGCACAGACCTTTCCGCCCAGTGCCGTCAGCGTGGTCGCCGGCGGGGTCGTGTCAGCGGGAGAGCTGCGACAGGTCCCGGGAGGCGCCGGTGGAGGCGGACGTCGTCATCGCCGCGTACGCCTGCAGCGCCACGCTCACCGGCCGGTTGCGGTCACGCGGCCGGTATCCGCCCAGGTCGGCCAGCAGCCGCTCGCGCCGCGCGGCCAGCTCGGCCTCGGGCACCCTCAGGTCCATCGTCCGGTTGGGGATGTCGATGTCGATGAGGTCACCGTCCTCGACCAGCGCGATCGCGCCGCCCTCGGCCGCCTCGGGCGAGGCGTGCCCGATCGACAGCCCGGAGGTCCCGCCGGAGAAGCGCCCGTCGGTGATCAGCGCGCACGCCTTGCCCAGGCCCTTGCCCTTGAGGAACGACGTCGGGTAGAGCATCTCCTGCATGCCGGGCCCGCCCTTGGGGCCCTCGTAGCGGATGACCACCACGTCGCCCTCCTTGACCCGCCCGCCGAGGATCCCCTCGACCGCCTGCTCCTGCGACTCGAACACCACCGCGGGCCCGCTGAACTTCCAGATCGACTCGTCGACCCCGGCCGTCTTCACCACGGCGCCGTCGCGGGAGATGTTGCCGTAGAGGACGGCCAGGCCGCCGTCGGCGGTGTAGGCGTGCTCCAGGTCGCGGATGCACCCGGCCGCCCGGTCGAGGTCGAGGTCGTCCCAGCGGTTGTCCTGGGAGTAGGCCTTGACCGTGCGCACGTTGCCCGGCGCCGCGTGCCACAGCTCCACGGCCTCGGGCCGCACCGACGGTGAGCGCACGTCCCAGGCGGCCAGCAGGTCGGCCAGCGTGCCGCCGTTGACCGTGGGCAGGTCGCGGTGCAGCAGCCCGGCCCGGTCGAGCTCGCCCAGGATGGCCGGGATGCCGCCGGCGCGGTGGACGTCCTCGACGTGGTACTTGCTCGTCGCGGGGGCGACCTTGCACAGGCACGGCACCCGCAGCGAGATCTCGTTGATCTCCTTGAGCCCGAAGTCGACCTCGGCCTCGCGGGCCGCGGCCAGGATGTGCAGGATCGTGTTGGTCGAGCCGCCCATCGACACGTCGAGCGCCATCGCGTTCTCGAACGCCTCGCGGGACGCGATCGAGCGTGGCAGCACCGACTCGTCACCGTCCTCGTAGTAGCGGCGGGTGATCTCCACGAGCTGCCTGCCCGCGTCCTCGAAGAGCTGCTTGCGCGCCTTGTGCGTGGCCAGGATCGTGCCGTTGCCCGGCAGCGCCAGGCCGATGGCCTCGGCCAGGCAGTTCATCGAGTTGGCGGTGAACATGCCCGAGCAGGAGCCGCAGGTCGGGCAGGCGCTCTCCTCCATCTCCAGCAGGTCGGCGTCGGAGACCGAGTCGTCCGCGGAGGCGATCATCGGGTCGATGAGGTCGAGCTTCCTGCCGGGCGTCTTCCCCGCCTCCATGGGGCCGCCGGAGACGAAGATCGTCGGAATGTTCAGCCGGAACGCGGCGAGCAGCATCCCCGGTGTGATCTTGTCGCAGTTGGAGACGCAGATCAGCGCGTCCGCGCAGTGGGCGTTGACCATGTACTCCACGGCGTCGGCGATCAGCTCGCGGGAGGGCAGCGAGTAGAGCATGCCGCCGTGCCCCATGGCGATGCCGTCGTCCACCGCGATCGTGTTGAACTCGCGGGGGATCGCCCCCGCCTCCCTGATCGCACCCGCGACCACGTCGCCGACCTCGCGCAGATGCACGTGCCCCGGCACGAACTGG
Organism: Nonomuraea cypriaca; assembly: GCF_015645445.1. Classification (GTDB taxonomy): domain Bacteria; phylum Actinomycetota; class Actinomycetes; order Streptosporangiales; family Streptosporangiaceae; genus Nonomuraea; species Nonomuraea cypriaca. Next base: position 35,132 of record NZ_JADOGI010000059.1, on the reverse strand, counting down.
GTGAAGCTGTTGGCCACCGCGATGATGGGCTTGCCGAAGTCGCCACCGGCTACGCCGGTCGCCCGGAGCAGGGCCCGGGCACCGGCCATGTTCCTGCCGTGGGTGACTGTACGTGACCTGAGGGCGGGCATTGCGCATCTCCCATCGCTAGCGAGTCTTCACATGTTACGGCCCTCGCCCGGGAACTGAGACAGCCGTCCACCCATCGGACACTTGGTTACCGGATCGTGCCGCAAACGATGCCGACGGCCGGGGAAGCCGTGTTACAGAGATCAGATGAGTCACGGGGCAGTCAGGCTGGACGATCCCGCGCGGGTCGGCAACTTCATCCACACCATAGACCGCCTGTGCCGCAGACCGGCCAGGGGCGAGGGGGTACAGGACTCGCCGCACGCCGCCAGACAGCCGTTATTGGCCAGATGGCGGGACGCGAGCGACGCCAGACAGCACACCGGCCGCGGGGGCATCCCGCTGGTCCAGCTGAGCGAGGCGGGGGACTGGCCGGCCATTCTGGCGCAGGACGGCAAGGCCGGCCCGCGCGTCATCTCGCCCGGCATCCCGCGCGCGAACCCGGACATCCAGCCGGGCGAGAACGTGCCGAAGATCCTCGCGCGCATCGTGACCGCGCTGCGTAGCAACCGGCTGCGCTTCCCGCGTTACCGGCTGGCCGCCGAGATCGTCGAGCGGCTCGCCGGGTCGCAAAGCGAGGAGCAGGCCCGTCAGGTCCTGCGCGAGCTCGACCGCAACTGGGGCTGGGGCGTCGACACGGCGGGCGTGGGCGCCGAGCACCTCCCGTTCCCTTTCAACCTGCTGGTCAGGCTCCTGCCGGGATTCGTGCACGATCTGCGGCTCAGCGGACGCGTGCCAGGGCTGAGCGTGCGCTTCCGCTGGCTGCGCCGCGCACTGTCGGGGGACGACCGCAAGGCGCCCGGTGTGGCGGCCCTGCTCGCCGCCCTGGACCCGGCCGACGAGGATCGCGTCTCACGGCTGCTGCTGGCCGCGTTCATGGAAGACCTGGCCGCGCAGTACCGTCGCTCGCTGCGGCACGTACGCGGCGCCGCCCACGTCTTCTACCCGCTGCTGCTGCTCAACGAGCACGGCGGCGGCCTCGTCGAGCTGATCGAGGAGCGGCGGGCGGACCTCGGCAGGTTCGACCCGGTCGTGGTCGTCTCCTACTCCTCCGACGCCGCCCGGCCCGAAGACGCCGACCCGCAAGACGACGACCCTCTGTGGCAGATCATCCGCTGGCGCAGGGAACTCGTCACGGCCGACAGCGCCACCGCCTGGCGGCAGGTGCTGGAGACGCCGCTCACCATGTCCGCACCGCCCGTCCCCGCGGACCTCGCCAAGTACGACGTCGCCGACGTCGCCTCGATCCCGCCGGCCCGCGGGGCGCCCTGGTGGTCGTCGTGGACCGCGATCGCGCTGTTCTGGATGGCCCTGGCGGGCGCGGCGGGCGCGTACGCGGGCCAGACCGCCGCCTGGCACAGAAGCGCCTGCGCCACGGGCCTGTGGACGCCGTGGACGGAGAGCGGCAGGCAGCTGGCCGGCACCGAATGCGTCGGCGTGGCCGAGCCCGACTACCTGTTCACGCCGGGTAACGCCGAGATGGAGCAGGTGCAGGCCCAGCTTCAGCTGGAGAACGAGCGCGCCGCACAGCTCCACGAGGACCATGGCGAGCGGCCGTACGTGACGATCGTCTATCTGGCGGCGCTCACCTCGACGGACCGGGACACGCTGGCCGCGGCTCGTGAGGGACTGGCTGGGGTCGCGATCTCGCAGAAGGGGCAGAACGACGCCCAGGGCGCCAGCCAGCCGTTCATCCGCATCCTGCTCGCCAACGCCGGCGGCCGGATGCAGCACGGCTCGCGCATCGCCCGGCTGCTGCAGCGCTACCGCGACGACGAGGCGCCCATCGTCGGCGTGGTCGGCCTGGACCAGAGCCGCCAGGAGACCGTCGCCGCCATCCATGAGCTGGGCGCGGCCGGGCTGCCGATGGTGGCCGCCACGCTGTCGGCGGACCGGCTGGTGGGCGAGTCGCCGTTCTACTTCCAGGTCGCGCCGCAGAACTCCAGGCAGGCGTGGATGGCCGCGGCCTTCGCAGACTCGCTGGTCCGGCAGGGCGACCTGAAGCGGCGGACCGCACGGGTCTACTACTCCCACGACGAGACCGACTACTACGTCTCCAACCTGAAGAACCGGGTCGTCGCCCGGCTCGAAGAGCGCCGCTTCGACGTGGAGGCGCACCGGTTCACGCCGATCGGCGGCGCCAAGCCGGGCGCGGTGGACAGGAGCGACGACCCGTACGCCGGGGAGCCGAGGGACGCGGGGGTGTCCGCCTGCGGGTTCGACGGACTGGTGTACTTCGCCGGGCGCGGCATCCCCGACTTCGCCGAGTTCGTCAAGGGGGTGGCCGACAAGTGCGCGAGCTCACCGCCGATCATCCTCGGCGGTGACGACGTGACCAGGTACGTCGCCGACGTCAGCATACGATCGGCGGTCAGCAGCGTCGGCTACTACTACGAGTCGTTCGCCGCGGCGCCCAGCAAGTGCGGCGAGCCCCAGCGCCACGACTTCTACCGCAAGCTGTTCGCCACGTTCCCGTTCGAGTGCAAGGAACCGGGGCCGGGCCGGACCCTGGACGGGCACGCCGCCCTGGCGTACGACGCCACGGAGACGATGATCACGGCCATCCGGCGGCTCGGCAGCGTGCGGCACGGCGTGGAGGTCAACTCCTACACCGTCTGGCGCCAGCTCTACACGTTGTACACGCCGGACCAGAGCGGCCACGTCATCGAGGGCGCCACGGGAGCGCTCGACTTCGGGCTGGGCTCGGCCCGGCAGTATCCCTTCGACAAGGCCGTGCTCATCCTCTACGCCAAGGGCGTCGAGCGGCCCCGCCAGGTCGGCAAGTGCGGCAACGTCTCCCAGGCGCGACCGGCGGAGTCCTTCTCGTGGTGCGCCTCGATCCCGCAGATCTACCGCTGAGCGGGTCAGCTCTCGCCGTATCGGGCGGGCAGCACCTGGGCGGCGATGTCGTAGAGCCGGTCGATCTCGCCGTCGGTCAGCGCCCGCTCCCGCTTGGTGATCCACCTGCGCGCCCGGTCGCCCTGGTAGACGTCCACGCCGCGGATGGTCATGACCTTCCACGGCACGGGCGGCCCGTAGATGGCGAGCGAGGGCACCACGGCGACCTCGCGGCCGAACGACTTGGTGATCAGTTCGCTGGCCTGCGACGCCTCCAACTTGGCCTCGGAGATGCGGGCCTTCATGTCGAAGGGTCCGTGGAAGAGCTTCTTGCCCATCTGCACCCGCACAGGCAGGCGCTTGTCCCACTTCTCGGAGTCGACCGCGTAGACGCCGGTCGGGCCCACCACGAGGTGGTCGATCTGGGCCTCGGTGCCCGGGATCGCCCTGGCGTGCAGCGTGCGGTAGCCGCTCCGCTCCAGCCTGCGCAACTGCGCCTCGGTACGCCGCTCCGCCACGGAGGAGCGCCGCCAGGCGGGCACGGAGGAGTTGGAGCGGGCCCGGTAGACCGCTTCGGCGATGGCCGCGATCACACCGGCGGTGACGCCCAGCCGCCAGTCGCGCACGAGGAAGCCCACCACCAGGGCGACGCCGAGCGCCAGGAGCAATCGGTTGCGCAGGCGGCGGAAGCGGGGTTGTCGCAGCAGGGTGCGCACGGACGCGCGCTCGACCGGCGCGTACGTGGAGGTGGGCGCCGATGGCTTCGCGGGTGGGGTCTGCTCGCTTTCTGGCCGGTCACTCACCCAGATTGGTGACGCATTGTGACCGTCTTCTGGCTGATTGTCGGAGTCCACGTAACTCACCGTAGCCTGGGGTCCTGATCGAATCCTAGTGCTGCCTTGTCCATAGTTTTATGGCCCAGCTCATCGTGTTCCACGCGCGAATTAAGGGTATGTCTTACGTTCTTCTCTAGAGACGCCAAGAAAGATCTTAGCCGGGTGAGCCGGGCCACGCTGCGAGGAACACTCTCGCGGCGGGTCTGGCCGGGCGGGCTCACGAGGTTTACGGTCTTGGTGTGAACAGCGCAACGGAGATTCTGCTCCAACTCCTCGGGGTGTCCTTGGGGCTGTTCGTGCTGATCAGCCTGCTGGTCATGGTGCCGGGCCGGGGTGGCCGGCGCCGGGTGGAGTCCGGCCCGGTGTGGCTGGGCGGGCCGTCCAGGAGCGAGCGCGGTGTGAGCACGTCGGACCTGGTGCTGGCCGACCGGGTGGCGCCCTGGGCGGACGTGCCCGAGCACGACTGGGTGGCCGCGGCCGAGACGGCGGAGCCCGGCGGCAGCACCGGCGGCGCCTCCGCCGGCTGGTGATCATCCGGACGAGAAGAGCACTGGAGCCGGGATGGTGAGGTGACGATGCGAGGACTGACCGCCGCACAGGCCGACGACGTCAGGAAGGCGCTGCACACCGCCGAGCGGCGCAGCGGGCTGCGGTTCGGGTTGTTCCTCGGCGAGCCCGTCGGCGCCCGCCGCCATTTCGCCGAACGGCTCCACGCCGCCCTGGGTGACGAGGCCGATGACGCCGTGGTGGTCCTCGTGGACGTCGCGGGCCGCGGCCTGGAGATCGTGACGGGAGCGAACGCCAGGCGCCGGCTGACGGACGGCGCGTGCCGGCTGACCGCGATGTCGATGGCCACCGCGTTCAGCGCGGGCGACCTGGTGGGCGGCCTGCTTTACGGCATCGCCGCCCTCGGCGAACAGGCCACCGCCCGCCACTGATCGCCACCGCCACTGATCGCCACCGCCACTGATCGGTCACTGACCGTCACTCACGTCGCTGCCACGATCGGTCGCTGATCGTCACTGACCGTCACTGCCTTTCGAGCAGGCCGGCGATGTGCTCACTGACGCCGCTCAGCAGGGTCGCGGGCTCGATCGGCGCGGCGGCGACGGCCGAGAACAACGCGGGCAGCCCGGGCAGGGGGAACCCGTCGTCCTTCGTCGCGGCGGAGCCGACGGCGTTCTTGTCCAGCGCCGCCCGGCTGCGCTCCCAGGCGTCGAGCACCTCCTCAGGCGACGGCACCCCGAACCCGTGCCCCACCGGCGCCGCGTGGCGCAGCCGGACGAGCGGGGACTCGGCGAAGGCCAGCGCCGTGCGGGCCCGGAGTTGCAGATCGGCGCGCTGCTCAGGCTCCACCCAGTCCATGGCCGTGCACGGGTTGCGGCAGGCGGCGACGCAGACGGCGAACGCGCCCGCGACCTGGCTGTGCTGCCGATCGAAGTACGCCCGCCAGCCCTGCCCGGGCTCCGTGGCCACCCGCAGCGTCCGGTTGGTGGCGGACTGCTCGGACTTGGTGTGGTCGCACTCCCGGTCCCCGATCACCCCGAACCGGCTGCCGGTCGAGCTCAGCCCGTCGGGCCAGCGGCCGGGGTCACCCGCGTGGCCGAGTTGCGGCTCGAACGCCAGCAGCGGCAGGTACTCGCTGGCGATGTGCACTGCGGCGATCATCGGGCTCAGCTCCCGCCGGTGCCATCGTACGGCGATCACCTCGAGCAGCAGCCCGTACGCGGGCCGCAGCGACTCCAGCGCCCCCCGCGGTTGCTCGCGCGGTGTCTGCGGCATGTGGCAGGCCCGCGCCTGCCGCCTCAGGTCGGTCGGCACCGCCTTCGCCTCGGCCGCGAAGTCCTCGGCGTCGAGCGAGAGGAGCCGCTGCCCGAACTCGCACGCCCCGGCGATCTCCGCGGCCGGCGCGAGCACGCCGAGATCGGCGAAGGCGTAGCGGCGGGCGAGAGTGATGAGCAGATCGCGAGTCGTCTCCACGCGACGACCTTCTCACGGTCGGCGCGTGCTCACGTACATGGGGCGCGGATGCACTGGATCTCGGTGTTCGGCTTGCTGACCGTGGGCTCGGAGGTGGGCTCCTCGGGGCCCGGCGTGGTCGGCTGCTGGGTCGGCTCAGGCTCGGGCTCGGGCGAGTTGGTGGGCGTGACCGTGGGAGTGCTGGTCGGCTCGGTGGTGGCGCTGGCCGTCGCGGTGGGGCCCGGTTCGTGCGCGGTGCGGGTCGGCTTGACGATCGGGGTGCGCTTGACCTGCGGCGTGGACTCCCGCTTGGTGGTGGCCGGCGGTGGGGCCATGGTGGAGACGGAGGTGGCGCCGGTGGCCGGCGCCGGCACGCGCTCGGTCGTGGGCTCGGCCGGCCTCAGCCAGACCGATCCCGCCACGGCCGCCGACACGACGACGGCGGCGGTGACGGTGAACGCCACCTGCAACGCCCGGCTGCGGCGGCGTGGCGCGGGCGGCGTGCCCGGCGAGGCCATCGCCTTGCGCGCGGCGTCCGCCATCTGCGCGGCCGTCGGCCAGCGCCGGTCGGGCGTCTTCTCCAGGGCCCGCGTGACGACCTGCCGTGGCCCCGGCGGCACGTCGGCAGGCAGAGCGGGGACGGGGGAGTTGAGGTGCTTGAAGATGATCTGTACGGGAGTGTCACCCTGGAACGGCAGCTTCCCGGTCAGGCATTCGTACGCCACCACGCCCAGGGCGTAGATGTCGACCGCGGGCGTCACATCGCTGTCGGCGGCCATCTCTGGAGCGCAGTAGCCGGCGGAGCAGAGCATCGTGCCCGTGGCCGTCAGATGCCCGGCCGAGACCGAGTGCGCGATGCCGAAGTCGGTGAGCGCGACGGTGCCGTTGGGCCTGATCATGAGGTTGGCCGGCTTGACGTCGCGGTGCACGATGCCCTGCGCGTGCGCCGCGGCCAGCGCGTCGGCGGTCTCCGCGACCAGCCGCATGGTCAGCGCGGGGCCGAGCGGGCCGCGGCGCAGGAGGCGGTCGAGCGACTCGCCCTGCACGTATTCCATGACCAGGAAGCTCACCTGGCGGCCGTCGACCTCGCTGGTGCCGTAGTCGTAGACGTCGACCACGCCGGGGTGGCCGAGCGTGGCCATGGCCCTCGCTTCGTTCTGGAAGCGGCGGGTGAACGAGGGATTGTCGGTCAGCGCCGGCGTCAGCACCTTGACCGCGACCGCCCGCCCGAGGACCGTGTCGTCGGCACGCCACACCTCGCCCATGCCACCGCCACCGAGGCGACCGGCCAGGACGTAGCGATCGTTGAGGGTGGTCCCCGTGCCCAGCACGTTTCGAGGCTAACACCGCACCTGAGCCGCCATCGCCAAGTCGCTCAATCGGCGGCGGCCCCGGGCGAGTCGCCGGGAACGCGAAAGGCCCACGCCGGGCGAACCAGGCGCGGGCCTCGGCGGACGGGCGTCAGGCGGACGCGGCGTCCTTCTCGCGGTTGCGCAGCGCGCGGCTGACGCCGTCGGCGCCCTCCAGCACGAGCCGGCGCAGCGCCTGCGGCGGCTGCCCGGCCGCCAGGAAGTCCTGCGCCGCCTGCACGGTGGCGGGCTCGATGAGCAGCGAGGGGAAGCACCCCACGGCGAACGTCGACGCCTGGTCGAACGTCCACTCCTGGTAGATCCGCCCGACCTCCGCGAAGTACCTCTCCCGGTACGGCACGAGCAGCCCGGTGTGATGCGGGTCCTGGAACCCGCTGATCATGGCACGGGCGATGTGGTTGGCGAGCTTGCCCTCCACGATCCGCTCCCAGGCCTCGGCCTTGGCCTCCGCCGTCGGGATCGCGGCCCTGCACTGCGCGGCCGATCGCTCGCCGGTCGCCGTCGGGTCGCGCTGCAGCTCGGCCTCGATGTCGGCCTCGGTCAGCTCGCCGCCGGCGACGAGCGCGTACACGAGCGTCCAGCGCAGGTCGGCGTCCACGCTCAGCCCCTCGGGCACGGAGGAGCCGTCCAGGATGCCCCGCAGCAGAGCCAGGTCGTCCTTCGAGGTGGCCACCGGCGCGAACGCCTGCAGGAAGGCGAGCTGGTGGTCGGAACCCGCCGCGGCCGACTTGAGCAGCGAGCGCAGCTCGGTGGCGAGCAGTGCCAGGCCCTCGGACCGCCATGCCGGGTCGGCGTACTGCTGGACGGCCTGGCGGGCCTGCCGCAGCACGGCCTGCAGGACCGTGATGTCGGTGACCGTGGCCGCGCCGGAGACGACCAGCCGGACGTAGTCGCGGGTGGACATCTCGCCGTCCCTGGTCATGTCCCAGGCGGCGGACCAGCACAGGGCGCGGGGCAGCGAGTCGGTGAACGCGGCGATGCCGCCGTCGACCAGCGTCCGCAGCGAGTCCGCGTCGAGGCGGATCTTGGCGTAGGTCAGGTCGTCGTCGTTGATCAGCACCAGGTCGGGCTGCTCCTCGCCGACGAGTTCGGCCACGCTCGTACGGGCACCGACCACGTCCAGCTCGACCCGCCTGGTCCGCTTCAGCGCGCCGTCGGCCAGGGAGTAGAGGCCGATCGCGACCCGGTGCGAGCGCAGCGTCGGGTAGTCGGCAGGAGCCTCCTGGAGCACCTCGAAGCTCGTGAACCGGCCCTCTGACACCTCGAACGAGGGCCGCAGGGTGTTGACCCAGGCCGTCTCCAGCCACTCCTTCGACCAGGAGGACAGGTCGCGGCCCGAGGTCCGCTCCAGGGCGCCCAGCAGGTCCTTCAGCTCGGTGTTGCCCCAGGCGTGCTCGGCGAAGTAGTCGCGTACGCCGGCCAGGAAGTTGTCCAGCCCGACGTAGGCCACGAGCTGCTTGAGCACCGAGGCGCCCTTGGCGTACGTGATGCCGTCGAAGTTGACCTCGACCGCCTGCATGTCCGGGATGTCGGCGGAGATGGGGTGGGTGGACGGGAGCTGGTCCTGGCGGTAGGCCCAGGCCTTCTCGACGTTCGCGAACGTGGTCCACGCCTTGTTCCACCGGGTGACCTCGGCCTGGGCGAGCACGGACATGTAGGTGGCGAACGACTCGTTCAGCCACAGGTCGTCCCACCAGCGCATGGTGACGAGGTCGCCGAACCACATGTGCGCCATCTCGTGCAGGATCGTCTCCGCGCGCCGCTCGACCGCCGCGTCGGTGACCCGGGAGCGGAAGACGTAGTCCTCCAGGAACGTCACGCAGCCCGCGTTCTCCATGGCCCCGGCGTTGAACTCGGGCACGAAGAGCTGGTCGTACTTGCCGAAGGGGTAGCGGACCCCGAACACGCGGTGGAAGAAGTCGAAGCCCTGCCTGGTGACCTCGAGAAGGTTGTCCGCGTCGAGGTGCTCGGCGATCGAGGTCCGGCAGTAGATGCCGAGCGGGATGCCGTCGTGCTCGGCGGTGACCTTGTGGTACGGCCCGGCCACCAGCGCGGTGATGTACGTGGACATGACCGGCGTGGGCGGGAACTCCCAGCGCCTGGCGGCCGGTACGGTCCCGTGCTTGCCCGGCTGCTCGGGCAGGTCCTCGACGCCGGCCGCGGCGGCGTTGGAGACGACCTCCCAGTCGGCCGGGGCCAGCACGGTGAGCTGGAAGGCGGCCTTGAGGTCGGGCTGGTCGAAGCAGGCGTACATGCGGTGCGCGTCGGCCGTCTCGAACTGGCTGTGGAGGTAGACCTTCTGGTCCACCGGGTCCACGAAGCGGTGCAGGCCCTCGCCCGTGCGCATGTAGGCGCAGTCGGCGTCCACCCGCAACTCGTTGGACTCGGCGAGCGAGGGGAGCGGGACGCGCCCCTTCTCGGCGTCGTAGCCCGCCACGTCGAGGTCGTGGCCGTTGAGCGTGACCTTGCGCACGCGCGCGCCGTGCAGGTCGATGAACGTGGACGCGCCCGGCCGGGTGCTGGTGAAGCGGACCGTCGTGACGCTCTCGAAGCGCTCGTCTCCTTCCGTCAGATCGAGTGCGACCTCGTACGACTCGACCGTCAACAGGCGGGCACGCTCGCGAGCCTCGTCCCGGGTCAGGTTGCCTGCCAAGTTGCGCTCCTTTTCACCACTTTGTCGGGCTTGTCGGTATCCTGTCATGCCGGGAATAGGACCCGAACCACCTCAGGTTATGGCCACACGTGACTGAAAAGATTCCCGTGGACCTGTGGTTCGATCCTGCCTGCCCCTTCGCCTGGGTGACGTCACGATGGCTGCTCGAAGTCGAGAAGGTACGCCCCATCGAGCCTCGCTGGCGCATCATGTCCCTGTATTTCCTCAACGAGGACAAGAACGTCCCGGATGACTACCTCGAGCGCGCCGCCAGGGGCATGGGGTCCATCAGGACGGTGGCCGCGGCCGCGGCCAAGCACGGCGAGGAGTTCGTCGGCCGCCTCTACACCGAACTCGGCACCCGCCTGCACAACCAGGGCCTGAGCAAGGAGCCCGAGCGGCTGCGCGAGGTCGTCGAGGGCTCGCTCGAAGCCGTGGGACTCGACAGGTCGCTCTCCGACGCCATGCACTCGGAGGAGTGGGACGACACCATCCGCGCCTCGCACACCGAGGGCATCACCCTCGTCGGCCAGGAGGTCGGCACGCCGATCATCCGCGTCGGCGCCAACGCCTTCTTCGGACCCGTGATCACGCGGATCCCCAGGGGAGAGGAGGCCGGCAAGCTCTGGGACGGCGTGCTGATGGTCACCTCGTCCGAGGACTTCTTCGAGCTGAAGCGCACGCGTACGAAGCGGCCGCAGTTCGACTGACGGGCCTTTCAGGGCACGGCCGGACATCGTACGCTGGGATGAGAAGTCCCGTGGCGGGGTAGAACTCTTGCCCCTCACTCCGGCCGCGCCCTCGCATCGCCTCCGCGAGCACTGACAGGATGGTGGGCATGCGTCAGCTGTATATCGGCGGCTCCTGGACGGCTTCGGCGTCGGGCGAGCCCATCGAGGTAGTGAACCCGGCCACGGAAGAGATCATCGACCGCGTGCCCGCGGGCTCTCCCGACGATGTGGAGGCGGCCGCGCGGGCCGCTCGAAAAGCGTTCCCGGCGTGGGCGGCCACGGCCCCCGCCGAACGCGGCAAGCTGCTCGCCGCCGCGGCCGAGCTGCTGAGACAGCGCTCCGACGAGATCGCCAAGACCATCGCGACCGACATGGGATCGCCGCTGGGCTTCGCGCTCAAGGTGCAGACGCTGATGCCCGCCACCGTGCTGTCCTCCTTCGCCGGGCTGGCCGAGAGCCACCCGCGCGAGTCGCGCGTGGGCAACTCGCTGGTGGTCAAGGAGCCCATCGGGGTGGTCGCGGCGATCACGCCGTGGAACTACCCGCTGCACCAGATCGTCTGCAAGGTCGCCCCCGCGCTGGCCGCCGGCTGCACCGTGGTGCTCAAGCCGAGCGAGGTGGCGCCGCTGGCGGCGTACGCGCTGGCGGAGATCTTCGACGAGATCGGCCTGCCGCCTGGCGTGTTCAACCTCGTCAGCGGGCGTGGCCCGGTCGTCGGCGAGGCCATGGCCGCCCACCCCGAGGTCGACATGGTCTCCTTCACCGGCTCCACCGCCGCCGGCCGCCGGGTGGCCGCTCTGGCGGCCGAGTCGGTCAAGCGGGTGGCGCTCGAGCTCGGCGGCAAGTCCGCCACCGTCATCCTGCCCGACGCCGACCTGGAGACGGCGGTCAAGGTGGGCGTGGCCAACTGCTTCGTCAACGCCGGCCAGACCTGCTCGGCGTTGACCCGCATGATCGTCCACCGTGACCAGTACGACGACGCCGTCCGGCTGGCCGTCGCGGCGGCGGGCAAGTACACCGTCGGCGACCCGTTCGACGAGGCGACCAGGATCGGGCCGCTGGTGTCCGAGGCCCAGCGCAACCGCGTGGTCCACTACATCAACCGGGGCCAGGAGGAGGGCGCCAGGCTGGTCGCCGGAGGCACCGAGCGGCCGCACGAGCGGGGCTACTACGTCGAGCCGACGGTGTTCGCCGCCGTGGAGCCGGGGATGACGATCGAGCAGGAGGAGATCTTCGGGCCGGTCCTGTCGCTGATCCCGTACACGAGCGAGGACATGGCCGTACAGATCGCCAACGACACCAGATACGGCCTGGCCGGCGCGGTCTGGGCGGGCACCGAGGAGCACGCGGTCGCGGTCGCCCGCAGGCTGCGCACGGGCCAGGTGGCCGTCAACGGCGGGAAGTTCAATCCGCTGGCGCCGTTCGGCGGCTACAAGCAGTCCGGCGTGGGCCGGGAGCTCGGCGAGCACGGCCTCGAGGAGTACCTCGAGGTCAAGGCGCTGCAGCTGTAACCCCGCGGCCCCCGCCGTCAGACGAACAGCCCGCCGGTGGCGTTGACGTTGTGCCCGGTCACCCAGCGCCCGTCAGGACCCGCCAGGAAGGCGACCACGGCGGCGATGTCGTCGGGCCTGCCGAGGCGCCGCAGCGCGGTGTACATCGGCGTCTGCTCCAGCGCCTCCGGCGGGTTGGCGCCCCGGAGCATGTCGGTGTCGGTGGCGCCGGAGGAGACGACGTTGACGGTGATCCCGCGCTCGCCCAGCTCCCGCGCGGCGACCTTGGCGAACTGCTCGATGGCGCCCTTGCTGCCGCAGTAGAGCGCCAGCGTCGGCGCTGGCACCCGCGTGTTGAGCGTGGAGATGTTGATGATCCGCCCGCCGTCGCGCATCATCCGGCCCGCCCACTGGATGGCCAGGAAGACCGCCCGGGTGTTGACCGCGAAGACCCGCTCGTAGTCCTCGTCGGTGATGTCGGCGATGGGCTTCTGCGCCGCGGCGGTGGCGGCGTTGTTGACCAGGATGTCCACTCCGGGCAGCCGCGCCTCCGCCTCGGCGAACAGCCGCTCCAGATCCTCCCTGCTCCCGAGGTCCGCTCGTACGGCGTGCGCCCCCGTCTCCTTGGCGACCTGCTCGGCCGCCTCGGCGGAGTGCTCGTAGCAGAAGACGACCTCGGCCCCGTCACCCGTCAGCCGCTCCACGATGGCCCTGCCGATGCCCCTGGACCCTCCGGTGACCAATGCGCCCTTTCCAGAAAGTACGCTCATGGCCCCAAACCTACGCTCTGAGCATGATCTTGCGTGCTTCGTCCTTCGGCAGGCGGTCGACATAGAGGCGGCCGTCGAGGTGCTCGGTCTCGTGCTGGAGACAGCGGGCCAGCGAGCCGCGCGCCCTGACGCGTACGGGCCGCTCCAGCCGGTCGAACCCCTCCACGGTGACCCCCGAGGCGCGCGCGACCGGGGCGTAGACGGGCAGCCCCGTCCGCCGGTCGGGCACCGACAGGCAGCCCTCCTCGTCGAGCACCTCCTCGGGATCGTCGACGGTCAGCGCAGGATTGACCACGTGGCCCCTGCGCCCGCTGATGTCGTAGACGAACAGCCGCCGCGAAACGCCGATCTGCGGGGCGGCCAGGCCCACGCCGTTGACGGCGTACATGGCCTGGAACATCTCCTCGATGAGGTGGCGCAGCTCGCGGTCGAAGTCCGTCACCGGATCCGCGGGCGTGCGCAGAACCGGATCGCCGACGAAGCGGATCTCACGCATGGACGGTCTGCTTTCGTAAGGAGTGGACAACGGTAGGGCTCCTTACTCTAGTCGGCGAGCCCGATCGCCCGGGCTGTGGAAGACTGGTCGGGTGCGTGTCTACATCGGTGCCGACCATGCCGGCTATGAGCTCAAGAACCACCTCGTGTCCTGGCTGAAGGACCACGGTCACGAGGTGACCGACTGCGGTCCCTTCGTCTACGACGCCGAGGACGACTACCCGGCGTTCGTGCTGCGCGCGGCCGAGGGCGTCGCAGGCGACCCCGCCAGTCTCGGCGTGGTCATCGGCGGGTCGGGCAACGGCGAGCAGATCGCCGCCAACAAGGTGCGCGGCATCCGGGCCGCCCTGGCCTGGAGCGAGGAGACCGCGGCCCTCGCCCGCGAGCACAACAACGCCAACGTGATCAGCGTCGGCGCGCGCATGCACTCCACCGAGGACGCCACCCGGTTCGTCGAGGTCTTCCTGGCCACGGCGTTCTCCGGCAGCGAGCGGCACAGCAGGCGCATCGCGCAACTCGACGCCTACGAGACGATCGGCCAGCTGCCCTCGCTGCCCTAGCCCTTGCGCTTGGCGTCGCGTCTGGGCATCTCGTCACGCAGGGGCCGCCGCTCGGCGGCCTCCTGCTGCTCCTTCGACGGCTTCGACACGTCGCGGGCACGCATGGCGACGGTCGGGGTGATCTGGAGGCTTTGCAGCGCCATGCCCGCGAGCCTACGTCAGAACGTCAGCCCCGCCCACGGTTTCGGGCTCCACGACATGGCGGTGGCCAGCGAGCGCACCGCCCCGTCCGAGTGCTCGCGCAGCAGACCCGCCCCCAGCGACTCCACGAGCAGCCCGTCACCCAGGTACGCCGAGCCGAGCGCGGACACCGGCAGCGTCATGTCCGGCTCGTCCTCGACGGGCTTGCACTCCGCGCCCGTCGGGTCGGCGGTGAGCCGCCAGCGTCCGGCGTTCCACGGGCACACGTCGTCCTCGACCTCGATCACCACGTCCACGGGCGCCGAATACGCCCGCGCGGCCAGCGCCCGGTCCACCTCGACCAGGCGTACCCACAGCTCGTCCGACCACCTCGCGCGTAGCTGGCGCTGGTCGGCGATCAGCGCGATCAGCGGGTCGTCCACCGGCCTGGTGCCCGCGTCGAGCCTGGAGACCAGGTCGCGGTCCAGGACGCTGCGCCAGAGCAGGGCGTAGGCCGCCGGATCGGCCGCCTCCAGCTCGTACAGCTTCAGCTCTCCGTCGGGCACGCCGTCGGCGTCCCAGGACGACTTGACGCGGAACAGCGTGTAACCGCGTACGCCGTGGTCGTCCTCCGCGAGCACCGAGCGCAGCGGCCCGGACCCGCGCCGGTCGGCCTCCTCGTCGGCGAGCACGGCGTTCCAGCTCTGGGGCGTGCGCTCGTAGCGGCCGGGACGCCGCGTCACGACGGAGGCGAACAGCCTCTCGAGGTCGGGGCGGACCTCGGCGGGCGTGGCGACCCTGAGCCTGAGCGACGGGTCAGAAGGGGCGTTCCCGACGAACGCCGAGCCGTGCTTCTGGATGTGGAACGACAGCTCGCCGGCCGCCCTGCCGTACCCGAACCTGCCGTAGATCAACGCCTCGGAGGCGTACAGGGCGGCGACGCACTCGCCGCGCTCGCGGATGTCGGACAGCTGTCTGCGCATGATCGAGGACAGGACGCCGCGGCGGCGGTGCGAGGGCAGCACACTGACGGCGGTGACCCCGGCCACGGGCAGCTGCCCGCCTGGCACGGTCATCGAGAGACTGAGTATGGAGGTGACACCCGCGATGCGGTCCCCGTCGAAGGCGGCGAGCGTGCGGTCGAACTCCGTCTCGGCCCTGTAGCGCTCGTCCTGCGCAGGGTGCGGCTGCATGCCGAACGCCTCCTCGAGGACCTTGCCGAACGCCGGCCACTCGGACTCGTCAATGGGACGGATCGGATACGTCATGCGTCCACGGTAAGAGCGGGCAAAGGGGGAGGGCCACCCAATATGCGTGCTTAATGATCAAGGCCTTGGTCAAGTGGGCTGCCCAAACACGGGTCAGACCGATACAGTCAGGCGCATCATGAGTTCCCGTCCGGCGCCGCTGATCCCGCCACGGGTCCGCGCGATCCTGGTGCGGGTGCCGTTTCTCGTGTCCATCGTCCGCTTCGTCCGCAGGGGCCCGCTCGCTCGCGACCGCAACCTGCTCATCACCCTGTCGGTGCTCGCGCTCGTCATCGGGGCTCTCGCCGCGAAGGTCTCCACCGAGTGGTTCTCGCCGTCGCTGCTCATCCTGGTCACCCTGATCGGCGGGCTCCAGCTGCGGCTGCGCAGCCTGGTCAAGCTGCTCGTGGCGGTGGGCGCCGCGCTCGGCTACATCGCCATCACGCTCGGCGTCGGCCGGATCGGGCTGGGACTCACGGTGACCATCGCGTTCACCACGGTGCTGGCCGTGCTCATGGCCCGTACCAGGGGCAAGCTGGGGGTGCAGGGGCTGCGCGGCGACGCCATGCTGCTGGAGCTGCGCGACCGGCTCAAGAGCCAGGGCGAGCTGCCTCCGCTGCCCAAGGACTGGGGCGCCAAGGTGGTGCTCAAGCAGGCCGGCGGATCCTCCTTCGGCGGCGACTTCCTGGTCTCCATGCGGGACGGGGACTCCGTCGAGGTCGCGCTGGTCGATGTGTCCGGCAAGGGCGTCGACGCGGGCACGCGGGCGTTGCTGCTGTCCGGCACGTTCGGCGGGCTGCTCGGCTCGGTCGGCGACTTCCTGCCCGCCTGCAACGCCTACCTGCACAGGCAGCGGGGCGACGAGGGGTTCGTGACCGCGGTGCACCTGCGCCTCGACCTGGCGACGGGCGACTACACCATCACCTCGGCCGGGCATCCGCCGGTGGTGAAGTTCGACGCGGGCACGGGCAACTGGCAGGTCGCCTCGGCCAAGGGCGTCGTCCTCGGCGTGGTGCCCGACCTGCACTGCGAGCCCGACAGCGGCACCCTGCGCAAGGGGGACGCGCTGCTGCTCTACACCGACGGGCTGATCGAGCAGCCGGGTCGCGACATCGACGCCGGGCTCGACCGGCTGCTCGGCGAGGCGGAGCGGCTGCTGCCCTCCGGGTTCCGCGACGGCGCCAGGGCGCTGGTCAACGCCATGGCCTCGGGACACAACGACGACTGCGCGCTGGTGCTCATCTGGCGGCCGTAACAGCGGTCGCCAGCGTGACGTTTCACACGGGTCAGGTTGTGAGGACGGTCACTGGCAGGGGCTCGGCGTGGCTGAGATCATCTAGTGGTCCGGGGCTCCGGCGGGGCGGCGCGGCTCCACCGGGGCCTCGTCCGCGCCGGCTCTCACAACCACCCGCAGTCGCTGGCGATCCGTACGGCGTCGAGCCGGTTGCGGGCACCGGTCTTACACATGATCCGCGACAGATGGTTGCGTACCGTGCCCACCGACAGGAACAACTCGTCGGCGATCTCCGTCGAACGCGCCCCGCCCGCCGCGATCCTCAGCACGTCGAGCTCCCGCCGCGTCAGCGGGCTCGTCCCGCAGTGCAGCGCGGAGATGGCGAGCTCCGGCTCGATGGCCCGGCATCCGGCGGCGACCTGGCGCACGCCCTCGACCAGCCGCTCCGGCTCCACGCACAGGCTCATGAACCCGAGCGCCGGCCCGGCCAGTGTCTTGCGCACCTGCGCGGGACTGGGACCCGCGGAGAGGACCAGCAGCCCGCACTCGGGCACCTGTTCGGTGAGCCGGGCGAGGACGTGTTGTCCCGGCAGGTCGATGTTCACGATCGCCACGTCGGGCCGGCCGGCCGCCGCCGCCCGGACCGCCTGGTCGGCGCACCCGGCCTCGCCGATCACCCGGAAGCCCGGCTCGGCGCCGAGGACGGCGAGCAGCCCGCCGCGGACCAAGTGCAGGTGTTCGGCAATCAGGATTTCGATCAAGACGTCCCCCTCCGTCGTCTCTCAGCGTGATCGTTTGCTTGCTGACTGTCAATGCCTGCCGAAGTGTGCGCAAGCCCTTGAGCGGCGGTGAGTTCGACTACCCTGGGGTGGTCGGGACCTTTCCCTTGCCCAGGAGCGCGCCTAGATGAACTGGCTCTACCTCGTGGGGATCATCATCTTCCTGGTTGGATTGATGTTCTCCATCGCACTGCACGAGCTCGGGCACCTCGTGCCGGCCAAGATCTTCGGCGTCAGGGTCACGCAGTACATGGTCGGTTTCGGCTCGACGGCCTGGTCCCGGCGCAAGGGCGAGACCGAATACGGCATCAAGTGGATCCCGTTCGGCGGCTACATCCGCATGATCGGCATGCTGCCGCCGCGCCCGGGTGACGACCCCACGAAGATGCGCAGCACCGCGACAGGGCCGTTCCAGGGCCTCATCGAGTCCGCCCGCGACGCCGCCCAGGAAGAGGTGCGGCCGGGCGACGACGACCGGGTCTTCTACCGGAAGAAGTGGTGGCAGAAGGTCATCATCATGTCCGGCGGCCCGGCGATGAACTTCGTGCTCGCCTTCGTCTTCTTCAGCATCCTGCTGGTCGGCATCGGACTGCCCACCTGGGCCCCGATCGTGTCGCAGACCAACGAGTGCGTGATCCCGGCGGCCGAGCAGCGCGAGACGTGCAAGGCCACCGACGAGCGCACCCCGGCGGCCAAGGCGGACGTGCGGCCCGGTGACCACATCGTCACCTTCGACGGTCGCAAGGTCGCCACCTGGGACGACGCCACCGAGATGATCCGCTCCCACGGCCCGGGCCCGGTGAAGCTCGGCATCGTCCGCGACGACAAGCCGATGACGCTCGACGTCACGCTCATCCCGCAGGACCGCCCCAACCTCGACGACCCGACGAAGATCGACAAGAACGTCGGCTTCCTCGGCGTCCTGCCCACCGAGGTCATGGAGCAGCAGAGCATGGGCCAGGTCGTCGGCTACATGGGCGAGCTGACCGCCCGGGTGGCGGGCTCGCTGGTCAACCTGCCGGAGAAGATGGTCGGCATCTGGCACGCCGCCTTCTCCGGTGAGGAACGCGACCCCGAGGGCCCGGTCGGCGTGGTCGGCGCGGGCCGCATGGGCGGCGAGATCCTCGCCTCCGACCTGTCCGAGGTGAAGAAGATCTGGTTCTTCGTCAACCTGCTGGCCGGGTTCAACCTGGCGATCGGCCTGTTCAACCTCATCCCGCTGCTGCCGCTCGACGGCGGCCACGTCGCGGGCGGCCTGTGGGAGGGCATCAAGCGGGCCTTCGCCAGGATCACGCGGCGGCCTGAGCCGGGTTACGTGGACATCGCCAAGGTGCTGCCGCTGACGTACGCGATCGCGTTCGTCATGATGATCATGGCGGGCCTGCTGGTCTACGCCGACCTGGTCAACCCCCTGACGCTGACGGGCTGACGCGGCCGTGGAGTCCCTGGAGCGGCTGCGCGCGCTCTGCCTGGCACTGCCTGAGACCACCGAGCGGCTCAGCCATGGGGAGCCGACGTGGTTCGTCAGGGACAGGAAGACGTTCGTGATGTTCGCCGACCACCATCACGACGATCGGCTGGCGTTCTGGTGCGCGGCCGCGCCCGGCGTGCAGGAGGAGTTGGTGGCGGAGGATCCCGAGCGGTTCTTCCGCCCGCCGTACGTCGGGCACCGCGGGTGGCTCGGCGTCTACCTGGACGTGGACGTCGACTGGGCGGAGGTGTCCGAGATCGTGGCCGACGCCTACCGCCGGATCGCCCCCAAGTCCCTCGTCGCCCGCCTCCCTTGATTCGGGGCTCCAAGGGCGGCTGCAGGACTCCACGTGGACCTCTCAGCGCTCCACCGGTGGCCGCAGGACGCGGATCAGGCCGCTCCCGGATCGGGAACGGCCTGATGAGCTGGTCGGGGCGACAGGATTTGAACCTGCGACTTCTTGCTCCCAAAGCAAGCGCGCTGCCAAGCTGCGCCACGCCCCGCCTCGCCGAGTGCACATGCGCTCCGGGACTCCGGTACGCTTACGCCCTGACGACCGGATGAAGTCTAGACCAGAGTTCGACCGGTTCGCGCGGACGTAGCTCAATGGTAGAGCCCTAGTCTTCCAAACTAGCTACGCGGGTTCGATTCCCGTCGTCCGCTCCAGAGCCTCAAGGCCCAGGTCAGGGAGATGATCCCGAGCCTGGGCCGACTG
This sequence comes from Nonomuraea cypriaca, assembly GCF_015645445.1. Lineage (GTDB taxonomy): Bacteria > Actinomycetota > Actinomycetes > Streptosporangiales > Streptosporangiaceae > Nonomuraea > Nonomuraea cypriaca. The sequence goes on along the minus strand of NZ_JADOGI010000059.1, from coordinate 15,735 downwards.
TTATCCAATCTTGTTCCCGGGTTCGTGCCGTGCGGGGGCTGATGGAGCATGTCGGCGGCTCCGCCCCGGTGGCCGGGGGCCGCCGTAGGCTGGTGGGGATGCGTGCGCGACCGATCTCCCGTGACCTGCTGATCGAGGAGCTCGCCGAGCTGATCGCCGGGCGGCCGCGGGACGAGTGGGTCCGGGTGGCCGTCGACGGGGCGCCCGCCGCGCGTCCCGAGACGCTGGCCGACGATCTCGTCGCGCCCCTGCGGCTCCTGGGGCGGCCTGTGGCGCGCGTACGCGCGGGCGACTTCCTGCGGCCCGCCTCGCTGCGGCTGGAGCACGGCAGGACCGATCCCGACGCCTTCTACGAGGACTGGCTCGACCTGAAGGCGCTGCGGAGAGAGGTGCTTGAGCCCCTGGACGCGGGCGGGTCCGGGCAGGTGTTGCCGGCGCTCTGGGACAGCCGGGTGGATCGGGCGTACCGGCTGCCTTACCAGGAGCTGGGCAGGGGCGGGGTGCTGCTGGCCGACGGGGCGTTGCTGCTGGGGCGGGAGCTGGCGTTCGAGGTGACCGTGCACATGTGGCTCTCGGCGGGGGCGCTGCGGCGCGGGGCGCCGGAGGGCGAATTGTGGCGGCTGCCCGCGTACGAGCGGTACGAACGGGAGGCCCGGCCCCAGCAGGCGGCGGACGTCGTGGTCAGGGCCGACCACCCGGATCGGCTCGCCGTGCTGGTCAGCGACTGAGCCGTGCTGGTCCGCGACTGAGCAGGGCGCGCTCGCCGATGCTCCCAGCACCCCGGCCACCGCCCTGTCCACCTCCTCCTCCGTGACGTGGCCCAGCTCTCCCGCTGCCCAGGTCGGAGCCAGGCGAGCATTGATGTGGCCCGCCGGCAGCCCCAGCTCCCGCTCCCATTTCACGGGTACGCCGAGGGAGGGCGTGATCTCGAGGACACCACCGATGTCGAAGACGACTGCACGGATTTTCATACGACTCCTTTGTGAACTTGATTAACCACCATACTTCCGAGGGTGCTGGAACGCGCGGTGTAACCGGTGCAGACTGAGGTGATGATCCCCAGCAACTGGTACAACGTCGTTCCCGATCTGCCGGCCCCGCCTCCTCCGCCGCTGCATCCCGGCACGCGGCAGCCCATAGGCCCGGACGACCTGGCGCCGCTGTTCCCGATGGAGCTGATCGGCCAGGAGGTCAGCGGGGAGCGGTTCGTCCCGATCCCGCAGGAGGTGCTCGACGTCTACCGCCTCTGGCGCCCGACGCCGCTCATGCGGGCGCGCCGGCTGGAGAAGGCTCTGGGCACGCCGGCCAGGATCTACTACAAGTACGAAGGCGTCTCGCCCGCGGGCTCGCACAAGCCCAACACGGCCGTGCCGCAGGCGTACTACAACGCCCGCGAGGGTGTGCGGGTGCTCACCACCGAGACGGGCGCCGGGCAGTGGGGGTCCGCGCTGGCGTTCGCGTGCGCCCAGTTCGACCTTGAATGCCGGATCTGGATGGTACGCGCCTCGTACGACCAGAAGCCGTACCGGCGCTCACTCATGCGGATGTACGGCGCGACCGTGCACGCCAGCCCGTCACCCGAGACCGGCTCGGGCAGCAAGGTGCTGGCCGGCGATCCGGACTCGCCGGGCAGCCTCGGCATCGCGATCAGCGAGGCCGTCGAGGTGGCCGCCGCGATGCCCGACGCCCGCTACGCGCTCGGGTCGGTGCTCAACCACGTGCTCATGCACCAGACGGTGATCGGCGAGGAGGCGCTCGGACAGTTGCCCGAGATGCCGGACCTGGTCATCGGCTGCACCGGAGGCGGCTCGAACTTCGCCGGCCTCGCCTTCCCGTTCCTGCGCGAGAAGCTGACCGGGCGGATCGGGACGGAGTTCCGCGCGGTCGAGCCCGCCGCGTGCCCGTCGCTCACGCGCGGCGTCTACGCCTACGACTTCGGCGACACCGCTGGCCTCACGCCGCTGCTCAAGATGCACACGCTGGGGCACGCGTTCGTGCCCGACCCGATCCACGCGGGCGGCCTGCGCTACCACGGCATGTCGCCGCTGCTCTCCCACATGTACGAGCTCGGCCTGTTCGAGGCGGTCACCAGATCGCAGAACGAATGCTTCGAGGCCGGCGTCCGCTTCGCCAGGACGGAAGGCATCGTGCCGGCCCCCGAGCCCACGCACGCGCTGGCCGAGACGATCGCCGAGGCCTTGCGCTGTAAGGAGAGCGGCGAGGAGAAGGTCATCCTGACCGCGCTGTGCGGCCACGGCCACTTCGACCTGGCCGCGTACGACCGCTACCTGGCCGGGGAGCTGGAGGACCACACGTTGCCGCAGGAGCGCATCACCCACGCGCTCGCCGATCTGCCTGCGTGAACCGGGGAGGCCCCAAGGGGCCGGGGTGGCCGCCAGGGAAGGCGGCCACCCGTTCAGCGTGCCGTGGGACGCTTGCCGTGGTTCGCCTTCTTCTTCTTGCGTGCCTTGCCCTTGCGTGACCGCCTGGCCATAGGCTCACCTCCGGTGATCGGATATGTGCTTTCAAGTTCTCTTGCCCATGCTGACCAGCGCAAGTGATCCGCCCTGAACTAACATTCCCCAACAATTCCATGTCATAATTTGGTGGAATCTGTTGGAAGGAGCGGGTGTGCTCGCACAGCAACGCCAGCAGGCGATCCTCGAACGCGTGCGCAGCAGCGGCGGGGTTCGCGTGGCCGATCTCGTACGCGAGCTCGGCGTGTCTGACATGACCATCCGCCGCGACCTCGAGGTGCTGGCCGAGCGCGGACTGCTGGAGAAGGTGCACGGCGGCGCGACCGCGCTCGGTCCTGGCTCGACAGAGGAGCCGGGGTTCACCGCCAAGTCCGCCCGCCAGCAGCAGGAGAAAGAGGCCATCGCGCGCCGCGCCGCGCGGCTCGTACGGCCGGGCACCGCCGTCGCCCTCTCCGCGGGGACGACCACGTGGGCGCTGGCCCACCACCTGATCGGCGTGCCCGAGCTGACCGTGATCACCAACTCGATCCCCGTCGCCGACGTCTTCCACCGCACCCCGCGCGCCGACCGCACGGTCGTGCTCACCGGCGGCGTCCGCACGCCGTCCGACGCGCTGGTGGGACCGGTGGCCGTGGCCGCGGTCCGCCGCCTGCACGTCGACACCCTCTTCCTCGGCGTGCACGGCATGAGCGTGCGCGCCGGGTTCACCACTCCCAACCTGCTCGAGTCCGAGACGGACAGGGAGTTGGTGGCGGCCGCGCACCGGCTGGTCGTCCCCGCCGACCACACCAAGTGGAACACGGTCGGGATCAGCACCATCGCCGAGCTGACCGAGGCCGACGTGGTCATCAGCGACGCGGGGCTGCCGGAGGACGCACGCACCGAGCTGGCCGAACGGGCCGGCGAACTGATCATCGCGGAGGACTCGCAGTGAAGCGCACCATCACCCAACTGGCCGACGGCCGGGAGCTGATCTACTTCGACCGGCGGGACGACGCCGACAGGGGTGCGATCGACCGGCGGGTGCTCGATGCCCGGCCGGTGGCCTCCGAGCTGCGTTACGACCCGCTGACGGAGGAGTGGATCGCGATGGCGGGGCACCGGCAGACGCGTACGTTCCTGCCGACGGGCACGGCGGCCGAGTGCCCGCTGTGCCCGTCGTCGGACACGCGGTCGTCGGAGATCCCGGCATACGACTACGACGTCGCGGTGTTCGAGAACCGCTTTCCCTCTTTCTCCGGAAATTTTGGGACTTATGCGGATGTGGGTGGATTGACGGAGGTCCGTCCGGGGGTGGGGCGGTGTGAGGTGGTGTGCTTCACCTCCGAGCACTCCTCATCCTTCTCCCGGCTCTCCGACGCGCAGGTCGAGGTGGTGATGGAGGCGTGGGCCGACCGCACGGCCGAGCTCTCCGGGATCGAGGGCGTGGAGCAGGTGTTCTGCTTCGAGAACCGGGGCGAGGAGATCGGCATCACGATCGCCCACCCGCACGGCCAGATCTACGCCTACCCCTACGTGACGCCCAGGACCCGGCTCCAGCTCGGCGCCGCCGCCCGCTACCAGGGCACGGGCAACCTGTTCGCCGACGTGCTGGCCGCCGAGCGGGCCGCGGCGACGCGGGTGGTGGCGGCCAACGAGTTGTGGACGGCCTTCGTGCCCGCCGCCGCGCGCTGGCCGTTCGAGGTGCACGTGTATCCGCACCGGCAGGTGCCCGACCTGGCGGCGCTGTCGGAGGCCGAGCGGTCGGCGTTCGCCCCGCTCTACACCTCTGTGCTGCGCGCCTTCGACGACCTGTTCGGGGTGGTGATGCCGTACATCTCGGCCTGGCACCAGGCGCCCGTACGGCGGGATCGGGAGCTCGCGTACCTGCATCTGGAGCTGTTCAGCATCAGGCGGGCGGCGGGCAAGCTCAAGTACCTGGCGGGGTCGGAGTCGGCGATGGGCGCGTTCGTCAACGACGTGCTGCCGGAGGAAGCGGCAACCATGATTCGATCACGAGTAGATCACTAATAGATTTCTAGTTAAGGTCGCATTACTCGTGATCTACCACTAATATCCGTTATGCACCGGCCGTAACAGCCGTTGCACGCCTAATCCCGGGCGTGTTGCCCGGGAGCCGGGGACCCATCTCATCTGGGGTGAATCCACTTCGGTGGTAGGGAGCACTCCCATTCCCGAACCCGTCAGCTAACCCGGCCGGCAGAGGGAGAGGATCACCTACGTGGCGGCTTCGTCCCCCGCGACTCTTGCCATCGGTCTCTTCGCCGCCGCCGCGGTCGCCCTGCTTCCCGCGATTCCGGCGTCGGCCGCGCCCAAGCCGACGGAGGCCGAGCTGCGCGCCCAGCTCAAGCAGCTCAACGGCAAGGTGGACAAGCTCATCGAGAAGTACAACCTCAAGCGGGACGCGCTGGCCAAGGCGCAGAAGGCCGCCAAGGCCGCCAAGGAGCGCCTGGGCACCGCGGAGCAGACCCTGGCCACGGCCGAGCAACGCGTCGCCGAGATCGCCATGCTGCGTTACCAGAGCCGCGACGCCTCGCTGCCCGGCATGCTGCGGGCAGACTCCGGCCCGGGCGCCGCCCTGCTCGAGCAGGTGACGGCCGAGCAGCAGGCTCTCGTCCAGGTCGTGGCCAAGGCCCGTGACGACAAGAAGCAGGCATCCGACGAGGCGGCCGGGCTCGCGACCCGGATCCGTACGGACTCGGCGGAGGTGGCCGACCAGCGCGAAGAGGCCCAGGACGTCATCGAGGACATCCAGAAGAAGCTCCAGGACCTCGTGCCGTTCGGCTCCGGGCGCAATTCCGACGGCAGTTGGGCGCCCGAACTGCCCGCGGGCTCGGACAACATCACTCCGCGTACGCGGCTGATGAAGGAGCAGGTGGGCAAGAACTTCGCGCTGCCGTACGACGTGGGCTGCTTCCGCGCGGGCTCCAGCGGCGAGCATCCGCTGGGCCGGGCCTGCGACTTCATGATGAGCACCGGCGGCTCGATGCCCAGCTCCGCCAACGCCGCTCTCGGCGACAGGATCGCGGAATGGGCGATCAAGAACATGGGCAAGCTGGGCGTCAAGTACGTGATCTGGAAGCAGCGCATCAACCAGGGATCGGGCTGGGAATCGATGTCGGATCGCGGGAGCGTCACCGAGAACCACTTCGACCACGTACACATCTCGATGAACTGAAAGACAGGGGTGTACCTGAGTGCACCCCTGCCGGGTCCGGGTTGATCGCCTGGGGCCGCCGGGCGAGCACCGCGGCAGTTCTCAGATGACGGGCGGACGAGCCCGGGATAAGGTCAGACCTCGTGATCGACAGCCGCACCCCGCCACCCATGACCGGCGACGAGCCGACGATGCTGAACAACTGGCTCGAATGGCACCGCGCCACCCTCGCCGTCAAATGCGCCGGCCTGTCCGAGGAGCAGCTGCGCCTGCGCCCGGCGCCGCCTTCGGCCCTGTCCCTGCTGGGCCTCGTCAGGCACATGGCCCACGTCGAGCGCTCCTGGTTCCGCCGCGTGCTGCGCGGCGAGGACATCCCCAAGCTGTGGAACAAGGACAAGGACAACGACGCCGACTTCAACGAGGTCGACAGCGCCTCGGTGGCGGAGGCCTTCGACACGTGGCGGGACGAGATCGAGCGGGCGCGCGCCATCTCCGCCGCCACGCCCCTGGACGCCGCGGGTGATCGCAACGGCCAGGTGTGCACCCACCGCTGGATCCTCGTCCACATGATCGAGGAGTACGCCCGCCACAACGGCCACGCGGATCTGCTGCGCGAACGCATCGACGGTGTCACGGGTGAGTGAAGCCGAGGGAAGCGAATCAGTGGTCGGTGCGGAACAACGCCCAGACGGCCTTGCCGCCGCGCGCGAGCGGGTCCCAGCCCCAGCACTGGCTGTAGGTTTCGACGATGTAAAGGCCGCGTCCGTTCTCGGAGACGAAGTCGGGCTCCTTGGGCCGCGGCACCTCGTCGCTCGGGTCCGCCACGGCCAGCAGCACGTGCGGGGCCACCCGCATCAGCAGCAGCTCGATCTCGTGCCGTCCCGGGGCGTACATCGCGTACCTGACCGCGTTCGTCACCAGTTCGGAAACCACGAGCGCGGCGTCGTCGCTCAGGTCGTGCAACCCCCACCGCCGCAGCGTCGCGCGGGTCACGTCCCTGGCGGTCCGCACGGAGTCGGCCTGGAAGGGCAGAGGACATGAGGTCGTGTACGGCTTCCCGCCCATGAGCAGGTGGTCGAAACCGACCTCACGGGTGATCTGCAGGCAATCGGCAGTGGTCAGAGGATCCTCCACCATGCTGCCGATACCTCCCCGTTTAGCCTAAGTCAGTGCATGTTTGGGCCAATATCCCAGTATGCACTAGGCCATCATGGGTCACGATCGCGGCTGCTGCAAGACCCAAATGCACGTGCAAGTGCAATGTGCAGGAGCAAGGGGCGTTTTTAGGGGTAGATCTCCGAATCGGACACGAGGTTGAGACCTTGTCATACCCGGCAATGTGGTGTCACTGTGTGTGCGGACCTTGATAGGAGGCAAAGTGACGCAGAACCAGCCGGGTTCCGGACCGACGGCGCTGCGCATCCTCCTGGGCTCCCAGCTGCGCAAGCTCAGGGAAGCGAAGAACGTCACTCGTGAGGAGGCGGGCCACCTCATCCGGGGCTCCGAATCCAAGATCAGCCGCATGGAGCTGGGCCGAGTGGGGTTCAAAGAACGCGACGTGGCGGACCTGCTGACCCTGTACGGGGTCGTGGATCATCAGGCCCGCTCCGCCGTGCTCGACCTGGTCGCCACCGCCAACGAGCCGGGCTGGTGGCACCGGTTCAACGATGTCCTGCCCACGTGGTTCCAGGCGTACGTCGGACTCGAAGAGGCCGCCGCCAGGATCAGGACCTACGAGGTCCAGTTCGTGCCGGGACTGCTGCAGACCAAGGAGTACGCAAGGGCCGTGGTGACCGCCGGGACGGCGGGCATCGGGGCGGAGGAGATCGCCAGAAGGGTGGATCTCCGGCTGGAGCGCCAGCGGATGTTCGACAAGCCTGACGGGCCCGTCTTCTGGGCGGTGATCGACGAGGCCGCGCTGCGCCGCCCCATCGGCGGCGTCGAGGTGATGCGGGCCCAGATCGAGCACCTCATCGACCTGATGCGCCAGAGCGACATCACGATCCAGGTCATGCCGTTCAGCTTCGGCGGGCACAGCGCGGAGGGCGGGGCGTTCAGCATCCTGCGCTTCCCCGACGCCGACCTGCCGGACGTCGTGTACGTCGAGCAACTCGCCAGTGCGCTGTACCTGGACAAGCGTGAGGATGTGGACCGATACACCGAGGTGATGGAACGACTCTGCGCCGTGAGCACCACTCCTGACGAGACGATCGAGCTGCTGCGGACGATCGCCGACGAGTTCTGACGGCGGCGGCGTCGTTGTTGGGTACGCATCTGCCCTAGACTGGCCACGGCGTTGGATCCCGCCGTGGCGGAGCATGCCCAACGCCGCTCATGTGGGCGCGGCGCGTGAGCCGAAACCGATGGACGCGCCCGCGATCACTCGTAGCTTGATCAAGGAGACCATTCCGTGAAGACCGCTGTCGAGGAGCTCAGCCCGACCCGGGTCAAGCTCACTGTCGAGGTGCCGTTCGACGAGCTGCGCCCGAGCATGGATGCGGCGTACAAGAAGGTCGCGCAGCAGGTGCGCGTCCCCGGGTTCCGGCCTGGCAAGGTTCCGGCCCGCATCATCGAGCAGCGCTTCGGCCGGGCGGTAGTGCTGGAGGAGACCCTCAACGACGCGGTGCCCAAGCTGTACGGCCAGGCCGTCGACGAGGTCGACGTCTTCCCGGTCAGCCAGCCCGACATCGAGGTCACGAAGATCGACGATGGTGAGCAGATCGAGTTCACCGCCGAGGTCGACATCCGGCCCAACTTCGAGGTCCCCGACTACGCGGGCGTCGAGGTCACGGTCGACGCCGCCGAGGTCTCTGACGAGGACGTCGACGTGCAGCTCGACGCGCTGCGCCAGCGCTTCGCCACGCTGACCGGCGTCGAGCGGCCGGCCGCGGGCGGCGACTTCGTCGTCATGGACCTGCGCGCCGAGATCGACGGCGAGAACATCGAGGAGCAGCAGGCCAACGAGGTTTCCTACGAAGTCGGCGCCGGCTCGGTGCTGCAGGGCCTCGACGCCGCGCTCGAGGGCATGTCCGCGGGCGAGGAGAAGAGCTTCAAGACCGAACTGGTGGGCGGTGAGAACGCCGGCGAGGAGTCCGACGTGATCATCAATGTCAAGTCGGTCAAGGAGAAGGTGCTGCCGGAGCTGGACGACGAGTTCGCCCAGCTCGCCAGCGAGTTCGACACGCTCGACGAGCTCAAGACCAGCATCCGCGAGGCGGCCCGCCGCAACAAGCTCATCGACCAGGTCGTGCAGGCTCGTGACAAGGCTCTCGACGCCCTGCTCGACCAGATCGACATCCCGCTCCCGGACAGCGCGCTCAAGGCCGAGATGGACGCCCGCAAGCACAACCTCGACCACCAGATCGCGGAGAGCGGCCTGAGCCGCGACGCCTTCTTCCGCCTCTACCAGACGACGGAGGAGGAGCGCCTCGCCGAGTTCGAGACCGGCTCCGCCAAGGCGCTCAAGGTCGGCTTCGTGCTGGACAAGATCGTCAAGGCCGAGGAGCTCGGCGTCTCCGAGCAGGAGCTGACCAACTTCGTCGTCCGCCGGGCCATGGAGATGGGCGTCCAGCCCAACGAGCTGGCCCAGCACCTCGCCGACAACGACCAGCTCACGCTGGCCATGGTCGAGATCGTCCGCGACAAGGCCAAGTCCGTGCTCGGCGACGCCGCCAAGGTCGTCGACACCGAGGGCAACGAGGTGGACCTCAAGGCGATCTACACCGAGATCAACGGTGAAGAGGTCGCCGAGGAGGAGGCTCCCGCCGAGGACAAGCCGGAGGCGTGACCAAACCGCCCAGCGCATCCCGAAGCCCCCGGACCGCTCGGTCCGGGGGCTTCGGCCTTTCCTCGACTCTCGTGAGTGGGCGTCGCCTGGGGCGCCGGGCCGGCCGGGGCGCTCAGGGGGCTTGTGGCGACGTGTGGCGGCCGGACCCTGTTCGACCGCCGGGCACGGGCCACCGCGCGTGGATTCGCCCTCTCAGGGCTCGCCAGGCGCGGTCACACACCGCCACGAGCGCCTCCGCAGCCCCCGGCGTCGTGGAACATGCGCCGTCAGCGAACAGTACGGGGGACCGGGCATGACCTGTGGGCAGCGCGCGTTAAGGTCACAAGCAAAGCCAATCGATTACGACGCATCGGAAGGTGACGCTGTGACCAGCCCGCCGACCTTCTATCAGCCTGAGTCTCGAGGCCGTGAGAACGGCTCCGCCTTCCGGCTTGAAGACCAGCTCTACCAGCGCCTCCTCCGCGAGCGCATCATCGTGCTCGGGCAGGAGGTCAACGACGAGATCGCCAACCGGATCTGCGCCGAGTTGCTGCTGCTCGCGGCCGACGACCCCGACCGCGACATCACGCTCTACATCAACTCGCCGGGGGGCTCGGTGAGCGCCGGCATGGCGATTTACGACATGATGGAATACGTGCCGAATGACGTCTCCACCGTCGTGATGGGCATGGCCGCCTCCATGGGGCAGTTCCTGCTCACCGCCGGTGCCCGGGGCAAGCGCTTCGGCCTGCCGCACGCCCGGGTCATGATGCACCAGCCATCGGGCGGCATCGGCGGCACCGCCGCCGACATCGCCATCCAGGCCGAGCAGATGCTCTACGTGAAGAAGACGCTGGCCGAGCGGATCGCCTTCCACACGGGGCAGCCGCTGGACCAGATCGAGGCCGATTCCGACCGCGACCGCTGGTTCACCGCCGAGGAGGCCGTGGACTACGGCTTCATCGACCATGTGGTCCGCAGCGCGCGACAGGTGCCCTCACAGGGCCCGGTTTCCTAGGGGGAGCTGACATGAACATCGAGAGCCGTTACGTTCTCCCCTCGTTCGTCGAGCGCACGTCCTACGGCGTGAAGGAGATGAACCCGTACAACAAGCTCTTCGAGGACCGCATCATCTTCCTCGGAGTGCAGATCGACGACGCGTCGGCCAACGACGTGATGGCCCAGCTGCTGACGCTGGAGTCGCTCGACCCCGACCGTGACATCAGCATCTACATCAACTCGCCGGGCGGCTCCTTCACCGCCATGACGGCGATCTACGACACGATGCAGTTCGTCCGGCCGGAGATCCAGACCGTCTGCCTCGGCCAGGCCGCCTCGGCCGCGGCCGTGCTGCTGTCCGGCGGCACCGAGGGCAAGCGGTTCGCGCTTCCCAACGCCCGGGTGCTGATCCACCAGCCGTCCACCGAGGGTGGCGGTCAGGGAAGCGACATCGAGATCCAGGCCCGTGAGATCCTCCGCATGCGCACCCTCCTCGAGGACATCGTGGCGAGGCACACGGGCAAGCCCTCCGCCGAAGTCCGCAAGGACATCGAACGCGACAAAATTCTCAACGCGGACGAGGCAAAGGCGTATGGTCTGATCGATGACATCATCCCGTCCAGGAAGAAACGAGCTCAGGCCGTAGCTTCCTAGACGAGACGTGACGCGCCGGAGCGCTGCCCAATAGGGCACGTTCCGGTGCGACTCGCCGCTAGGGGGCTCACTGAGGGCCCAGAAGACGGTAACGTCGAAACCTGAGCGGTTCGGCCTAGTCCGGAGGATGTCCGGAGACACTGCTCGCGGGAGCAGGGCGGTCCCACGCAAAGGAGTATCTGGGGTGGCACGCATCGGCGACGGGGGAGACCTGCTGAAGTGCTCTTTCTGCGGAAAGAGTCAGAAGCAAGTCAAAAAGCTCATTGCCGGTCCAGGCGTCTACATCTGCGATGAGTGCATTGATCTCTGCAACGAGATCATCGAGGAGGAGCTCTCCGAGTCCTCCGAGCTCAAGTGGGACAACCTGCCCAAGCCGAGGGAGATCTACGAGTTCCTCGACGCCTACGTCATCGGTCAGGACAAGGCGAAGAAGGCGCTCTCGGTGGCGGTTTACAACCACTACAAGCGGGTGCAGTCCGGCGACCGGGGCAGAGACGACGGCCTCGAGCTGGCCAAGAGCAACATCCTGTTGCTCGGGCCGACGGGTTCGGGCAAGACGCTGCTGGCGCAGACCCTGGCGAAGATGCTCAACGTGCCCTTCGCCATCGCCGACGCCACCGCGCTGACCGAGGCGGGCTACGTCGGCGAGGATGTGGAGAACATCCTCCTCAAGCTCATCCAGGCCGCCGACTACGACGTCAAGAAGGCCGAGACCGGCATCATCTACATCGACGAGGTCGACAAGATCGCCCGCAAGAGCGAAAACCCGTCGATCACGCGCGACGTCTCCGGTGAGGGAGTCCAGCAGGCGCTGCTGAAGATACTGGAGGGCACCACCGCCTCGGTGCCTCCGCAGGGCGGGCGCAAGCACCCGCACCAGGAGTTCATCCAGATCGACACGACCAACGTGTTGTTCATCTGCGGCGGCGCGTTCGCCGGACTGGAAAAGATCATCGAGTCGCGGATCGGCAAGAAGGGCATCGGCTTCAACGCCATCATCCGCTCGAAGGAAGAGGTCGACACGGCCGACATCTTCGGCGACGTGATGCCCGAGGACCTGCTGAAGTTCGGCATGATCCCCGAGTTCGTCGGCCGCCTGCCGGTCATCACCTCGGTCCACAACCTCGACCGCGAGGCGCTCATCCAGATCCTCACCGAGCCCCGCAACGCGCTCGTCAAGCAATACCGCAAGCTGCTCGAGCTCGACGGCGTCGAGCTGGAGTTCACCGACGGGGCCTTGGAGGCCATCGCCGACCAGGCCATCCTGCGCGGCACCGGCGCCCGCGGGCTGCGCGCCATCCTGGAGGAGGTGCTCCAGTCGGTCATGTACGAAGTGCCCTCCAGGCAGGACGTCGCCCGGGTGGTCATCACCCGCGAGTCGGTGCTCGAGCACGCGATCCCGACGCTCGTGCCGCGCGACCAGCTCGCCGCCAAGCAGCAGCGCACGCCGCGCGAGAAGTCGGCCTGAGCGGCCGGTTCCCAGCACATCGAGCGCCCTGTGGCTCCGGCCACGGGGCGCTTCGGCGTTGCGGCCCCGGGTAGGACAATTGCGCGATCGCCGGACGCCCGCTTCCGGCCACGAGAGGAATTCGGCATACTGAACGGCCCCCGGCAACCGGCCGTGGGGCGTTCCGCTTGCCCGCCTCCCTAGAATTGGTCACTGTGACAACGCCAGAGCTGCCCACTCAATACACCCCGGCCGACGTCGAGACCCGAAGCTACGAGCGCTGGGTATCCGAAGGCTACTTCCACGCCGATCCGGGCAGCTCGCGCGAGCCGTACAGCATCGTCCTCCCTCCGCCCAACGTCACGGGCGTCCTGCACATCGGGCACGCGCTCGACCACTCCATCCAGGACGCGCTGACGCGCCGCGCCCGCATGCGGGGGCTCGAGACGCTGTGGTTGCCCGGCATGGACCACGCCGGCATCGCCACCCAGAACGTCGTCGAGCGTGAGCTGGCCAGGCAGGGCCTGTCGCGACACGACCTGGGGCGCGAGGCGTTCATCGAGCGGGTCTGGGAGTGGAAGGAGGAGTCCGGCGGCCGGATCCTCGGCCAGATGCGCAAGCTCGGCGACGGCGTCGACTGGTCGCGCGAGCGGTTCACGATGGATCCCGGGCTCTCGCGGGCCGTGCAGACCATCTTCAAGAAGCTGTTCGACGACGGGCTGATCTACCGTGCCGAGAGGATCATCAACTGGTGCCCCCGCTGTCTGACGGCGCTCTCCGACATCGAGGTGGAGCACAGCGAGGACGAGGGCGAGCTGGTCTCGATCCGCTACTCCGACGACATCGTGGTGGCCACCACGCGCGCCGAGACCATGCTCGGTGACACGGCCGTGGCCGTGCATCCCTCAGACGAGCGATACGCCCACCTGGTCGGCACGCTCGTGGAGGTGCCGCTCACCGGGCGCATGATCCCGGTGGTGGCCGACGAGCACGTCGATCCGGCGTTCGGCACCGGCGCGGTCAAGGTGACCCCGGCCCACGACCCCAACGACTTCGAGATCGGGAGGCGTCATTCGCTGCCCTCGCTGACGGTCATGGACGAGCGCGGCGTGATCACCGCGCACGGGCCGTTCCAGGGGCTCGACCGCTTCGAGGCGCGTCCCGCCGTCGTCGCCGCGTTGCGCGCCGAGGGACGCATCGTCGCCGAGAAGCGGCCGTACGTCCACTCGGTGGGTCACTGCTCGCGCTGCAAGACCGTGGTGGAGCCGCGGCTGTCCCTGCAGTGGTTCGTCAACGTCGCGCCGCTGGCCAAGGCGGCCGGCGACGCCGTGCGTGACGGGCGCACCCGCGTCCACCCGCCCGAGCTGGCCAAGCGCTACTTCGACTGGGTCGACGACATGCACGACTGGTGCATCTCCCGCCAGTTGTGGTGGGGCCACCGCATCCCGGTCTGGTACGGGCCGGAGGGCGAGGTCGTGTGCGTGGGGCCCGACGAGGAGCCGCCTGCCGGATACACCCAGGACCCCGACGTACTGGACACCTGGTTCTCCTCGGGCCTGTGGCCGTTCTCCACGCTGGGCTGGCCCGCCGCCACGCCGGAGCTGGCGCGCTTCTACCCGACCTCCGTGCTGGTCACCGGCTACGACATCCTCTTCTTCTGGGTCGCCAGGATGATGATGTTCGGGCTCTACGCCATGGACGGCCAGCCGCCCTTCCGTGTGGTGGCGCTGCACGGCATGGTCCGCGACCAGTACGGCAAGAAGATGTCGAAGTCGTTCGGCAACGTGGTCGACCCGCTCGACTGGATCGAGCGCTTCGGCGCCGACGCCACCCGCTTCACCCTGCTGCGCGGCGCCAACCCCGGCGCCGACGTCGCGGTGAGCGAGGAGTGGGCGGCCGGTTCGCGCAACTTCTGCAACAAGATCTGGAACGCCACCAGATTCGCCCTCATGAACGGGGCCGCCGTCGGGGATCTCGGCGACGCCGTACTGACCCCGGCCGACCGGTGGATCCTCTCGCGTCTGCAGGAGGTCGTCACGACCGCAGACGCGGCGTTCGAGGAGTTCGAGTTCGCCAAGGCGGCCGACCTGCTCTACCACTTCGCGTGGGACGAGGTGTGCGACTGGTACCTGGAGCTGGCCAAGATCCAGCTCGGCGAGGGCCTGGAGCACACCCGGCTGGTGCTCGGCCACGTGCTCGACGCCCTGCTGCGGCTGCTGCATCCGCTGGTGCCGTTCGTGACCGAGGAGCTGTGGCGGGCCGTGACGGGCGGAGAGTCGATCGTGGTGGCGCCCTGGCCGGTGGCCGATGCCCGCTACCTCGACGCCCCGGCCGAAGCCGAGATAGACGCGCTGCGGGAGCTGGTGACCGAGGTTCGCAGGTTCCGCTCCGATCAGGGGCTCAAGCCCGGCCAGAAGGTGGCCGCCCGCCTCGGGCTCGCCGGCACGCCGCTGGCCGGGCAGGAGACCGCCATCCGTTCGCTGCTGCGCCTGACGGAGCCGGGGGAGTCGTTCGACGCCACGGCGCGGCTCACGGTGGGCGGCGTGCGCGTGGAGATCGACACTGCCGGCGCCATCGACGTGGCGGCCGAGCGCAAGCGGCTGGAGAAGGATCTGGCGGCGGCCCGCAAGGAAGCCGCTCAGGTGGCGGCCAAGCTGGGCAACGAGCAGTTCATGGCCAAGGCGCCGCAGGACGTGGTGGCCAAGGTCAGGGGCCGGGCCGAGCAGGCGTCCGCGGACATCGCACGGCTGGAGGCTCAGCTCTCCGGGCTCGGTGTTTGAACCGTACGCACGCGGGGAAGGTTCATTCGTTACCTAACACTGGACCTTGAACGGCGTTGAGGCTGCTAGAGTTTTCAACGCAGGGCCGGTTGGTCCTGATACCCCGTTGATCAAACTCCGGCTTCCGGGCTGCCTCCCGCAGTGCGGTTGGACAAGGGCCGAAAGTTGGAGTAAGTTAGCAGGGTTGCCTCGAAGAGAGGTGAGTCCGGAAGATCCCGGATCGGGCGGTTTGACAAGGATCGTCCAGATCTGGTAATCTGAAGGAAACGAAATGTGTACGCATCCTACATCAGGGCTTCGAAAGTGGTTCTGGTGGGGATATACGCGTCCGTTTCTTGAGAACTCAACAGTGTGTTAAAAGCCAGTGCATGTTTTACATGTATGACCCCGTCATTGGTTTGACGGATTCCTTTTGAAGGTTGGGATTTTCATTCCCTCCAGGCATTTTTTGGAGA
>NZ_JADOGI010000587.1 GCF_015645445.1 Nonomuraea cypriaca | reverse complement strand
CGATAGACCTTCAGAAACCCTGAAATCTCATCAACACCCGAAGAAGCCGGAGCACCAGCAGATAAGCCCAGGTCCTGCGGCTAGAGATGCTCAAGAGACTCAGAGGAACTCAAGGGATATTGCACAGCCGCGGGACCGGGACGCTGAGGACTTTCGCCAGCCTCGGCAGAGCGCTGAGGCTGTTCAGCACTCCGGCAGCGTGCGGCCCCAGCAGCTGCCAGGCCGACCACGTCGGCGGGCCCTCGGGGATCGCCGGTCTCCCCGGCGGCTTCTGCCGCGGCCTTCAGCAGGAGGGCGGCCAGTTCCGTGAAAGCCGGCAGGTGCCGGGCGGCTGGTGTCGCGTACCAGCCGCGTGCAGCCGCGCGTCCAGCCCGGCCGCGGAGTGCCAAGTTAACTCGGCACTTCCTCCCGTCGCCGGTCATCGCCGGCTGTGGCGGGGATGGCGTTGTCGATGAGGACGGCGGCGATGGCGGCGGCGGTGGGGAAGGCGTCGGCGTTGAGGACCCGG
>NZ_JADOGI010000586.1 GCF_015645445.1 Nonomuraea cypriaca | reverse complement strand
CGGACAAGCCGCCACCATCGGGGTACCGCACAGCAGAGTTTTACTGCCGAAACACGACGATGTAACTCACCCATAGCGCTATGTGTTCGTTCCATCGCCGATAGCTAGCCCTTCAAACTCTGTAAGCCATCAGGCCCAGGAACCTCCCTCCGAGTCCCTCCCGGCTGAACCGGGGATACAACAGAGCGCCTCATGGCGCAGCTACAACGGGCACCGGCCGCACCAGTCCCGCCCCCGGACATCGCAACGCAGCCCGCCCGCGAGGTGACCGAACTCAACGACCTGCGATCCATCCGCCGAAAACCCGTCGTCACCGGCATGATCAGTGAATACCACCACGCCGCTTAACCGCAGCTCAGGTCACGTAACTCAATATTCGAGCGGTACACGGTACGGGGTAAGCATTCACCCCCAGCGCATGTCGAGTTCTGGTGATCGCGCTGTGTGATCGTCTGGAGGCGTGCGTGAGTACGGTGGCTCCGTAGCGTCAGGCTGTAGCCGGGTCGGGTGGCATCCAGAGCT
>NZ_JADOGI010000585.1 GCF_015645445.1 Nonomuraea cypriaca | reverse complement strand
GGTGCCCGGTGTCCACCACCACCTGCGCCTTGGGGCCGAGTTTGACGCAGTGCGCGTACGCGGTGCCCCAGTCGGGCACGTCGGTGGCGTAGAAGGCGGGCTCGAACAGTTTGTACTCCAGCAGGAACCGCTGCCCCTCGCCCAGCCGCGCGTAGACCTCGGCCAGCGACTCGGCGAGCCGGTCCTGGCGGGCCCGGATGTCGTCCTGGCCGGGGTAGTTCAGGCCGTCGGAGAACCACAGCTTGAGGGTGTCGGAGCCGGTGGCGTCCATGATGTCCACGCACTCGAGCAGGTGGTCGGTGGCCTTGCGCCGCACCCGCGCCGAGGGGTGGGTGACGCTGCCGAGCATGTAGTCGTCGTCCTGGAAGACGTTGGAGTTGATCGCCCCGATGCCCACCCCCAGCTCGCGGGCGTGCCTGGCCAGGTCGGCGTAGTCGGTCACCTTGTCCCACGGGATGTGCAGCGCGACCGTCGGCGCGACCCCGGTGTAGGCGTGCACCTGGGCGGCGTCGGCCAGCTTCTCGTACGGGTCCCTC
>NZ_JADOGI010000584.1 GCF_015645445.1 Nonomuraea cypriaca | reverse complement strand
CGCCGCGTGATCAACCTGGGTTACAGAGGGTGACCGGAGAAGTGTTGCCGCGGATCACGCAGGCATGATGAGCGCCTGTGGTTTGAGATCATGCTTGTCGACTAAAACTAGCGATCTCTCAACCACAAGCGCATCGCCCGGGTCATGCGCCGCTTCGGCATCGTCGGGCTGCACCTGCGCAAGAAGGTGCGTACGCGCCGGCATAGCGAGGGTTGTGCAGCACTTTCAGCACCCGGTCGTGGGTGAGCGGTGTCCAGTACAACTCTCCCGAGTGGGGGCCACTGCTGTGCCGCATGGGAAAGGTCAGGCCCTGGTCGTTGAAGGCCGCCACGACGGCGCGGGCCGAGCCGGTGGCGGTGAACCCTGCGTTCGACGTAATTCCGGCCATCTAGAGACGGCGATGGGATGAAGGTGCAGGTCAAAGGGTTAGATCGAGCTTATGGCGATGGAATGGCCTAGAGACGCGGTCAGTGGTCAACGGTGTGCATATCACAGGGATTTGCCGCTATCGTCTAGAGATCATGTTTGTGAAGACGACGGTCCGGAAAAC
>NZ_JADOGI010000583.1 GCF_015645445.1 Nonomuraea cypriaca | reverse complement strand
CGGGACGGATCGAGGAGGCCGAGCAGTGGTATCGCCGTGCTGCCGAGGCCGGCGCTATCGATGCCATGTCCTATCTTGGAGTCCTGCTCAAGCAGGCGGGACGGATCGAGGAGGCCGAGCAGTGGTACCGGCACGCTTCCGAGGCCGGCGACACCGACGCCATGTACAACCTTGGAGTCCTGCTGGAACAGGCGGGACGGATCGAGGAGGCCGAGCGATGGTACCGGCGCGCTGCTGAGGCCGGCGATGCGGATGCCAGGTACAACCTGGGAATCCTGCTCATGCAAACAGGACGGACCAAGGAGACCGAGTAAGGACGTCAGGTTGGAATCTTCTGCGCTCACTTGGAACATGTGAGCCCACTAGCGGGCTTTGTATGCTGGTCCAGGGCTGAACGAATCGGGACGGGACAGTCCTAAGCTTGCTACAGAGTTTGAAGGGCTAGCTATCGGCGATGGAACGAACACATAGCGCTATGGGTGAGTTACATCGTCGTGTTTCGGCAGTAAAACTCTGCTGTGCGGTACCCCGATGGTGGCGGCTTGTCCGCC
>NZ_JADOGI010000582.1 GCF_015645445.1 Nonomuraea cypriaca | reverse complement strand
CGAACCCCGCCTGACGACAGAGATCGTGGAGAGCCCGTTGCCGAGAGATCGGCACGGCGGGTTCGGCGAGCGGCCTGGGGAAACGGACCGAGAGCAATCCCGGCACCGCGCCCCAGGCCGACTCAACGGGCACCGGGCCAGGGGCGAGGCTTGTTCCTCGTCCGTCAGTGCGTCCTGGCGCATCTTGTCCCAGATCCGCTGGATCGTGCTCGTGGAAGACCCTGCCGCCGCGGGCCGGTGCCGTGCTCCTTGAGGTGGCGGCGGAGGATGGCCGCCAGCTCGGGCGCGCACGGCACGAGCCGAGGGTGTGTCCGGTTAGAGACAGAGCCGAAAGAGAGACAGAGCCGTTGTTCTTACACCCCCCGCTGGCCAGCAGTCGATGGCTCGACACGCTTTGTATCGAATAGGCAGCTTTGCCCCAAGGACTGACCCTGCTGGCTAACTTCCAGTTCAAGCGGTCAGGGCGAGTTCTGCCAGTTCGAGGCGAGCGAGATGGCTGGTTCGGGTCCGGTCGAGGGCGTGTCCATTCCACCAGGCGTCCAGGCGGATCAG
>NZ_JADOGI010000581.1 GCF_015645445.1 Nonomuraea cypriaca | reverse complement strand
TCACGCTGTTGAGCTGGGACTTTACTGGTCCGAGCAGCGTCGCAGCCACCAAGCTCGAGCACGCAGGCACCACTTCAAGCGGCACCTGCGCCTACAGGTCCTACAGATCTAGCTATGTAGTACTAGGACCGCGCTGAATGCGGGCCTGATGGCGCTTCGTGATCATGGAGCGCCATCAGACCCGCGAGGCACGGTTGTGCTCGTGCTCACCGGGGGTGTGGCCTGGCGAGGACCGGGCAACGAGGTGGCCGGATTCGGCAGCTCGGTCCTGTCCATCATCGGCATCGTCTTCGTGATCCTAGGGGTGATCGCGGGGGTGCTGGTGCCCGCCGAGTAGCCGGGGGGTGAGATTCCCCCCGGCTACTCGGTGACACCCACGCACACGTCGGGACGATCACTCAGGGCAACCATCGGAATCCAGAAATGCGGTAAGCAATCAGAAGGTTCTGTGACGCTGGGTGATACGTGCTGATCAGGCGTCGAGTGCGATCGGCGGCATCCAGAGGTTGCCGGTAAAGGCGCGGTGGATCGCCTCGAAGGCGCTCAGCCCGTGC
>NZ_JADOGI010000580.1 GCF_015645445.1 Nonomuraea cypriaca | reverse complement strand
AGGGCTGCTCCCACCCTCCCCGGCACCACCCGGATCAGGCTGCCCTCAGCTCCGCCTCCCTGCTGCGACAGGGTCAGCGGTGAAGGTCTTTCACCTCCACTCAACTCACAGCGCCTCACGGCGCACCTACGACCTCAGACACACCTTCGCGGTGACCACCATGGCGAACTGGTACGCCACCGGAGCCGACGTCGCGCACCTGCTGCCCGCTCTGTCGACCTACCTCGGACACATCAGTCCCGCGACCACGTACTGGTATCTGCACGCCTGCCCGCAGCTGATGACCGAAGCCGCCAAGCGCCTGGAAGCCTCCTGGGAGGAACCATCATGACCAGCCTGGCCCCGATCATGCAGGGATACTTCACCGAACGGCTCACCGACCGCCGCGCCAGCGAACACACCATTGCCGCCTACCGCGACACCTTCCGCCTGCTGCTGCACTACGCCCAAGCCCAACTCGGCCGATCACCTGCGGCCCTGGACCTGGCCGACATCGATGCCGCCCTCGTCTGCGGCTTCCTGGACCATCTCGAGACCGACCGGAACAACAGCATCACCACTCGCAACGC
>NZ_JADOGI010000579.1 GCF_015645445.1 Nonomuraea cypriaca | reverse complement strand
CCCAGCCTGGTAATCGTCTCGGCTGCCGTCGGCTTGCAGCTTGGGGCAGCGGGTCGACCACCGCCCGCGCCAGGCTCGCGCGGTGGGAGTCAGGCTGTTGGGAGTTCGGCCAGGAGGATGGGTTGGGTGGTGGGTTTCCTGGAGCCGGTCGCGGGCTCCACCGTGATCGCGATGTGGGCGTCGTCCGGCGACGGCGTGAGCACCACGGGGGTCGTGATGCCGTCCTCCCCCCGTTCCAGCATTCCGGCCGGGCGCGGGCCGTCCGGGCCCATCAGCCACAGCGCGTACCCACGGGCGCGGGGCGGCTCGGGCAGGCCCGACGAGGTGAACACCATGCGTCCCGCGGACCGCGAGATCACGACCGTGCCGGTGCCGCCGGGCGTCACGGGCTGGCGTACCGTCTGGGCGTCGGGCGCGGCCAGCACGGCGATCATCTCCTGATTCCTGGCACCGGCCTCCCCGAGATCGCGTCGCGCGTCGACGGCGACCGCCCCGAGCGCGACCGCGGCCGCCGCGGCCGCCGCCGCCAGCCCCGCCAGCACCTTCGACCGCCCCCGCCGCAACGGCACGACCCC
>NZ_JADOGI010000578.1 GCF_015645445.1 Nonomuraea cypriaca | reverse complement strand
CCTCGATGTCGTGCGCCCGAGATCCTGGCGAAGAACGACAGGATCAGAAGGACGAGGGCGAGGACGGG
Organism: Nonomuraea cypriaca; assembly: GCF_015645445.1. Lineage (GTDB taxonomy): Bacteria > Actinomycetota > Actinomycetes > Streptosporangiales > Streptosporangiaceae > Nonomuraea > Nonomuraea cypriaca. Next base: position 523 of record NZ_JADOGI010000578.1, on the reverse strand, counting down.
GATCACGAGGCCGCTGTTGATCCCGTGCACGATGATGCCGACGACCTCGGGGAAGGGGAGCTCCTCGCTCTCCATGACGGCCTTGTCGAACACGTTGCCGTGCGAGACCCACCTGCCGAGCCCCGCGATGGCCAGGGCGATCACCATCGCCTGGATCACGACCTCGGGCGCGATGACGTACGAGACGATCTTGTTGACGGTTCTCATGAGGCAGGTCCCTTCAACGAGCGTGATCGGATCGTTTCGGCGAGCAGCCCGGCGCCGAGCGGGACGGCGCCGAGGAGATAGGGAGCGCCCGGGTCAGCGGTGAGCGTGCCGAGCAGCGCGGCCACTGCGGCGATCACGCCGGCCGCCGCCGGTATCAGCCCGGCGCGGCCTGCGGCGTACGCCAGCCCGGCCACGCCGGCGGCGGCGGCCCAGAGCAGGGCGAGCAGCGTGACGGCATGCGGCGCCAGGTCGCCGGCCGCTCTGAGTGTCGCCTCCACCGTCCCGGCCGACGCGACGACGCCCAGCAGCGCCATGG
>NZ_JADOGI010000058.1 GCF_015645445.1 Nonomuraea cypriaca | reverse complement strand
CTTCCGAGGTGCCGTTCTCCTGCATGGACTTGATCTCGCAAATCCAGATCATGCCAGGTCAGGACGGCACCTCTCGCATGATGTGACACTACGTTACGAGTTCCCCGAAGCACGAGAATTCACGAGGCTAACGCCATCCCCGACATCTGCCTAGCGCCGCAGGTAGAGGGCCTTAACCGGGAGTAGGGAGGCTCGCTCCACTGAATCGGATAGGGCCTGCGGCGTCGGGCCTCCTACCCTCACCCGCGTTCCGCGACCCGTGGATGGTCGAGTCGGCCTGGGGCGCGGTGTCGGAATTGCTCTCGGTCCGTTTCCCCAGACCGCTCCCCGAACCAGCTTCTTGCCGGGCGTTCGCCACACGTCCTCGCCGTCCAAAAGCACACGCACTTGGCCATTGACAACGGGGGGCTCGGCGGGAGGTGAGCGGGGAAACGCCGGAAGGACCATCCGGTGGTCACTCCGTCATCGGACATGCCGATGCGCTCCTCTCCAGGGGAAATCCGCCCCAGCTGGCGAGGAGGCGACTGCGTGAGTCTCCCGGCTCTCGGGTCGTCGCTCGTCCCCGCCTTCCCACCCGTACGGGCAGTGGCACAGTCGGGATCCGCTCGCCGATCACAGTGGCGTCAACGACTGCCGAATTCTGAATCAGGCATTTCGTGATCGCATCCTGGTCAGTCGGCCAGAGGATGCGTTTGCGCACGAGATCGGGGTTGGCGCGGCCGTACATCTGCCGCTTGAGCGTCTTAAAAGTTACGTGGAATCTGGCCGTGGAGGTGATCATGTCTCCTCGGTCCTGACCACGGAACTGGGGAGATGGCTTGAGCGGCACGGTGGTGCTGGAGGACAAGTGGCCGGTCTTGGGGCGGCATGCTCGGGCGGCCGAGTGGCTGCATATCTGGGTGGATCTGGGGAGAGCGCCGCGGACGATCGATGCCCATGCGCGTGGGTTGGCCGAGTACCTGGAGGTGTGCGAGCGCGAGGGCGTCGACCCGGTGACAGCCAGCCGGGCGCATATCGGCCTGTTCGTGCGGGCGTTGACCGAGCGTCCCCACCGCCGGGGCGCGAACGTGTCGCGCTTGATTCGGGCTCCGGCTTGTCGAACGCCACCATTCAGTAGCGGATCGTGCCGGTCAGGCTGTTCTACGACCACCTCATGGAGGAGGGCCTGCGGAACTCCAACCCGGTCGGCCGAGGACGCTTCACACCGGGCCGGCGCGGCAACGGGTCTCGGGGCGGGCATCAGCGTGGTCTGGTGCCCAGGAAACCAGCCGGTGGCCTGCCGGACGGTGGGCGGCCGTGGTGAGGTCGGGGTGGGAGGTGTTCCGCCGCGCCAGGGGCGGACGTATTGGCGGAGGGTGGTGCCGATGCCGCGATAGCCCAGCGCCTGCAGTTCCCGGTGGAGGAGTTCGGCGTTGGTGCATCCCTCGGCCCAGCGTCTGCGCAGGTAGGCGTCGTAGGCTTCCAGGTTCTTGGGCCGCCGGCCGAACCCGCCGTGCCCATTACATGCTCGTGACCGGTACGCCCAGCAAGTCGGGCAGCCCGAACAGGGCCGCCGCTCCGCCACCGAGCCCGACGTTGAAGCCGAACCAGCCGATCATCGCCATCGCGAGCAGCGCGGTAACACCACGGTCGGCCGTGCGCGGCAGACGGCGCGGAGTGAGCTCCGGCAGCGTCGCGTCCTCGCTGAGCCGCGCGCGCAGCCCCAGCCGTCCCTGCACGGCGAGCAGCAGGGCCACGCCATCCCGCCGGCCGCGAGCACCTGCACCGGCAGGTGCTCGTCGTGCCTCCCGCCGATCTGCGCCCTGAGCACGAGCGCGCCGGGGGCAGCGCCGAGACCGAGCCAGGCGCCGGCCGAGTCGCGCCATGTCCGCGGTGGTGTGCCCGTGGCCGGGGTCTCCCAGGTCCGGTCACTCGCCACCCGACGTGGCGCCGAGCAGCCGGCGGATCCGCGTCGTGGCGCTGGAGAACTCTTCCAGCCCCATGGTCTCGGCGTAGTCCCGTTCGGCCGGCAGCGCGACGTCGATGATCTCGGTGACGGTGCCGGGCCGGGCGCTCATCACGACCACCCGATTCGCCAGGTAGACGGCCTCGGCGATCGAGTGGGTGACCAGCAGCACGGTCGTGCCGGTCTCGCGCCAGATCCGGTTCAGCTCGATGTTCATCTGCTCGCGGGTCAGCGCGTCGAGCGCTCCGAAGGGCTCGTCCATAAGCAGGACCGGAGGCCGGTGCAGCAGCGCGCGGCACAGCGCCACGCGCTGCTGCATGCCACCCGACAGCTCGTGGGGGTAGGCGTCCTCGAAGCCGCGCAGGCCGGTCATGTCGATGAGCTCGTCCGCGCGCTTTCTCGCCTCGGCGCCTGGCATATGCCGCATCTCCGCCTGGAGCAGGATGTTGCGCCGGGCGCTGCGCCATTCCAGCAGCGCGGCGCGCTGGAAGACATAGCCGATGTCGCGGCGCGGGCCGGTGACCGCGTCGCCGTGCAGCCGTACGGCGCCGGCCGAGGGCTTGAGCAGCCCGGCCACGAGCTTGAGCAGGGTCGACTTGCCGCAGCCGGAGGGCCCGACGATCGCCACGAACTCGCCCGTCGCGACGCTCAGCGAGATCTGCCGCAGCGCCAGGACGTCCTTCTTCCTGGTACGGAAGCGGACGGCCACGTCGTCGACGTCCACCGCGGCCACGTCCCCGCCGCCTTCGGCAGGGGAGCGCTCGGCGACGGTCTGCTCGACCTCCTCGGTCATCGTCAGCCCTTCATCGCCGCGCCGGCGTCCCAGTAGTCCGCGGCTGGCTTGGGGTCGGGGATCACGCCCGCCTGGGCGAAGACGTCGATGGTCTCCTTCCAGTCGGCCTCGGTGTTGACGCCGGGCGCCTTGCCCTGGGTGGCATCGGTGCGCAGGAGCGTCAGCGTGGTCTTGAACTGGTCGGTGAGCACCTTCGCCGGCGGCAACTGCTCCGAGGCGCCCTGCATGCTGTCGATCGCCGGCTGTGGGCTCCGCTCCGCCGCCGCCCATGCCTCACTGGTCGCCGTCACCATCCGCTTGGCCAGGTCGGGGTCGCTCTTCAACGCGCGCTCGCCGACGACGAGACCGTTGGAGTAGAAGTTCAGGCCGAGCTCGGAGAAGCGCAGGTACGACACCGGCTTGCCGGCCTTTTCCTGCATGGTCGGGCCCTGGTCGCTGGCGTACCCGAGCAGCGCGTCGACCTTGCCGGACATCACCGCAGCGATCTTGCCGGCGGGGTCGGTGTTCTGGATCCGGACGTCGCTCTCCTCCATCCCGTTCTTCTGCAGGAAGGCCGGGAAGGTCTTCGAGAGCGCATCGCCCGCGGTGCCGGCGATCCGCTTGCCCTTGAGGTCCGCCGCGGTCTTGATGTTCTTCTCCGTGAAGAACTGCACGGACGCCGGTGTGATCTGCAGGAAGACCCCGAGGCTCTTGACGGGGATGCCCTGGCCCACGCCGGCGAGCAGGGCCGGGGTGTCGGCCCAGCCGAAGTCGGTCTGGCCCGCACCGGTGGCCTGCACGGTCTTCTGCGAGCCCTGACCCGCCTGGATCTGCAGGTCGATGCCGTGTTTTTCGTAGATGCCCTGTTTCTTCCCATAGTAGAAGGGCGCGTGTTCTCCGTACGGGTACCAGTTGAGCGTCAGCGTGACCCGGTCGAGCTCCTTGCCCGACGCGCTCTTGGTCTTCTCTGAGCCTCCTCCGCCGCAGGCCGCGGTGAGCACGAGCAGGGGAACGAGGCCGGCGGCGAGGGTGCGGAGTTTCATGGTGGGCGCTCCTCGGTCGGGCGGTGGTCAGTAGGTGGTGGTGACGGCATCGCCCCGGCGGCTGGCGTGCCACGGGAGCAGGAGCTTTTCGGCGATCTCCACGAGCAGGAAGAGAACCACGCCGATGAGCGACATGACGATCAGCCCGGCGAACAGCATCGGGGTGTCGAGGTTGCCGTTCGCCTGCAAAATCACGAATCCGAGACCCTCGTTCGCCCCGACGAACTCGCCGACGACGGCTCCGGTGACGGCCAGCGTGACCGCCACCTTCAGGCCGGAGAACAGGTGCGGCAGTGACGCCGGGAAGCGGATCTTCACGAAGGTCTGCAGCGGCCCGGCGCCCATGGTCGCCGAGAGCTGGACCATTTCGGGGTCGACCGACTTCAGGCCGGTGATCATCGAGATGGCCACGGGGAAGAAGGCGATCAGCACGGCCACCACGATCTTCGGCGCGATGCCGAAGCCCAGCCAGACGATGAACAGCGGAGCGATCGCGATCTTGGGGATCACCTGAGCGAACAGCAGCACCGGGTAGAGGGTCTTCTCGACGGTGGACGAGTACACCATGATCACCGCGGCGAGGACGCCGACGGCGACGGCGATCGCGAATCCCAGGAGTGTCTCGTAGGTGGTCACCCAGCCGTGGTGCCAGATGTAACCGGCCTTGTCCCACATCACCTGCAGGGTCGAGCCCGGCGACGGCACGAGATACGGCTCCACCAGGCGAGCCGCCGAGACCACCCACCAGGCGGCGAAACAGGCCACGAGCAGCGCGACCGGCCGCCACGACTGCGCGAGCGTTTCGAGGGCCCGGTCGGCGATGCCCGGCCGGGCTCGTTCGGCCACGCCCGCGACCGTGGCCGCGGAGGCCGCCGGCGCCGTGGATGTCCTGCCCTGCCCCACGATGAACTCCTCTGCCCTCGGAGAGCCGTCCCGTCGCCACCGGGGGTTTTGGAAAGCGCTTTCTGATACCGTAAAGATCGCATCGGATGAGGTCAATAGCCCGCACCGGTGTCTCGAAGCGTGCCACTGCCTTGATCGGGGGTGCATCGTGAGCAAGCGCGCAGCACCGGCCCACGTGACTCTCGAGGTCGTCGCCCGCTCCGCCGGCGTCTCCCGCGCGACGGCCTCGCGCGTGCTCAACGGGACCACCAAGGTCCGCTACGAGCTGAGGGAGCGGGTGCTGGCCGCCGCGGACCTGCTGGGCTATATCCCGAACACCCACGCGCAGGCGCTCGCCGGCGCCTCGAGCCGGGTCGTCAGGGTCATCTGCCACGACGTCAGCGACCCCTACTTCGCGGCGATCGCCAGCGGCGTCATGCGGGCCGCCTCCGAGCGGGGACTGCTGATGATGCTGACCATCACCTTCTGTGACCCCTCCCGCGAGATCGCCTACGTCTCCACGCTTCCGGCCCGGCAAGCCCGTGCGATCCTGCTGATCAACTCCGTTTTCCAGGGCCGGGCGTGGGAGCGCGCGATGAGCGCCGAACTCGACCCGTACCTGCGCGGCGGCGGCCGGGTGGCGGTCCCCGTACGCCGGCCCCACCGTCCGGACGAGGGCGGCCTCGCCCACGTGCCCGAAGGCCCGGGGCTCGAGGTCGAGGTCGAGGTCGAGGTCGACGAGACGGTCGTGCGCGAACTCGCCGTCGATGTCCCTGGAGGCCCGCCCCCAGTGACACACAGGGCTGACTCGTGGCGTGTCGGGCCCCTGCGGCCCGCCGGGACCCCGACACCCCACGACTCGGGCGTCAGTACCGCAGGGCGGCCAGATGGGCGTAGCTGTTGCGGGCGGTCAGGAACGGGTCGGCCGGCGCGTCGTGCTCAACCAGCCACTGCTTGACGCCGCCCCTGCGCGCATATCGGAACATCCCCGCGAAGTCGAGGACGCCGGAACCCACGTCGGCGAAGTCGCCATTGGGCGCCATGTCCTTGACATGCAGGGCAGGGAAGCGGCGTGGGTGCTCCCGGAAGTAGCTCGCCGGATCACCGCCGCCCTTGGCCGCCCAGTAGAGGTCGAACTCGAAGCCGACGAGCGCCGGATCGGTCTCGCCCACCAGGATGTCGTAGAGCAGCTCTCCCTCCACGACCCTGTGGTCGGGTTCGTGGTTGTGGAAGAGCAGCTTGAGCCCGGCACTGCGGGCGGTCAGCCCGGCCTCGTTGAACCGCCGTGCGGCCTCCCGGTATCCGGCCGGGTTGTGCATCGATGACGGCAGGCTCGGGATGACGATCCACTTGCCCCCGAGCGTGCGTACGTCTTCGATGGCCTGCTCCCAGCGCCCGCTCGTGATGGCGTCGTAGCCGACGTGTTCGAGGACGGCCTTGAGGCCGGTCCGGTCGAGCATGCCGCGGATCTGGGCGGCGTCGTGTCCGTGGCGTCCGCTGACCCCGACGGTGGCGTAACCGATGGCGGCCAGTTGCTCGAGCGTGCCCTCGAAGTCCTGCGCGAGCGGTCCTCGCATGGTGTACAGGTGCATGCCGATACCGCTCGGCGGGATACGCCGCTTGGCGTGTTCCGCACCGGCGAGGTCGTCAGCACGAGCCGACGTCGCCGCGCCTCCGACCACGGCGACCGCCGCCGTGGCGCCCAGCGCGCCGCCGAGCAACGAACGCCGGCTGACGCCGGTCCCGGGCCGGCCGATTCGAGTCGGGTCGTTCATGGCTTCATCTCCTGTGTGAGCGTGTGAGAAGTCGTGAGCGGGTGAGGACGGTGCCGGGGTCGTCGCCCCCGGCCACCGTCCTCGCCGGGCGTTTCAGCCGACCGTGATCTCGACCGAGGCGGTCGTCGTGTCACCCTTGTCGTCGGTGACGGTCAGATGTGCGGTGTAGGTGCCTTTCCTGGCATAGGTGTGGGAGGCGGTGGCACCACCGTCTGCCGCGGTGTTGTCGCCGAAGTTCCAGTGCCAGCTCACGGCGGTCCTCCCGCTCGGCAACCTCGCCTGGCCCTGGAGGGACACGGCCAGCGGAGCTGGGCCATCGGCCGGAGCGGCCGTCACGGCCACCTCCCCGCCTGGGCGTTTCTCGACGCCCTTCCCGTTGAAGTGCAGCCAGTCGAGGGCGAGCAGGTCGGGCTTGTCCGATGACCAGCCGGGGTTGGTGAACACCGCGTAGAGCCGTACGGTCCCCTCCGTGTCGGCGAGGTCGATCGTCGGCGAGACCACGTTGCCCCAGCCACCGGTGTTCGGAACCGTCGCCTTGCCGAGCAGCGGCCCGCTGGGTGAGCCGGCCCGGAACTCGACGTCCCCGCCGAGCCCACCCGACGCCACGCCGAGGGTCACCGAGTCGATCCCCTTGAGGTGGACGGGGTCGAATGTGATCCAGTCACCGTGCTCGATCTCGGTGAGCCGCTTACCCGCCGAGGCGTCCGCACGGTCCGCGACCTGGACGCCGTCGCCCGCACCACCGGTCGTGGTGAAGTGCTCGGCCTCCCGGAACTTCGGCCGCAGCGTCAGTGACGCCGATCCGACGAGGCTCGGCGCCTCCGGGGCGCCCTTGTCCTCATACTGCGCGCTGATCGCGTAGTAGAGGTTCTGTCCCGGGCCGTGGCTCTCGCCCGGGTCGGTCACGATCTCACCCTCGCAGCCGGTGTAGTTGTCCAGCGGATGCAGGTGGCTGTCGTGGCCGAGCTGCGACTGCACGACCACCCGGCCGCAGTCGATGCGCCCGTCCTCGGCGTCCTTCACCTTGATCGTGAACTTGATGGTGTCGCCGAAGTCGAACATTCCGCCGTCCGGCGGCGCCTGGATCCTCACCTCGGGCCGGCTGTTGCCGACCGTGATGTCGTGCACGGCGACGCCGGTGAGACCCTCTGGGCCTTCGACGGTCAGCCGGGCGGTGAACCGGCCCTTCGTGGTGTAGGTGTGGGCCGGTCCGGCCTCCGTGGAGTCGGTGGTGCCGTCGCCGTCGAAGTCCCATGCGTACGTGATGGGCGCGCCCTCGGGCGACTCCGAGCCCTCGCTGGAGAACTTCACCGTCAACGGCGCGGGACCCGAGTCGGGGGTGGCGGAGATCTTCGCGACCGGCGGTCGGCCTTCGGCCACGTAGTCGATGCGGTAGATGCCCGCGCCTTCGTTGCTGCCGCCGCGCCCGGTGCCGCTGCCCTCGCCGAAGTCGATGACGTAGAGGGAGCCGTCCGGCCCGAAGTCGGCTTCGAACGGCTGGATCCACGACATGTCGGGGAAGACCGTATTGATCGACTGCAGGTCGCCCTTGCGCGCCGCGGCGAAGCGCGGGTCGGTGAAGGTCTGGTCGTCGCGCTGGATGGAAAGGGTCTTGAACCACCTGCGGGTGAGTTCGTAGGCGAACCACTTGCCCTCGAAGTACTGCGGGAACTTGGTCTTGCTCGGGTTGGCCGCGTCGTAGTCGTACACCGGCCCGCTCATCGGGCCACCTCCCCCGGTGCCGACCTCGGGGAACTCCGCCGAGGCGGAGTAGGCGTACCACACGAGCGCGGGCTGTACGGGCGGCAGCTCGCGCAGCCCCGTGTTGTTGGGCGAGTCGTTGACAGGGGCCGCGCAGGTGAACTTCGCGCCGGAGGTCCCCGTCGCGAAGTCGTAGTCGTTGAACGGCGTGTTGTTGCCGATGCAGTAGGGCCAGCCGAAGTTGCCGGCCTTGGTGATGCGGTTGAACTCGACCGTGCCCTCGGGGCCCCGGTTCGGATCGGCCTGGCGGGCGTCCGGGCCATAGTCGGCGACGAGCAGCGCGCCGCTGAGCGGATCGGTGGTGATCCGGAACGGATTGCGCATGCCCATCGCGTAGATCTCGGGCCGGGTCTTGTCGGTGCCGGGCTCGAAGAGGTTGCCATCGGGGATGTCGTAGGTGCCGTCGTCCTGCGGGGTGATGCGGAGGATCTTGCCGCGCAGGTCGTTGGTGTTGCCGGCGGTGCCCTGGGCGTCCCAGGCGCGGCGTCCTTCGCGTTCGTCGACCGGGGCGAAGCCGTCGGAGGCGAAGGGGTCGGTGTTGTCACCGGTCGCCACGTAGAGGTTCCCCTTGGTGTCGAAGGTGAGCGAACCCGCCATGTGGGCGTTGGCCCGGCCTTCACCACGCCACGTCGGAATGGTCAGCAGCACCTTCTGCGTCGCGGGGTCGACCGTGTTCCCGGACACGGTGAACCGGGAGAGGTTGAGCCGGTTCTCCACCTTGTCGGAATGCAGGACGTACAGCCGGTGGTTCTCCCCGAACTTCGGGTCCAGTGCCAGCCCGAGCAGGCCGTCCGACTGGCTGGTCATCTCCGGGGAGTAGTCGAAGTCCAGCACGGTGGTGACCCGCAGGGAGTCCTGGTCGATCACTTTCAGTTCCCCGGTGCGCTGGGCGTAGAAGACCCGCCGGTCCGGCGCGACCGCGAGCTCGAACGGGTCGGCGAGGTCCTCGGTCACGAGCGGCACCCGCTGGAAGTTGCCGGTCTCGGTCGCCGAGCAGTCGCCGGGGGCTGCCCCCGCCGCCCACTCGATGCCGCCGAGCACGTGCTTCAGGAACGCCGGTTCGGAGAACGTGGCGGATGCGTGGCCCAGGGCGGTGTACCACGAACGGCCGCCTTCGTACTTCTGGCACCAGGAACTCGGGTGGTCGACGCCCTCGTCCAGGCCGTTGACCCCGTCACGCACCTTGATCTGGGTGAGCGTGTGGACCTTTCCTGTGGGGTTGGCCCGCCAGTTGTACCACTCCTCGGTGCGTTCCCAGAGGTCCGGCAGGTCCTTGGTCGAGGGGTGGGCGTGGTCGAGGACCTTGACCCGGCCGACCTGGATCGCCGGGTGCTGGTCGAAGATCGCACCGACCAGATCCTCGTACCATGGCCAGTCGCGCTCACTGGCCGACGCGGCGTGCAGGCCGACCCAGCCGCCGCCACCGTGCACGAACTTCTGGAACGCGGCACGCTGGTCGGCGTTCAGCAGGTCACCCGACTCCGGGGTGGAGTTGGTGTTGTTGAACACGATGGCCTGGAAGCCGGCGAGGTTGTCGTCGGTGAAGGCGCCCGCGTCGTCGGTCGCCTCGACCTCGAAGTCGTTGTCGGCCCCGAGCTTTTGAATCGCGGCGATGCCGGCGGGGATCGAGTCGTGGTGGAAGTTCGTGACCTTGGAGAAGACCAGCACGCGGAACCGCGCGGCCGCGGCCTGGGCGGGCGTCACCAGCCCCAGCACGAGTGCGAGGACGAGCAGGACGGCGGTGAATGCTGAGGGGGGTTTACGGACAGGGCGTCTCATGGCGCTCCCGATGGAGGGGCGGGGACTCTCGGGGGAGAATCTGATCAGAAAGCGCTTTCCAAGCCATAAAGTAAGCTTTTCCGGCAAACCGGTCAATGGTGCCTTGCCGTCCGGATGCGCGGGACCGGCCGCTCTAGCCGGGAGCGTGCTGAAGATCTTGCCGGTCCAGCCAGGCCGGGATCGAGGATTCAGGCTTGGGTCATGATGGCCGTCGGAGGGTTCCGGCCCGGCCTGAGGTTTGGGCGGTGTGCCGGGAATTGATTCAGGCTGGGAGCGTGTTCGGCCCACCCGGACCCCGTCCAACTCCCGCAGGTCGGCGTGGATGCGCGGCGCCCCGTAGATCTCGTCGCAGGCCTGGTGATGTCGGTGGATCTGCTCGGTCGGCTCGGCGTCGCGGCGGGCGCGACCAGCTGGCCGACGGGCCGGCCAGCAACGCGCCCTACCTGAGCCACCAGTGGGACCCGACATCCGCTGCCGCTCGACGGCGATCGCGTACGCCGAGACGCGCGTGCGTACGGGGCTCTCCCACGGCCACCCGGAACCTATCGGTGGCCGTCGTGGCCGGCGGCGACCGGGCGGGGGGCGCTCGACTCGCGGACGACCAGCTCGGTGGCGAGTTCGACGTGGTGGGACTCGATCTTCTCGCTGGCGGCCAGGCGGAGGGCCGTGCGCAGGGCGACGATGCTCATCTCGCGCAGGGGCTGGCGGACGGTGGTCAGCGGGGGCGAGGTCAGGGCGGCGAGCTCGGTGTCGTCGAAGCCGACCACGCTCAGGTCCTCCGGGATGCGCAGCCCCTGGGCCCGGGCAGCCTGGACCAGCCCGAGGGCGATCTCGTCGCTGAAGGCGAAGACGGCGGTCGGGCGGGGGTCCAGGCCGAGCAGCACGGCCCCCTCGGTCACCGCGTCGGGCTGGCAGAAGCCCGCCGCGCGCACGTAGCCCGGGAGCACCGGCACGCCGGCCGCCTCCATGGCGGCGCGGTAGCCGTGCATCCGCGCCTGGTTGACGGCGGCGGTCTGGGACCCCCCGAGGTAGGCGATGCGGCGGTGGCCGAGGTCGAGCAGGTGTCGCGTGGCGGACATGCCGCCGTAGAAGTCGGTCGCGCCGATGCTGGTCATGGGGGCGCCCGGCGGGTTGAGCGGGTTGACGACGACCACCGGGAGCCTGGCCCTGGCCAGCGCGGCGAGCCGGGCCGGGCTCGGCTCGTCGAGCAGGATCACCGCCCGCCGCCCGGCCGCAGAGAGACCGCGGGCCCAGGCGAGCTCGCCCTTCGGGGCCGCGCCGCCTGCGGCGGTCGCGACGGTGACGACGACGGTGACGCCCGTCTCGGCTCCGGCCTCCAGCATCCCCTTGATGAGCGCGGTGGAGTAGGCGCACAGCTCCCATGCCACGTGCATCTCGACGGTGACCTCGGCGCCGCGGGGCGAGCGGGTGACGTAGCCGCTCTCCAGGAGTAAGGACTCGACCATCGAACGGGTGGCGGGGGCGACGTCGCTGCGGCCGTTGAGCACCTTGGACACGGTGGCCACGGACACCCCGGCAGAGGCGGCGACGGTTGCCAGCGTGGCGCGCCTGGGACTGCTCGTCATCAATGCCTCCCTCCCGGCACGCATCTTAAAGCCGCGCGGTGACAAAAAAGCTAACAGCCAGGTCCGCTCAATGGCCACGGTGGGGTCGTCGGGGTGCGGGGTCTACCGCCTTGATGTTCACCGAACCGACTGCGCCGAGCATGACCACCTTTTGTGCTTCGCGGGGATCAGCGCGTGCCGTGATGACCTGCAGGTGATCTTCAGCCACGTTGATGGACGGGTAGGCGATCAGGGCACCGGCGATCCCGCGGTCGCGATGCTCGGCCACCAGCACGAGGCTGAGCCCGTTCGCGGCCAGCCGGGTCGCGAACTCGGCTCCGACGCCGGCGGAGGCGCCGGTGACGACGGCGTACTGGCCGTACTTGTTGCGCAGATCCTTCATCAGGGATGCCCCGTCCTTGCTCAAGACGTCGCGTCGTAGGCGGTCAGAATCTGGGCCGGCTCGCTTCGGGTTACGTAGTCCGGGTGGACGTCAATCCAGCGGATCTTGCCTGAGGCGTCCACGATGACCGTGGTGGGCATCGGGATGACAGCGGTGCCGTCGGCGTTTGTCGCGGCTACGTCCAGTCCGAGTGCCGCCTGGGATGCCTTGGCCTGTTCGGTGGGCTCGGTGAGGATGCCCAGTTGGCCGGCGATCGTGTTGCCCGCGTCGGAGAGCACGGTGAAGGTGAGCTCGTTGGTCTGCTGCATCGTCAGCGACCCGTCGGGCGTTTGCGGGCTGATCGCGACCAGCGCGGCGCCCCGGTCGTTCAGCGGCTCGACCAGCTCGGCCTGGTAGGTTCGCAGCGCCAGGTTGCAGTACGGGCACCATGCGCCGCGGTAGAAGACGATGACGGCGGGCTTGCCGGCGAGCGCGCCGCGCAACGTGGTGGATTGGCCGTGGGCGTCCAGCAGACCGGCATCCTGCAATTGTGCGCCCGGCTGAGCCACACCGGCGGGGACTCCGGTGGCGGCCAGTTGCTGACGTTCCTCGGTGAACGGCGCGAGGACCTCTGCCGGGGCCTGCTGGGCCATGTTCGTCTGGAGCACGGCGGCCTGGTCGGCGATCGGTGTGGTGGTCATGACTGTCCCTCTGGTCGGTGAGCAATGCCGAGTCACTGGCATGCGCGGTCCAGGATTGCTCGTGAGGATTGGCATCGCAATGCCAATCCTCAGCCGACGAGCCGGAGCGTCCTGGAAGAGGCCTATGGCACGGTCAGCGACTCGATGTAGGCGAGCGTGGAGTCGAGCGCCACCTCAAGAGGCCTGGTGTCGCGATCGAGCTGGGTCAGCATCAGGCCGCCCTGCAGCGAGGCCAGGAGTGACAGGGCCAGCGCCTCAGGGTCGGCGTCGGGATGCAACCTGCCGGCTGCATGCATGACGGCCAGTCCCGAACGGAGGCCGGCCGACCAACGCGCGAAGCTGTGGGAGAGCTGGAGCCGCGCCGCCTCGTCGTGCTCGGCGAGCTGGCTGGTCAGTGAGGCGATCGGGCAGCCTCCGCGGCAGTTCAGCTCGCGTTGGCGGGCGACTGCGAAGTTACGCCACTCGCGCAGGCCCTCCAAAGTGTCCAGCCGGGCAAAGAGCTGATCCTGGGGCTCGATAACGGCGTCCGTCTGGTACTCGATCACCGCGCGCACCAGTGCGGTCTTGTCGGCGAAGTAGTGGTAGACCTGCGAATTGCTCACCCGGGCCAGCGTGCGGACATCCTCGATGGTGGTGTCGGCCACGCCGCGCTCGAACATCAGCTGCGCAGCGGCGGCCACGATGCGCCGCCTGGTCTCCTGCCCCTTGGCGGTCAGCGTTCCTGGCTTGATAGACATGCCCACAGCCTACGAAGTCTGGCATGGGCACTCCACTTCTCGATCGCGGCGGATGTTGGGCTGGTCAGAGGCCGAATAGGGCCGCATCGGCGGGGGATGACCTGTGCACGGGGCAGCGCGCTCCACAAGAGTCTGGACCGGGCCGCGGCCGACCGGGACCGCCGAGCAGGCGCACAGGGGACGTAGCCATGACCACAGCGGACGCCTTCTGGCCCGAGGGGGCGCGGCCGGCCTTCTCGATCACTGTGCAGTTCGAGGCGGGAGGCCAGCCGATCAGCGGCGCGCCCGGGCCGATCAGCGAGCCCATCCTGCCCGGCTTCCCCGATCTCGGGCAGAACAGCTTCTACGAGTACGGCGCCCGCGAGGGGATACCGCGCCTGCTGGACCTGGCCCACCGGCTACACCAACCACTGGATCCGCCCCGGCGTCAACACCCTGGAGATCCTGCAGGAACTCGGGTTCCGCTACCACATTGACGACCTGTCAGCCGACGAGCCCTTTCTGCAGACCATCAACGGCAAGCCATTCGCCACCGTCCCGTACACGGTGCACCTCAACGACATCGTCAGCTACGACTTCGCCGCGTTCGACCCGGCCGCCTACGAACGGCAACTCCTCGACGAATTCGAGCAGCTGTACGAGGAGGGCGCGCGCAGGCGCCGGATGATGGTCATCGCACTGCACGACCGGCTGTCCGGGCACGCCTCCCGCGTCCGGGTACTCGACCGCGTACTCACCCGGCTACGCGCGTACGACGGCGTGTGGTGGGCCCGCAAGGACCAGATCGCCGACTGGATCCTCACCCATCCCGAAACCGCCATATGGGTCGAGCGCGCCCCCGCCCCAGTCAGCGGTCTGCCCGGATCCAGCACCTGACCTGGCTCCGCGCACTCTTGCGAACCGCTGTGGGCGGCACGGGCGACGCACCAGGATGCCGCTACGGCGCTGCTTCACCTCACGGTCGTCACCGGTCAGATCCCGGAGCGGCCACCATCACAGTGGCTGCGTCTTCAAGATCAACCCATGGCCGGTATTGGCCGCACCTCGGCTGGACCCGCTCCTGGTCGGACGGACGCGAGCGGGTCGAGCGGTGGGAGAGGAGGTTCTCGTCCGGGTCCCGTTCGACCCTGCGCTGGATCCCTCTGGATCGCGGACGTGCTCATCCTCCTGGACGCGGCGCCCGACCAGATCAACACCATCAGGACGTGCCCCCTACGCCGGGGTCAGGCCTGGATGCGGGCCATGAGCAGGGCGATGTCGTCCTCGGCTGGCGCGTCGCCCACGATGGAGCCGATCACGGCCGTGCACACGCGCTCGAGCGTCGCCGACTGCGGCGCCGCGTGGGCGAGGGCGTCGCCGAGCCTGGCCATGCCCGCGTCGAGGTCGGCCTGCCGCGTCTCGATCAGGCCGTCGGTGTAGAGGGCCAGCAGGGTCCCGGCCGGCAGGTGCAGGTCGCGGGACTGGAAGGTGCCCAGCCCCACGCCGATCGGGGTGCCGGTGGGCAGCGACGGGAACGTCACGTCGCCGGAGGGGGACACGATCGCGGGCGGCGGATGCCCGGCCGTGGCCATGGTGCAGCGGCCGGTCTGCGGATCATAGACCGCGTACAGGCAGGTGGCGCCCGTGGCGTCGAGGCCGCGGGCGTCCTCCTCCATCAGGCGATCGAGGTGGGTGAGCAACTCGTCCGGAGGCAGGTCCAGGTACGCCAGGGTGCGCACGGCGGTGCGCAGCCGGCCCATGGTGGCCGCGGCGTTGATGCCGTGCCCGGTCACGTCGCCGACGACCAGGGCGATGCGGGCGCCGGGCAGGTGAATGACGTCGTACCAGTCGCCTCCCACCCCCTCGTGCGTGTCGGAGGGCAGGTAACGCGAGGCCACCTCGACAGTGCCGCTGCCGCGCAGGTCCTGCGGCAGCAGGTCGCGCTGGAGCGTGAGCGCGGTCAGCCGCTCCCGCGTGTACTGGCGTGCGTTGTCCAGGCTCAGCGCGGCCCGCGTGACCAGTTCCTCGGCCAGGAGCAGGTCGTTTCTGGTGAACGGCGCCGGGTTGGAGGTGCGCGCGAACGCCGCGACGCCGAGCACGTCGCCGCGCGCCTGCAGTGGAACGACGATCAGCGAGTGCATGCCGGCGGCGTGGATGGTCCGCGCCCGGTCGGGGTCCCCGTCCAGCCAGGTGCCGGGCGAGGTGCCCAGCACGGGCTCGAAATGCGGCCGGCGCGAGTGCAGGACCTCCATGAACGGGGACCGCGGCGGAACGAACACGGTCTCCTTGCGCTCCCGGAGCGACTCGGGCACCCCGTCGTGCACCGAGGCCATGCCGGCCCGCCGGAAAACGGGGCTGCTGACCTCTGTCGCGGCCAGCCGCCGCAGCGGCTCGGCGCCGGGCATCATCGCCTCCGGCACATCGACGGTCACGTAGTCGGCCAGGACCGGAATGGCCAGCTCGGCCAGCTCCTGGGCGGTGTCCATGACGTCCAGCGTGCTCCCGAGCCGGACGCTGGCCTCGCGCAGCAGGTCGAGGCGATCGCGCGCCTTGCTGTTGCTGAAATCCAGGGCCACCGAGCACACGCCCAGCGGCCCGCCGTCCGCGCCCGCCAAAGGCAACAGCGAGATGGACAGCGCGCGCTCCTGATCCCCGTGGGACCAGCGGGCCTCACGGTCGATCGTGGGCCGGCCGTCAGCGAGCACCTCGCGCATCGCGTCCTGCAGCGAATGCGTGTCGATCCCCGGAATGACCTCGGTCAGGGAGCGGCCGATCCGGTAGTACGGGTAGCCGTCGCTGAGCTGCTCGGCCGCCTCGTTGAACCAGACGCAGCGCAGGTCCTTGTCCCAGATGGCCATGGCGACGGGGAAGCTGCTGATGAGCGACTCCAGCAGGGCGCCGGTGTCGGCGGACAGGTCGATGGTGGCCGGAATCGCCGACACCAGCCAGGACTCCTGCCGGCTCCCGGCGGCGTCGCCCAGAGCGAGCGGGGCGGCCTCGGCGCGCACGATGACCACCTCGCCGTCCCGCCGCCGCACCTCCATCAATCCCGTACGGGGCAGGTACGCGCGTTCGCCGTCGCCGTCGCCGCCGCGGTCGTGGCCGTCGAGCGGGAGGAGTGTACCGATGGGGCGGTCGAGAATGTCGACGGCGGGGTAGCCGGTGAGCTCCTCGGCGGCCTGGGTCCAGCCGATCACCGTGCCCGCGCCGTCGACGACGGCGACCGCTGGGGTCGCCCCTCCACGGACGCCGCCGGCTGCCTTCATGCCATCACCCGTCTGCAGTGGGAGGAGTTCGCTGCCAGAATTTCTCAGAATAGCCGCGCTTACCTGCAGTTATCCAAACCCTTGACCAAGCTTTGTCGTGACATATACGGCTATGCGGTGCGGAGACGCAAGAGCTTTCGCCACAGCCCCGCCCAGGGCCGGGGGCCGCAGATGAGCAAAGGGAGGATCACCTCTTGGTGACAGAAAGCCTGCCTGCCTATGTGACGACTATCGTGCTTCGGCTCACCTGCGGGCGATGGCGGTGCCCAGGTCGACGTCGTCGAGCAGGATCTCGCGGATCGCCTTGGGACGTGCCGCGTGAACGGCCGCCAAGATGAGGACGAGCCGCTCTGCCGGGGTCGTGGCGGGATCTTCGAGGACCATGACCTCGTCGGTCCGGAAGACGACGCGCTTCAGGAGATGGCCCGCTCGATGCGGCAGAACGGCACTCGTGGCCGTCGGGCTCGTGCAGCCTCACATCCGGGATCTCAGCACGTCGACCTCGCAGCCTGGCGAGGACGGGTCGAAGCCGTGCTCGACCAGCCAGCGGACCGCCAGAAGGCTTCGCAACGACCGCCACGCGCGGATCACGTCGAGGTCGACGTCGGTGCCGTAGCCGGCGACGACGTCGCCAAGGCGCTCCTCGTGTCCGAGCGTCAAGGTGGCGAGGTCGAACAGGGCATCGCCCTGGGCCGCCTCGGACCAGTCGATCACGCCGGTGATCTCGTCACCGTCGACGAACACGTGGGTGACCTGCAGGTCGCCGTGCGTGAACACCGGCGGAGCGCAGCCTCGGCAACCTCGCGGTTGCGCGTGACCAGGTCGGTGGGAAGGACGCCGTTCGTGACGAGCCGCGGACACCCGCTCGCCCGGCTTCCCCGTCAAGTCTGCGTGTCGAAGCTTTTCAGAGGTGGAGAGTGAGTGCGGAATGCCGTGCCACGAGCCAGCTCCAGACTGTGCTGAACGGCCGGACATGATGACGATGACCTGACGATGCGGCGGCGCGGTGTGTTCTGCCGCACTCCGGCCGCCCCCCGTAGAGGGGATCGCTCCCAGTAGCTGAGACACACTGGGAGCGATCAGGTCGGCGGCAGGCTAGGCAGCCTCCAGAACGAAGAACAGGAAGCTCAGGAAGGCCCCGGAGGGAAAGTTCGCAAGCTCGTCGGGGAAGAGTTCACGGGCGCCTGGTGCGGGGCGCGGTTCGCTGATGACGGCTATCCGGAAGCCGGCTGCGGTGAAAGCGTCGGTCATCGCGTGCAGCGGCCGGTGCCAAAAAGTCAGCTCGGCGCTTTGGCCGCTGAAGGTGAATTCCTCGGACCATTTGCGGGTCGCGAAATAGTCAGCACCGGGAGCGGCCAGCCTCTGGCTGACGAAGGGATGATTATCGGCCACGATGAGTCGGCCGCCGGGCGCCAGCACGCGCCGCAGTTCGGCCAGTGGTGCCTTCCAGTCCTCCAGGTAGTGCAGCACCAGGCACACGATGACATCGTCGAACGCGCCGTCGGGGAACGGCAGGGGACTGCGTAGATCGGCCGGGAGCAGGGTCGCGCCGTCGCCGACCCGCTGCCTGGCCAGCTCCAGCATCTTCGTGCTGGAGTCGACGCCGGTCATGGTGGCACCCCGGTCGCGCAGCGCCGCGAGCAGAGGACCGGCACCGCAGCCGACGTCAAGGATCCGCCGCCCTGCCACGTCCCCGGCCAGGTCCAGGATCGCGGGCCGGGTGTAATAGCCGTTGATGAGGTTGGACTCCGTCTCGGCCGCGTACGCCTCGGCGAAGCTGTCGTAGTCGTTGGCCACAGCCTGGTCTGCGGGCCCGGCAGAATTCTCAAGATCGGGAGACATGCGGCTCATCCTGGCATGCCGGCCCGTTTCGCGCATGGGGCCCGGCCGCCACCACCGGGTGTGGCTGCGCAACCGGAACCTCTACTACCCGTGCGTCGAACACGCCCTCGTCGTCGCGCCAGCGCTGGCGAACGACCGGACCTATCGCTCCTTCGAGAAGACATGGCTGGCCGGTCTCCACGGAGCTGATCCGGTTCCCGATGCCCACGGAGGGCGAGCTGTCCAAGGCGGCTTCCCTTGTTCTGGGTGGCCTGCAGGGGGCACTCGATCTTGACCAGCGGTTCGGCCCGCTGACCAGGGCAAACATCGTACGAACGGGCGGGCCTCACGGAGTCCCGCCCGTTCTCGTTAACGCTCGCTGGTCGTGGGCCAACGCCCCTGCGGGCGTGGCTCTGATGTGATCGCCGCTTCCCGGCGCCTGGCCTGCGCGCCGCGCCGGGGACCCGCCGGGCCTCGTGGGCGGCGGGCAGCTGTGGACGCCGTCAGCCGAGGATGCCGCGGTCGTACGCGGTGGCCACGGCTGCGGCGCGGTCTTTGACGCCGAGCTTGCCGTAGAGCGCCACCAGCGTGGCCAGGAGGAGGGCCAGCAGGTAGCCGGGCAGGTTCCGCGGGGGCGACACGCCGTAGATGAGCCCGCCCACGGCGATGACGAGGACCGCCGAGCCGAGGGCGACGACGGTGTGGAGGATGATCTGCGCCGCCAGGAGGGTGAGCGGCCGCACCGGCGTGGTGGACATGCGGCGCAGGATCCCCTGCTCCCGATAGCCGACCAGGAACCCCGGCATGACCTGCGTGCCTGACATGATCAGGGCGAGCAACAGCAGCACGGGGACGTAGACATCGACCATGCGCAGGCCACCGAGTGCCGCGTCGGCCACACGGAAGGTCGGCAGCAGGCCGAGGACGATCAGAAGCAGGGTCGGAAAGGCCACAACCCAGAACACCCCTGCACGGTTACGGCCGATGAGGGGCCTCGGCCTTCAGCACAGCGGTGGACGCGGACATGTCAGGTCTCCTGTTCGGTGAGATGGAGGGAGGCTGCCGCCAGTCGGCAGGAGCCGGGTAGAAGGCGCTGTAGAGCTGCAGCGCTTCGCGGACGGTCAGGTTCTCCTGCAGCGCGCTCTGCTGGAGTTGCACGCCCAGGATCCGGGTGACGTCCTGACGATCGGTGAGCGGGTCGAAGCCGGCCACCCGCACCTGCCCGGCGTCAGGGGCCCGCCCGGTTGAAAATGGCGGCAGCCGCTGACTACGCGATCTACGTCCAACCGGATGTGCACCGGCAAGCCTGACCATCCGGAGGCACAGACTCACAGGAATCCGTCCCGTAAGCCGATCGGTCACCGCGTGGAGGGTGTTCTAGAAGTCCGGTTGCTGACGACTGCGATTGCGATACTTGAGGAGTCCATCGATCCCGAGCAGGAATGTCTCACAGATGGGTTTCGGATCGGTCAGGCAGCCGGCGGCCATAGCGCCGTCTCGCAGCATGACGAAGTGCCGGGCGGCGGGTTCTGGGTCGGTTTCTCCGGTGTCGGAGAGGAGCTCGGTGATCGTGGCCAGAAACCACTGTCGGTGCCTGAGGACCGCCTGGTGGACCGGATGGGTCGGGTCGGGGTATTCGGCGACGGCGTTGAGGAACGCGCAGCCCCGGAAGCCGGGCCTCTGGATGTCGTCGGCGATGGACCGACCGACAGTTCGAACGATGTCGTCGGGGGATGCGTCCTGAGTCCGCGCGGCATTCACTCGCGTACGGATGGCCTCGTCGGCCTGTGTCAGGTAGGCGACGACGAGGTCGTCCTTGCCCGGAAAGTGCCTGTACAGCGTGGCGCGCGTCACCTGTGCGGCAGCGATGACGCGGTCGATGCCGACGGAGTGTATGCCTTCGGCGTAGAAGAGCTCAGTGGCCGTGTTGAGCAGTCGGGACCGTGCTTCCGACATGCGCCTTCCCCATCTCTCGAAGTGCTGCATCGAGGTTAGCAGATAGAACGGTCGGTCTTGACATCGCAGTCAGCCTGCTGCAGTATCAGCCGTACCGATCGTTCTATCTACCAATTCGGTCTCCGGGATCATCCACAGCTTCAATCATCAAGAGAGGGATCTGATGTCCAGTTCCATCGATGCCGGCGCCACCGGCACTATGGCTGATGCCACCAACACGACCAAAGCGCTGCGGAACCTGTACTACGTCCGCTTCGGATTCGCCGTCGTCTGGGCGGGCCTGGTCGTGCTCACCGCTTCGACACTCAACCCGGCGAGCATCGCCCTGTTGGTGATCTACCCGCTGTTCGACGTCGTCGCGGCCGTGATCGACTTCCGTTCCTCGGGTACCACGCGACCGAGGGTGCCGCTATACGTCAACATGGCGTTGAGTCTGCTCACCGCCATCGGATTGGCCGTCGCCGTCACCTCCGGCATTCCCGATGTCCTCCGGGTGTGGGGTGTCTGGGCGATCACCGCGGGCATCGTGCAGTTGATCGTCGCGATCTTGCGCTACCGGCTCGGTGGCCAATGGGCGATGATCCTCAGTGGCGGGATTTCCACCCTCGCCGGCACCAGCTTCATCCTGCAGGCCGGCGGGTCGAACGCGTCAGTTACAGCAATCGCCGGATACGCGACGCTGGGCGGCATCTTCTTCGTGATCTCGGCGATCCGCCTGCACCGCCGTGCGGTCAAGGCGCAGTGAGATGACGAGCACGAGCCAAGATTCCAACTTCGACGTGATGATCGTCAGTGGCAACCTGGCCGTCGTTGAAGTGCTGCGTCGGCGTGACCGATTCGCCGCGGACTGGAGCGACTCCGGCCAGTTCGGCGGCGGGGTCGTCGGATCCGAGATGGCCACCGCGTTCAGCGCCCTCGGTCGCAGGTGACGCTGATCTCCCGGACCCGGCTCCTACCGAGTGTGGAGCCCTTCGCCAGTGACCGTCTCTGGCATGCGGTCCCCGCCTATCCGACCGTCAGCGAGATCTGGCTCCGCCTGCTCGAAACCGACGGACGCGACCGATGGTCCCCATCCCACCGCCCCGACGTTCACCAGAATCCCAACCACACAGGGAGAACATCATCATGTCCGATGCCGTCTACACTGCCATCGCCACGTCGACCGGGGACGGCCGCGCCGGAGGACGCGCCTCCAGCAGCGACGGCCTGATCGACGTCACCCTCGCCATCCCGCGCGAGATGGGCGGGCCGGGTGGCGCAACGAACCCCGAGCAGCTCTTCGCCGCCGGCTGGGCCTCCTGCTTCCATTCGGCGTTGAAGGCTGTCGCCGCCGGCCAGACGATCACCTTCACCGATTCGGCCGTCGTCGCCGAGGTCAGTGTGCATCCCAACGAGCAGGGCGGTTTCAGTCTCTCGGCCGCACTGCACGTGGAGTTCGGCGGCATCGACCAGGCCACCGCCGACTCGCTCGTCGCGGCCGCTCACGCGGTATGCCCCTACTCCAACGCCACCCGCGGCAACATCCCCGTCACCGTCGACGCCACCGTCGCCTGATCACCCCGTGACCCGGCTCGCCTGACTCCGGCATCGGTCCACCTACCCACAAGGAAGTTCTCACGGATTCACTGTTGCCGACCGGTCGGAACCACCGCCTCGCAACCCGTTCGACACTGTCCTGGCCCGACGTCCTCATCGAGCAGTCCCTGGCCATGATCGCCGACCGCGCCGAGCCATCAGCCCCGCCCGCGAGGCGGCAGTACCAGCCCTTGGCTCGACGGTCGAGCAATTGTCCCCTCAGTCGCCGATCGTCGGACGCACGAGTCGCGGCGGCCGGCTGATGCCCGATCGGATCGAGGACCGTCCCCGCAACGGGGATCCGCGGTAGTAGCGGTCCGCAGCGCTCGGCGCCACGACGATCTCGAGCCGCACCTGCCGACCGGCGAACCGGTCGAGAGCGAAGCGGTACGGCGGCCACGCGGCCCGCCCGACCGACTCGCCGTCGGCGAACACCTCAACGGCGTCCCGCACGCCGTCGAGCACGAGCTCCCATTCTCCCAGCGGGACCTGCACCTGCCGGACGTAGGTGGCCGCATCGTCCAGCGGCTCAGGGAGCAGCGCCTCCATACTGACGGGCGCCCCCTCCCGGCCGGCAACCGCGACCGTCCATCCGTCCGTCAGAGGGATCTCGCTCTCGGGCACACGCACCGCGCTGACACAGACGATTTCCTGCGCGTCGACGCGCAGCACGGACAAGCGGTCGGCGTCGCGGGTTTCGACCTGGCCGGTCGAGGGGGTCCAACGGGAGAGGCGCCATCTCCCCTCCGGGAGCCCCACGACCAGATGGGCCGGCGTGTCGGCGTCGTTGAAGGCGGCCGCGTACAGGGTCGCGTCCCGGTCACGGCCGGCCCGCGTCCAGAGGGTCCTGCGATCCACCGACGTGATCGCGATCGCGTCGCGCCCGCGCAGGTCGCGGAGGAGCTCGAGCACATCCTCGGGAGCGGGGGGAGCCGCCGGCTCGCCGACCCCGTCCTCCTCGCCGGCACCATCGCCGTCGCCGGTGGCGAGCGTCGGCCCGGACGTCACGACCCGCACCCCGGCCGCGCGGGCCCTGGCGAGAGCTTCACCGAGGGATTCGGCCAGCGTCAGCTGCACACCCGGGAGGACGACGCATCGGTATTCGGCGTCGCCGATGCGGATGTGGGCGCGGTCGCTGCGCGATCCGGCGACGGCCCTCTCGTCCACGATCCGGTACGGCACGCCGTGACGCGCCATGGTCTCCGCCCACACGGCGAAGTGCGCACCAGCGGGATGCGTCGGGCCGTGCCCGGCGTCGTGCTCAGCGGATAGACGAGAGCGACGTCCGCGTCGGGCTCGAACTCGTCGAGGAACTGCGACAGCGCCGCGGACTCGTCCGCGAACGCGCGATGATGCCCGAACCAGGGCTCGAAGTTCATCCCGGGCGGAAAGTCGAAGCGCGGGTTGACGAACAGCGCCTCGAGGCCGTCCCGCTCGTCGCCGTCCGTGAGCCAGAACGCGTGCTCGAGGAACTGTCGCGCGCCGAGCAGGTGGTGGCGGATCGCCTGCGCGCGCATGTCCGACAGCCTCAGCTCCCACTGCCCTGCCCCGAAGTGCGTGCCCGGCTCGACCCGCGCGTAGTACTGCTCGACGATGCACCCGCTGCGCCCGTGGGCGCGCGCCACCGAGTCTCCGAACTTGGCGCTCAGCTGGGCGTCGTTGTTCCGCGCGTCCACAGCGGTCACGTCCCGGAATCCGTCGATCGCGAAGTAGTCCATGCCGAAGTTGGCGCGCACGTCGTCGGCGATCACGGTGTCGGTGATGTCCCATGACCCCACGTGGGCGAGCACTTCGTGCCCGGAGAAGAGGAGCCCGTGCTCGTGGCACCAGTCGGCGACGGTGCCGAAGAAGGCGTACGTCGCCGTCGCGGCGTAGAGGGAGAAAAGGCGTGCCCGTGTCCGCGCCTGTCCGGCATCGTCGGAGAGGAGCGCCGGCAGGATCCCGCGCCACCCGCCGTCGAACTCCCGATCGGCGGCCTCGCGGAGCGTTTTCGAGTACATGAGCGACGACCCGAGCGTCCCTGTCCGCTCCGTCCAGTCCCAGAAGCAGGAGTGCGGCTGGTCGAAGAACACGTACATCACGGTGTCGCCGATGTGGTCGCTCAGAGCGTCCACGTACGGCTGGAGCCCGACCTCCGTGAACCGGCGCGCCGCAGCCGGCTCCAGATAGTCGATCATGCGGGAGGTCGCGCAGCGCGCGGACAGCGCGGCGGCCACGCGCGCGCCGGCAGGGGCGCCGGGCAGCTCGACGGCGACCGTCGCCCCGTCGGGGCGACTGCGGGCGATCGTGGCGCGATCGGTCACGTCCCGGTCCTCGCCGTCGTCCGAACGCAGGAAGACACCCTGCAGTTCCCAGTCCGCCCAGCGTGGCGACCCGCCGTCGAAGACCCACTCCGCGCCCTGCTCCAGCAACCAGTCGACATCGGTGGCATGGATACCGCTGACGGTCAACTCCGCGCGGCCGTCGGCGACCGTCGACGCCGTCCAGAAAAGGTGGCTCTCGCGGAAGGAGTCGTGGCCGGTGACGGTCTTCCCTCCCGCATGACCGGAGAGCCAGTTGTAGTCGTCGTAGATGCCCATGCGGAGCCCGAGCCAGCGGGCCGTGTTCGCGGTGGTCCTGACCGCCGCGAGGTGCTCTCGGGACAGGTACTCCCGCAGCGGCCAGGACAGGCGCACCGCCACCTGGAACGAGCCGTAGCCGGCCTGCCGCATCGTCGTGAGCTGCTCGAGGATCTCGTCCTCGGTCGGGATGCGGTGCCAGAACCAGTAGTTGGCGGGGCGATGCCAGAAATCCGGGTCGCGGAAGCGCTCGAGTTTCTCGGCGGAGGGCTCGATCGTCACCGCTCGACCGCCTTCGATGCCGGTTGCTCCACCGGCACACGCGAGTAGTCAGGCTTCGGGTCAAGCTTGAAGCCGAACGTCATCAGCGCGTACAGCCCGGCGCCCACAGCCATCGCGATCACCACACCGACGTTGCTCGCGCCGATGACGCCGGCCTCGGCCTCGTGGGTCAGGAAGAAGCCGGTGACATGGGCGAAGTTCGGGTCCGCGCTTGTCACCAGGCCCAGACCGACGACGGTGCCGGCGCCGAGGCTGGCCAGCGCCGTCCACCGGCCGTTCCGTCCGCCGTGGCCGAAGGGCCTGGCCATGTCGGTATTCCAGGCGAGGCGGCGCTGGCGGATGAAGTCGATCATCTGGATACCGCCCATCGTCCCCATCATGACGGCGATGAGGGACAGGAACGACTGGAACGTCGCGAGGAACGAGGTCGAGATGAACAGCAGGTAGAAGGCGCCGGCAGCGATGATGAGGGCGTTGATCGCCGTGGAGGTCGAGCGGCGCAGCGGGACGCCGATGGCCAGCAGCGCGAGTCCGGACGAGTAGATGCCGGTAATCGCGGCCGCGACGAGTGAGATCACGATGACGATCGAGAACGGGATGAAGAACCACAGCGGGAGCAGGTCGGTCAGCGCGCTGATCGGATCCGCTGCCGCCTCCTCGCCGAGTTTCGAGGCGCTCCCGGCAAGCAGCACACCGATCACGAGCAGGATCACGGTAGGCACGGAGAGACCGGAGATCGTCCAGCCGATGACACCCGCGGCCGGGGTCTTGCGCGGCAGGTAGCGGGCGAAATCGCCGCCGTAGTTGAGGAAGCCGAGGCCGACGAGGGTCATGGCCATGATGGCCCCGCCGACGACGACGAGAGGACCGCCGGCCGGGGCGTCGCCGAGGCGCGCCCAGTCAATGTGGGGGATGATCAGCGCAAGGAAGATCACCGTCATCAGGCCGGTCACCCAGGAGACCCAGACCTCCACCTTCATGATCAGCTCGTGGCCGAGGACGGAGACCGTCATCGTCACGGCGAGCACGAGCACGAACCAGAGCACGATGGTGAAGGTCGAACTGCTGCCGTCGGAGTCGGCGAAGACGCCCGGCCACAGCCTGGAGAAGAGGTTGGCGCCGGTCGTGGACGCGAGCGTGATGATCGTGACCTTCCACCCCATGTTCGACAGATAGGCGAAGAAGGCAGGCACACGGTTGCCCGTGAAGCCGAAGGCGAACCGGGTCTGTGTCAGGGTCGGGAGGCCCGTGCGTGGACCTCCGACGGCGAGGATGCCCACGAACGCCGACGAGACGAGGTAGCCGATCGTGCCGGCGATGATCGCCTGTGACACGCTCAGCCCGAGACTGAAGACGTAGATGCCGTAGCTGATGCCGAGGATGGAGATGTTCCAGGCGAACCAGATGGCGAACAGGCCGCGCGGGCTGCCGCGCCGTTCGTCGTCGGGCACGGGGTTCACACCGTTGGTCTCGACGAGAGGCTTCTTCTGAGCGAGCGTGTCGTGGGTCACAAGGGCCGTCACTTTCGATCATGCATTTCCAGCGACAAACACGGACATTCGTCCCATGTCAATCCGCGCTACGATACCGGGCAAATGGGTCACGGAGCCGCAAAGCGCACCAGCCTCAAAGAGGTCGCGCGGCAGGCCGATGTCTCCGTGCCCACGGCTAGCCCCGTTCTGTCCGGCGTCGATCGCAATGCCGAGCTCGTAGCGGCGTTCTCCCAGCGCCTGGTCGCGGAGGACGCAGCCTCATCACGGTCGACACGAACGACGACATCGACGTCGAGACGGTCCGGCTCCGCTCGATCGACCGTGTCCTGGTCGACGCCCTTATGGTGGTGCCCGTCTCGCGCGAGCGCAGCGGTGAAGCCATCCGCCAGGTCATGCGCACCCTCGGCGGTCACGATCAAGGTGTCAGGCATGCCGTACAAGTCCGATGTCAGCAGCGGACTGGCGACAACGCGGTCGGCGGGATCGGGGCCCACCGCGTGATGGCCCAGGAGAGGAAGTCGCCAAGCAGCGACGTCAGGTGCCGGCGTAGGCCGGTGCGGCGCCAAAATCCGCGTCACATCACCTGACCTGCGGCCGGGCCTCACTCCTTGGTCACCCGGACCACGGCGCTCCCTGTGGACTCCTTCACGACCTCGATGGTCACGCCCGTCGCCGGGTCGCGGAACACCGGGTTCTCCCCCGCTCCGAGGCCGAGCGTCCCGATGTCGAGTTCGGTGCACGACCCCTGCCGTCCCGAGTCCGGCTTCGCGTCGTGGACCTTGATCGAGCCGTCGCCGTTCGGGATCGAGGCGTCGACTTGATAGACGAGTACGCCGGGGTCACAGATCGTGGAGTCGTCGTTGACCAGGTTCCGCCGCAGCTCCGCCACCCAGGCCGTGTAGGTGCCGGTGCGCACGACCACCAGCTTCGGCGAGTTCCCCGGTGGGCCGCCAACCTCGATCGGGGTCAGCCTGTGCTCGGTCACGCCGCCGCGGGTGACGCAGCCGACCTGCGGCGGACGAAGCCAGCCCAGTTTCCATTTGTTCCAGGCCATCAGCTCCGGAGCCCGACCGGAGATGTCGCCCATCAGGTCCCAACCGCCGACGTAGCTGTGCGTACCGCCGATTCCCGACGCGTTGTAGGACTCGGGCAGCGAGAGCGCGTGGCCGGTCTCGTGGTTGAGAATCTTGTATCCCCACCCCCACATGTCCTGGCCGAATGTCGCGCCGTTCTTCAGCACCGTGCCGTCCGCGACGATCGCCCGCGTGTAGTCGTTGAACTCCGGGGAGAAGGCGATGTCGCGCGCGTTCTTCGACGGCACGATGTACAACAGGCGATATCCCGAGAAGTCGACCTCCGCGTCGGCCAGCTCCACCACCTCGCGGACGTACGCGAGCTGGTTCTCGACCGTGAAGGTGTCCCGCGCGATGCCGTAGTCGACGTCCGGCTTGGGCAGGTGGAACCACTTCCGCACGGGTGTGATCCGCAGTCTGAACCGACCGTACGACGAACGTTCGAACCAGTCGGCGCTCGGCGCCAGGAAGTCGTGGTAGGCGTCGACACCGTCGTACGGGGCCTCGTTCGCGCCGGCGGTCGCGTTCGGGAAGTCCACGAAGAGCATGATCGCGGGAACGTCGCCCATGGGTCGAACGTGCAGATCCCAGTCGCTGTCTATCCCGTGGTGCAGGTTCGTGTCGAAACCGGCGCTGGTCCCGTCGGGCCACCCCTCAGGCGGCCTGCTGATCTCGCACGCACGGGCAGGCTCCGGTCTGCCCGGCGTCACCGCCGTCGGCTCCGTGGCCGTCACCGCCGTCGGCTCCGTGGCCGTCACCGCCGTCGGCTCCGTGGCGGCGGCTGCCGCAACGTCGGCCGGGATTACCGCAAGGCCGGCCGCCGCGAGCGTACCGAGCACGGCCGCCAGAGCTACCGATCGTATCCTCAAGGGATCCCTCCTTCCGATGAGCCGGCACTACCGCCGCTTGGTCACGACGACGGTGTCGAGCTGGTTGGACTCGCGTACGACCTCGACGGTTGTCCCGTCCGGCAGGGTCAGGGCCGAGACGGCGCCGGCCCGTAGGGTCGCGATGTCGAGGTCGTGGCAGGTGGCGGTCTGGGTGGATCCCGGGGACGCATCGATGATCCGGACCGGCGCCTGTCCGGAGCGCAACCGCGAGTCGATCGCGTAGACCAGGACCCCCGAGCTGCACGCCTCGGTGTCGTGACCGATCGGCCGGCGGCTTTCGATCACGTACGCGGTCGTTTCGCCGGTGCGTACGACCACCGCCTTGCCACCGCCGGCGCGCTCCACCGGCCCGATTCGGTGCCGGGTCGTGCCGGCCTCCGTCACGCAGTCGATCTGGCCGTCGCGCAGCCAGTCCAACTTCAGCTTGTGCCAGGCCAGGAACTCCGGTTGCCGCCCGCCGATGTTGCCCATCAGGTCCCAGCCCCGGACTGCGGCGTGGGTATCTCCGGGCTCGACGTACAGATCAGGAAGGCCGAACGTGTGGCCCGTCTCGTGGACCAGGATCTTGAAGCCCCAGTTCCACATGTCCCGCCCGAACGTCACGCCCTGGTCCACCCACGTACCGTCGGCGGCGATCCGATCGTCGCCGCCGTTGACGTACGCGGGTGACAGCGGGATGTTGGCCGCGTTGCGCGACGGCACGACGTAGACCAGGTCGTAGTCGGAGAAATCAACGTCCGCGTCCGCGAGTTCCACCGCCTGGCGGATGTACCGCGTCTGGGTCCGCAACGGCATGTCCCGCGCGATCCCGTACTCGCTGTCCGCCAGCGGCATGCGGAACCACT
Organism: Nonomuraea cypriaca; assembly: GCF_015645445.1. GTDB lineage: Bacteria > Actinomycetota > Actinomycetes > Streptosporangiales > Streptosporangiaceae > Nonomuraea > Nonomuraea cypriaca. Next base: position 21,232 of record NZ_JADOGI010000058.1, on the reverse strand, counting down.
TCGGCACCGCGCTGATCCGCAGGTCGAGCCGTCCGGACGAGGAGCGCCGGAACCAGTCGGCAGACGGCGCCAGGAAATCGTGATAGGCCGCTGTGGTGTCGTACGGCGCCGCGTTGTTCTCCGCGCGGGCGTTCGGGAAGTCCACGAACAACATGACCGCCCGGATCGTCCCCACCGGTCGCACGAACCGTTCCCCATCGGTTTCGCGGCCCTCGTCACCCCACCATCTCTTCCTGTCGTCGCCGGCCGGCACGCCGGCCGCGCCGGGCAACACGCACCCCTGCGCCGGTTCAACGCGTTCGACCGCCGGCTCTGTCGAGGCGACCGCCGCCGTTGCGGGAACGATGGCGGCGCCGGCTGCCAGGAGCAGCGCACCGAGCAGCGAGCCGATTCTCCGCATGTCTGCCTCCCGATCCAGTGGTGTGCCGTACGCCCGACGACGGGTGGTCACGGGGCTCACTTGCCGACCTTCGACTGGGCGGCGGCCCGGACGAGTGCGGACCGCTCCCCGGCGTTGATCACCTCCGCCGCGACGAGCCCGCCGGCGACTTCGGTCACGTGCCGGACGAACTGGCCGTGGTTCGGCCACTCCTCCGTGTCCAGGATGTGGTCGTTGACCGTGCAGGTGCCGGCCAGCGACCGGTTCGGCACCCCGCTGTCGATCCCGCCGACCACCACCGTCGGCCGGACGTCCGGCTCGGCGCAGATCGGCATCGCCGGCGGCCCGCCGACGACGGGCAGCTCGACCGACGTTCTGGCCAGGTCGACGGTGAGCACGGTGCCCGGCTCTGGATGCAGGGTGAACTCGTGGTCGGTCGAAAAGATCATCAGCCCGATCCGCGACCCGGCGGGAATGACCTGGTCGTCCGGCTGCAACGGCACGGTGAGCTCGACGAACTCGCCGGGCTCGAGTGGGTCGCTGTGCCGCAGCGAACGGTTGTTCTGCGGGTCGGCCCAGCCCCGGGTGATAATGCTGGTCGTCGAGCCGCGGGTGCTGGACTCGCAGTCCGCGCCGCTGGTCCACGGCAACCGGACCAGCGCGATCGACAGGTTCGCCGCCGGCTTGCTCGCGGCCAGCCGGATCCGGACCTGCGTGGTGCCGGAGATGTGCACGGGCGCGCTGAGTTCAGGAGTGACGTAGAGCAGCCGGTGCTCCGACATCTGGGTGGCCAGGGTGCCGGCGCCGCAGGCCAGGTTACCGGCGTCGACGAGTTGCTCGGTGCCGCTGTCCGCCCGGGCCAGCGAGGTCAGCCCGCCGGCGGTGCTGCCGCCGCGCTGCAACGTCAGGCTGACCGGCGCCGCCGCCGGGTTCGGATAGTCGGCGTACGGCGTGAGCCGGCTCTCCCCCGTCTCGTTACGGACGATCCAGGCCCGCGGATCATTCTCGACGCCGTTGCGTACTCCGTAGAGATAGCGGGTGAACCAGCGGTTACGCATGTCCAGCGGCGGCGCACCACCGTGCCCGCCCTGGTGGAAGTACGCCTGCACCGGTGTGCCCTGCGCCTTCAGCGCGGTGAGGATCCGGACACTGTGCTCCGGCACCACGTTCCAGTCGTTGAAGGCGTGCGCCATCAGAGTGGCCGCCCGGACCCCGCGCACCGCGTTGAGGAGGTCCCGCCCCGCCCAGAAGTCGTTGTAGTCACCGGTTGCCCGGTCCTGGTGCCGGTTCATCAGGTCGACTCGGACGTGCTGGGCGCAGTATTCCCGGCGATCCGGATAGCCGCTGCTGATGTAGTCGAATAAGTAGTCGATGTCCTCGCCCGGCCAGCCGCCCGGGTTCCGGACCAGCCCGTTCGAGCGGTAGTAGTGGTAGTAGGAGGTGTTCGGCGCGATCGGGATGATCGCCTCCAGCCCCCTGACCCCGGTCGTCGCCGCCGAGAGCGGAAGCGTTCCGTTGTACGACGTACCGGTCATCCCGACCTTGCCGGTGGACCAGTCGGTCGCCGAGACCCGCTGACCGCCGACGACGCTGGTGTAGCCCTTCGCCCGGCCGTTCAACCAGTCGACGATCGCCTTCGGGGCCAGCGACTCGTTGGCCCCGCCCACCGTCGGGCAGCCCTCGGACAGACCGGTGCCGGGCGAGTCCGAGTGCACCACCGCGAAACCGCGCGGCACCCAGGTGCCGAGCTCGCTGGTCGACACGGCCGTCCGGTCCGGCCTGTGCGCGATCGGCGGCGGTGAGGTCCGGGGCGGAGGCTGCGTGCCGAGCTCGGTGTTGACGTTCCAGAAGTACTGCCGCTGGGTCGAGGCCGTTCCGGCGAAGTACGGGCTGGTCTCGTAGATCACCGGCACCTTCAGCCCGTCGGCGGTCGGCCCCGGCCTGGTCACGTCCACGTGCATGCGGTCACGCCGGCCGTCGCCGTCGGAGTCGAACTCGGTCTCGACCCACAACCGCTCCCGGATCCAGGTGCCGGGATCGGCGAACTCGGGCACTACCTGGGCCTGCCCGTCGACGAAGACCGGCCCCGGGAGTGTGTCGGCGGTGGCCGGCCCGGCAATCCCGGTGGCGGCGGTCAGCCCCACCAGAGCCGGGACGACCAGCAGAGCGGAGATCCGCAGCCGCGGCACTCCTCGCGTCATCGTGAACCACCCCATGTCAGCGCAGCGGCTGACGGAGCACCTGGTCCGACGGCATCGAAGAGGGCGCGGCACTGTCACCCACGGTGCACATCGTGACCGGGTCGATTCTCCGTCTGGTCAGCCGACCGTATCCGGCGGCGCGATCTGGATCACCCGACACCTGACGGAACTTCGGCGGGCTCGGTTCGACCACCGTAGCGACGGGGCAGCGCCGAACACCTGGTGTCCGGGTCCATCACAGCGTCGACGCCCCGCATCCTGGCCGCGGTGCGGGAAACCGAGAGGCGGATGGCGGAGAGGACCTATGAGGAGGCGCATACTCGGCGGTAGGGCAACTCTGGGACGAACCGCCGCCACTCCTCCGGCGACAGCTCACGTCCCGCGAGCGCGCACACCGCCGTCGCCGTCGGCCCCGGATCCACTCCCCCCGCCCGCGCCTCACCGCGCACCCCGACCGTGTACAGCAGCCCGCCCGAGGAGGCGAACGCCAGGTCCACCGCTTCCTCCCCTGCGGCCAACGCCCCCATCGAACGTCCCGTCGCCACGTCCCACATGCGGACTCCGGCCGGGGTGGACGCCGCCAGCGTACGGCCGTCGTGGGAGAAGGCGGGCGCCGACGGAGACCTCGCAGCCAGCCGTACCCCCGACGGCCGCCAGGTCCGGGTGTCCCACAGGGTGATCCCCGCCGGTCCGGCCATCGCCAGCGATCCGCCACCGGGGCCGAAGACCGGGACGCCCGCGTCCAGCCGCCGTACCACGCGCCCTGACGGCACCTCCACCACCACTCCTTTTCCCGCGACCAGTGTCCGGCCGTCCGGGTTGAACGCCACCCGCTGATGGGCGTGCAGCTCCCGCAGCAGCGACCCCTTCTTCTCGCGCCATCGCCACAGCTCCGTCGGCGCCTCGTAGCCTGCGTCCAGATCGCCCGCCTGGGTGGGAGAGACGGCCAGCGAGGAGCCGTCCGGGCCGAACTCCAGTACCGACACCCCCTCCAGCTGCTGCTTGATCGGGAACACCGCCCGTACCGTGAGATCGGCTGCGTCCAGCACCGCCACCGACGTTTTCTTCGGGTCGGCTCCCGGCAAGCTCAGGAATCCGCCCACGGCGACCAGCGAGCCGTCGGGGCTGACCGCCACCTCGCAGCAGGAGGAGTCGCCGGTGCCGGCGGCGACCCGCAGCGACCGCGGCGACCCGCCGGTCTCCGCGTTCCGCACCTCCAGCCGGGTCCCTCTGACCGCCGCGGCCGTGGTCCCGCTCACCGCGCCGTTCACCGGTACGGCGGCCCGTGCACCGCCCGGCTCGGCCGTCCGTAATGTCAGCACCGTCCCGTTCGGGCCCAGCAGCCGCAGCGTCCTGCCGTCGGCGCCGAACGCCGCGGGCGGCTCCATCCCCGACGTCGCGAACGGCAGCCGCGACAGCTGGGTGCCGTCCGAGGTCCGGTACACCGCGATCTCCTCGTCGTCGTCGGTCACCAGCAACGCCCCGTCCGGCGACAGCGCCACTTCGCGCGTGCCCGCGCCATCGGCGAACGTCCAGCTCAGGGTGCTGCTCGTGGCGAGATCCCAGAAGTTCACCGCGCCATTGCGCACCGTGGCGAAGATCTTGCCGTCCGCGCTGAACAACGCGTTCGCGACGTTTCTCTCGTCCTCCAGAAATTCCAGCGCGCGCCGCCTGCCCGACACCAGGTCCCACACCCGCACCTGCGAGGCATCACCGGAGTTCAGGCCCGTCACCGCGTACCTGCCGTCCGGGCCGAGCTCCTCCACCAGGCCGCCCCCCGGCGCGCGGAGCTCCCGCCGGGTACGCACATCCACCCACGCCGGGTACGACGCGCCTATCCCCGAGGGCAGCCGGAGGAACCGGCCGTCGGCGCTGAACCGCATGGACCCCTCCTCCACGAACGAGTACCCGCCGCCGAACCCCGCGCCCACCGGCCGCCCCGACCGCACGTCCCACAGCCGCACCGACCGCTCGTCGCGCAGCGCCAGCAGCGAGCCGTCGTGGTTCAGCGCCGCCTGCCGCACACCCGCGGACACGCCCTTCACCCGCGCGGCCCGCTTGTGCGAGGCCACGTCCCACACCGTCGCCACGCGGTCGCGAACCCCGGCAAGCATCGTGCCCGTGGTGTTCAGCGTGTACACCGTTCCTGGAGCCGCGTCCGGAGGGGAGAACACGTCCCGGGCCGGGTGCGCCAGCGCCTCGCGCAGTCCCGCCCGCGTCTCCAGCTCCTGCGGGCCGATTCGCCACGCCGCCACGTTCAGGAGCATCGCCGTGCGCGGATCGGCCACCCGCATCCCTCAGCCCGCACCGCCAGCGACCGCGCCAGCGCCTGGTCCAGGTGCGCCGCGACCGCCGCCCGCTCGGTCACCGCCTCGCGCCGCCGCGCCTCGGCGTACACGCCCGCGCTCGACGCGACCAACGTCAGCGCCACCAGCGCGGCCGTCACCTGGCGGCGCCGCCGCACCCGTCGCGCCGCCGCCGTCAGCCCTTCGGTCAGGAACCGGTCCTCCAGCGGGCTCAGCGTCACATGGCGCCGCTCGCCGGTCGCCCACGTACGCGCGATCTCCAGAGCGCTGCCCTGGTACAGGTCGCTCGGGCGACGATCGTGGAGATCCCACAATCGCGCCGCCTCGCTCAGCCGCCGGTGGATCGCCAGCCCCGGCCGCTCCACCTCCAGCCACACCCGTAGTCGCGGCCACGCCCGCGGCAGCGCCGCGTTCGCCAGTCGCACTCCCACGTCCTGCCTGACGACCAGCCCGGCCTCCAGTAAGGCCTGCAGGACCGCCTCGTGCCCGGGCCGGGCCCCGGTCACCTCCACCGGATCGGCGGTCCGCGGCACGTCCTCGCCTCCGCCGCCCGTCTGGATCAACCGCAGCAACACGTCCGGCACCACTGCCCGCTCGGCGGGGGGAAGGGCGTCGTACATCCTCTCCGCCACCGCCCCCAGCGGCGGCGAGGCCACCATTACCGCCGGCCGCGCCTGCGCCGCCGCGCTGAACCCGCGATCCAGCAGCGCTCCGCCGGGCCCGTGCCCGCCGCGGCCGCTCAGCAACTCCAGCAGCAGATCCCGCGCCGGAGGGCGGTCCTGCGCCCGCTTGGCCAGGGCACGCGCCACCACGGAGCGCAGCACCGGCGGCAGCACCTCGCAGTCCGGCTCCAGCGTCAGCACCCGATGCATGATCGCGGCCATCGTCGTCGCCTCGAACGGGCTGCGCCCCGTGGCCGCGAACAGCACCACCGCCCCCCACGCGAACACATCCGAGGCCGGCCCCGCCCGCTCCCCCCTCAGCATCTCCGGGGACATGTACGGCGGAGTGCCCTGCACGTGGTTGGACGCCGACTGCGACATCTCCTGGGTACGGGCGATGCCGAAATCGATCACACGCGGACCCTCGGGGCTCAGCAGCACGTTGTCCGGCTTCAGATCCCGATGTACGACCCCCGCCTCGTGGATCGCCACCAGCGCGGTCATGATGCCGATCGCCAGGGCGTGCAGCCGGTCGCCGGAGAACACCCCGCCCTCCGCCGCCGCCTGGCGCAGGCTCGGCCCCTCGACGTACTCGCTCACCAGGTACGGCTCCTCGCCCGAGCCGTCCGCCGCGATCAACCGCGCGGTGCAGAAAGACGCCACCCGCTGCGCCGCGGCCACCTCCCGGGCGAAATCCCGGCCCCTGGTCCCGCGCCGGAGCACCTTGACCGCGACCCGGCCGCCCGCGTCGTCGTAGGCCTCGTACACGACGCCCTGACCGCCCTCGCCCAGCCGCCGCGCCACCCAGTACCCGCCCAGCCGATCAGGATAACCCGCCGCCATCACACCTCCACCCGCCGACCCGGCAGCCTGATCGCTGCGCCTTCAGGAGAGTTCGACGCCGTCGGCACGCCATTGGTTCTGGACGACCGACGACTCCGAGGCTCGGGGACACCGGCAGGTGGATCGCTCCGCCGGCCCGCTCCCAGGCAGTCAAGGACACAGGGCATTCACCCAATCGGCAAGGGCCGTCTCAGGACCAGGTGACCGGCAGCGAATGCACGCCGAAGATGAGCATCTCGTTGCGTAGTGGCACCTGCTCGGCCGGCACCGCCAGGCGCAAATCCGGCAGACGGGAGATCAGTTCGCCCAGCCCTATCCGCATCTCGACCCGGGCGAGCTGCTGACCCAGGCACTGGTGAACCCCATGCCCGAAGGCCAGGTGCGGAGTACGCGAGCGGCGCAGGTCGAGCGCGTCGGGATCGGGCCAATACCGCGGGTCCCGGTTGACCTCGGGCGTGGCGATCACGACCGTCGCGCCGGCCGGGATGTCCACACCGCCCAGCGTCACCGGCTCCGTGGCGACCCGGCTGACCCCGAGCTGGATGATCGACAGGAACCGCAGCAGCTCCTCCACCGTGTTGTCGATCAGGCCAGGATCGGCACGCAGCGCCGCGAGCTGGTCGGGATGCTCCAGCAGGGCAAACGTACCCAGGCCCAGCATGTTCGCCGTGGTCTCATGGCCCGCGTTGAGCAGGACGAGTGCGACATCGACCAACTGCGCGTCCGTCAGCGCCGAGTCGGCGTCGTGGACGAGCCCGGACAGCAGGTCGTCGGCGGGGTTCGAGCGCTTGCCCGCCACCAGCCGCCGCATGAACGCGTACAGCCCGGCGCGCGCCGAGGCCTGCTCCTCTGGAGCCGAGTTCGCGTTCATCCCGACCGCCGTACGCTCCTGGAACTCCGCACGGTCGGCGTAGTCCACGCCCAGCAACTCGCAGATGACCAGCGACGGCAGCGGCAACGCGAACGCCGGCACCAGATCGGCCTCCGTGCCCGCCGCCTTCATCGCCTCGATGTGCTCGACCGCGATCTCCGTCACCCGCGACTCCAGCTCCCGCATCCGCCGCACCGTGAACTGACCCGTCAGCAACCCCCGCAACCGGGTGTGCTCCGGCGGGTCCATTAAGACGAAGATCCCGTCCTCCCGCTTCGCCGACGCCGCCTCCATCTCGGCCACCTCGTGCGGCTGCAGCGACGTCGCTTCTCGATGGCGCACCTTGTCGGCGCTGAAACGCGCGTCCGCCAGCACCGTACGGGCCTCCTCGAACCCCGTCACCAGCCACGCCCGCGCGCCATTCAGCAGACCCAACGGCCGGACCGCGCCCTCCCCCCGCAGACCTGGCGGCGGATCAAATGGGCCATGCCCCCGCTCCACCATGTCCACCGGCAGGATCCGCCGCATTGCCGTGGTGCTCACGCTCGGGGACTTCTTGGTCAAGCTGTGGTCGGCCATCAGCACGTCCTGTTTCTCGGGACTTTAGAGTACGTGGCTGTATCTAATGATGGCCACCATAAGGTCACCGCAATAAGATACGCAAGCGGATCGTAAGACCCGGCTGATCTCGGACAGGCCGTCCTGCGGGAGCTGGGCGAGCAGACCATGGAGCCTTCCACGCGGGTTCACCGTCCTCGCCGGGACAGGTCCACCGGCCCGCCCCATTACCTGTGCCTTTCTCTCCATCCCTCACTTGGCGGCGGGCCGGTCCAGGAAATCGCCAGGTGTAGCGTTTTGACACTTCCCATGGATAACCGCTATCTATTGGGCAACCGTTAGGGGGATGGAGTGCAGGACGCAGTGCTGGCGATGCTCGCCAAGGAGCCGTCGCACGGGTACCACTTGCACGCTCGGCTGCGGCGCAGTCTCGGCCCGCTGGGCGAGTCGATGAACCGTGGTCAGATCTATGTGACGTTGGCCCGGCTGGAGCGAGCGGGGCTCGTTGTCTGTGAGCGGGCGGACGGCCTGCCCGAGCGGCCGGAGCGCAAGGTCTATGCGCTGACGCCGGCCGGGCAGCAACGGGTGGCCGCCTGGCTGGCCGAGGTGGGCTGGCCGAAACCGGACCTGGCGGAGTTTCATCTCAAGCTCGCCGCTGCCGCCGCGGCCCGGCTGGCCGACCCGGTGGAGCTGGTGGCGGCGCAGCGCCGTGAGTTGCTGCGCCGCTTGCGTGAGGCGCAGCAGGCGGCGCTGGCCGAGCCGGCGGGGTCGGGCGCCGGCCTGCTGCTTGAAGGGGTCGTGCTGCGGTTGCAGGCGGACCTGCGCTGGCTCGATGCCTGTGAGCGGGCCTGGTCCAGGGTCGATGACGAAGTCGAGGGTGGATGAACGTGTCAGGTGCCGCGGTCCGGGCCTACGGCCTGGTGAAGACGCATGGTCAGGGGCAGAGCCGGGTCCGCGCGGTGGACGAGGTCGACCTGGAGGTGCCCCAGGGACAGATGCTGGCGGTGATGGGGCCCAGCGGCTGCGGGAAATCCACACTGCTGCACCTGCTGGGTGGCCTGGAGCGGCCTACCGACGGAGAGGTGTGGGTGGCCGGGCGGCGCATCGACACGCTGAGCGAGCGAGCTCTGGCGCGCATGCGGCGCCGGTCAGTGGGCTTCATCTTCCAGGCCTTCCATCTCGTGGATGAGTTGTCGGCGGCCGAGAACGTGGAGCTGCCCGCGCTGCTGGCCGGGCGCTCGCACCGCCAGGCCAGGCGGCGCGCGAGCCTGCTGCTGGAACGGGTCGGGCTCGCCGCGCGCGCCCGGCACCTGCCCTCGCAACTGTCGGGCGGGCAGCGCCAGCGGGTCGCCATCGCCCGCGCGCTGGCCAACGACCCGCTGGTCGTCCTGGCCGACGAGCCGACCGGCAACCTCGACACCGCGGCGACCCTCGACGTGCTGAGGATCTTCGAGGAGCTGCGTTCCACGGGGCAGACCTTCGTGATCGTCACGCATGACGAGCGGGTGGCGGCCACGGCGGATCGGCTGGTCTCGATGCGCGACGGGATGTTCGTCGACGACACCCGGCTGGCCGGCTCCCACACGCGCGGGCTCGGCGGGCTGATCGGGCTGGAGGGCTGAACGTCATGGGCTCCATCGTGCTCGTCGTGCGCCTGGTGCTGGCCGACGTGCGCCGGCACAAGGCCCAGGCCGCGATGCTCCTGCTCGCGGTGACCGTGGCCACCGCCACGATGGCCCTGGGTCTGTCCCTGCGCGACGTGAGCGACACGCTGTACGAGCAGACCCGCGCGGCCACCGCCGGGCCGGACGTGGTGGCACTCTCCGGCGACACGGGCCCCGCCGTGACCTCGGCCCTGGCTGCGCTGGCGGACGCTCCCGAAGTCGTCGCCCACCATGGCCCCTATCGCATCGTCTACGCCACCCTCACCACGCGCGATTCCACGTCGTCCCCGGTGGTGGTGCACGGCTTCGCCGAGACGCCCGGCGCGGTCAACCGGCCGCTGGTGACCTCGGGTCATTGGGTACGCTCCGGCGGCACGGTACTCGAACGCGGCTTCGCCACCGCGCTGGGCGCCCGCGTCGGCGACCACGTCACCATCGCCGGCCGGTCGTACCCCGTCGTCGGGATCGCCGTCACCGCGGCCACCTCCATCTACCCCTGGGCGCCGCAGATCGGCCCGGGCGGCGGCCCGAGTGACGGGGGCGGTCTGGCCTGGATGACCCGATCAGATGCCCGGACACTGGCGTCGTCCAAGGATCTCCCGGTGACCATGGCCATGGACCTCAAGCTGCGCGACCCCGCCGCCACCGAAGCCTTCCGCGAGGCCCACCACGTCTCCACCATCAGGATCAACTTCCACTCCTGGCAGTTCAAAACCACACAGGACATGGTCATGCTCAAGGACAGCCAGCCGATCCTGGTCGTCGGTAGCTGGCTGCTCAGTTTCCTGGCCATCACCGGGGTGGCGGCGCTGGCCGCGGGACGCGCCGTCGAGCAGACGCGCCGGGCCGGGCTGCTCAAGGCCGTCGGCGCCGCCCCGGGTCTGATCGCCACCGTCCTGCTCACCGAGTACCTCGCGCTGGCGCTGGCCGGCGACGCGCTGGGGCTGGTGATCGCCCGCCTGACCGTGCCCGCCATCGCCAGCCCCACCGCCAGCCGGATCGGCGACGCGGCCGGGCCGACCGCCGCCACCGCCGCGGCGGCGACCGTCCTCGCCGTGGGGGTGGCGGTGCTGTCCACGATGCGTCCCACGCTGCGGGCCATGCGTACGGCGACCGTCACGGCGCTGTCCGCCACCGCGCACCAGCCCCGTCACCGGCCCTGGCTCACCGCACTGTCCGCGCTGCTGCCCACGCCGCTGCTGCTCGGGCTTCGGCTGACCGCCCGCCGGCCGGGCCGCGCCGTGCTGCAGGCGTGCTCCACCGCCACCACGGTGATCGCGATCGTCGCCCTGCTGACCCTCCACGTCCAGCCGGAGAGGGGCTACGGCCTGGATGGCTCCTTCGTCCTGCCCAACCTGCGCGGCGAGCACGACCGCCGGCTGATGCTCGCCGTCACCGTCCTGCTGATCGCACTCGCCGTCGTGAACACCATCACGCTCACCTGGACCACTGCCATGGAGGCCCGGGCGAGCATGGCCATCGCACGTACGCTCGGCGCCACCCCAGGGCAGATCACCGCGGGACTGTCCACCGCCCAGCTCCTGCCCGCGCTGCCCGGCGCCGTCATCGGCGTCCCCCTGGGCATCGGCCTGCTCTCGCTCTTCGCCGCCAGGAATGCGGTGGACGCTCCCTCCTCCTGGCTGCTCGGCGCCGCGCTCGCGACTCTCCTGGCGACGGCGGCGCTCACCGCCCTGCCCGCACGCCTGGCGGCCCGCCGACCCGTGGCGCAGGCCCTCAGCGCCGAAACAGCGTGACCGGCTCCGCTCGGCAGCGGTTCCCAAGAACTTCGTACCCTTCTCGCCAAGCTTTCGCCGTAAACCAGACGGCACCGCGCCTTAGAAAGTCCAGAACTCATGCGCGTTGTCCTTGATCGCCAGCTTGATGGGAACCGCCACCGACTTCGCGATGACCTGCCCCCTGGCTGCCTTGATGGCCTCGTTCACCGCTCGTGAGCCGATCAGCCTCGGCTGCTGGGCGACCGTGGCGGCCATCGTGCCTGCCCGCACCGCCTTGATCCCGTCCGGCGTGCCGTCGAAGCCCACCACCTTGACCTGCCGCCCTGCTCTTGTCCCCAGCGCCTGGATCGCGCCCAGCGCCATTTCGTCGTTGCTCGCGAACACCCCCGTGATGTCGGGGTGACGCTGGATCAGGCTGGTCATGACGTCCCGGCCCTTGGCCCTGTTGAAGTCGGCCGACCGCCTGGCGATGACCTTGATTTTCGGGTACGCGGCAACCCCGTCGGTGAAGCCCCGGTCGCGGTCGCGGGAGGCGGAAGCGCCGACCGCACCTTGGAGCACGACCACGTCGCCCTTCCCGCTGAGCTGCTTGGCCAGCTCCCGCGCACCCTGCTTGCCTCCGGCCACATTGTCGGAGGTCACGGTCTGCGCCACCTCGGAACCGTTGACGCTGCGGTCGGCCGCGATCACCGGGATGCCGGCCTTACCGGCCGCCTTGACCGCCGGGGCGACCGCGTCGGCGTCGACCGGGTTAAGAATGATCGTCTTTACGTGTTGTTCGGTGAAGTTTTTAATCTGGCGGGCCTGCTGGGCGGGGTCGTTATGGGCGTTGGTGACCGTCAACTTGACCCCGGAACGCAGCGCCCCAGCCTCCGCTCCGTCGCGAAACTGGACGAAATAGGGATTGCTCAGCGTCGACACCGACATGCCGATCGTGAGGTCTTCCGAGACCTTGCCGCTGACGGGAGCACCGCAGGCGGTCAGGCCGAGTACGCCACCGAATATGAGAATCGCGAACGTTCGCATGATCTTTCTTCCTGGTTTGTGGCCTGCGCCGTCGAGTGTCGAGGAGGACCGCGATCCGCGGTCACCACCGTGCCTCGCCAATACCGGCATCGGCAGCAGATTCAGGCCCGTCGAGCAGGACCTCAGGATGGCGGGCCCGATTCGGCCACCGCCGCGAAACTGATGGACAAAGTGTATGTGATGAGCTTCACGATTCGGACACACCGGGCCGGCACGCCACCAGCACGACCACGGCCACCCTGACGAGGACGAGCGTGCTGAGCAGCCGCCGTAGCGCGGCATGCATCCTGGCGGCCACGGCACCGGCCGGCCGTGAGCGCCTCCCATGATTGATAGCGCCTTGTCCTTCCCGGGCATGCGCAGTGCGGGCCAACAGGGCAGCGGCCCGCGACGTGCCGATCCCCATCCCCCGATGACCCGGCACGAGGCCTCCCGGTGCGTCTGCGGCCGGCCGCCCGACACGGACGGCATCCCGTGTCACGGCCGGCTCCCTGTTCTCGGGAGGCCCTGCCCCCTTTCACGACCCGACGGAGTTGAGGCGCTGCCCGGCCGCACGCTCGTGCTGATCGATCGCGGCGATCTGATGACCGGGCCTGGACACGGTCGCCTGACCAGGGCGGACGCGGCATCGGTCCTGGGTGCGGCGCTCGCCTGCCGCTCCGCCCGCGCGCAGATCGTCGTCCTCGGCCCGGCCGCCGTCACGGTGCCCGTCCAGCGCGCGGAGCCGCTGATGGACGTGCTCGACCGCCTTGGAGAGGCAGGCGGCCCGACGAGCCCGGCACAGGCCATCCGCGCGTACGCGGCCGGACACGACACGCCTCCACGGCGACACCAGCGCTGAAGGATCTCGGGGCAGCGACCATGGCGCCGGGCCAGCTGCTGGTCTGGGGCACCGCGAAAGAACCTGGAGCGCGCGAGCGCGACTTCTCGATCAGCGCGGCGATGCCCAGCAGCATCACCGCCAGCAGCCCGCCCAGCGCCACCTCGGCGCGCTGCGCCCGCCGTACGCGGGGCCTCCTGAAGGACGGCACGGCGTTGGCGATGGCCTCGACGCCGGTCAGCGAGGCGCAGCCGTTCGCGAACGCCTTCAACAGCAGCAGCACCCCGACCGCCTGCACGCCGTCCGCCTGGTGCGTGAGATCGGCCGCCGGCTCACCGCGGACCAGCCCGGCCACGATGACCAGCAGGATCGCGCCCACGTAGACGACGGTCGGGACGATGAACGCGCGGGCGCTGTGCGCGATCCCGCGCAGGTTGACCACCGTCACCAGGGCCAGCACGGCCAGACAGAGCCACACCGTGTACGGCAGCAGCTCCGGGAGTGCCGAGGTCAGCGCGGCCACTCCCGCGGCGACCGACACGGCGACGTTGAGCACGTAGTCGATGACCAGCGAGGCCCCCGCGACCAGGCCGGCCCGCCGCCCGAGGTGGGTCTTGGCCACCCCGTATGCGCCGCCGCCTTCGGGGAAGGCAGCGATGACCTGCCGGTAGGAGAAGGTCAGCACGCCGAGCAGGGCCGCGATGGTGAGCGTGACGGGGATGGTGAACCCGAGGCCCGCGCCGCCCGCGAGGGCCAGGACCAGCACGATGGCCTCGGGCCCGTACGCCACCGACGCCATCGCGTCCAGCGACAACGCGGCCAGCCCGCCAGGGACCGAGAGCCGATGCCGCTCGCCGGTATCGGCAGGCTCCTTGAGCGCGGCGGGGCGTTGAGCAGTGGACATTGGAGAATGCTCCTCAATGGGGGTTGCGCCCCCATATTGCGTCCACCTAAATGCCGCAAATATCGCTCATACGGATTTCTCACGCGCAATCCCCAAAAAGCTACGCGAAAAATACGGTCGCTCTGTCAGCCGACGTGGACATGCGGCGGCGTTCCAGGTCCGGCTCGGCCTGGCGCAACACCTCCCTGGTCAGCGGCGGCACGTCCCCCGGGGCCTCGGCGATGGCCAGGCTGATCAACCTGGCCCCGCGGTATTTGCCCCGCTGCGGGATGGCGCCGGAGTGGACCGGCGCGTGTTCGCGGCCATCTCGCACCGAGTTGCGGGTCACCGAGGTTCATCTCGATGCGCAGCTCCGAGCCTGTGCTGTTCGTGGAGGTGTCGGTGCCGGACGCTTCGGAGACCGAGTTGCACGTCAAGGGCGACGCACCGATCTTATGTAACCCGACAGGAGCAGAAGGAAGGCCATTTCTTACGGCATTTCTACGCTCCCGCTATGGACACATACACATCATTTACGCGCAGCGAACGCATCAAAGCTCTTGCCCAGGAATTCGGAAACCCACATAGTGAGGTCATCGATCGCGGAGAGGAGGAGAGAGTGACAGTGCAAGCCCGCCGCAGCCTTGCGCGCCGTCCCTCACCCCTCCTGACCGTTCGATGGCGTGTCCCCTGACGAACGGACACGCCCCACCAGGCGTCGGACGAGGCCGCGCGCACGCGGCCGCCACGCCGCACCGCGACAGGCGGTGCTCCCGGGCCTCTCGCCGGCATGCGGTGCCGGATCGGCGCACACACGGATCCGCCCGCCGCCGCGGGAGGCCCTTCGATCATTTCTCACCAAGAAGGGTCCATGACCACATCTCAGCCCCTTGTCCCCCAGGCGGTGACCACCGCCAGGAAGGAACTCTTCCTGCTGGCCGCTCGATCCCTGGCCGACGCTCGAGCCGCCCGGGAGCCGGGTGATCGGCTCGCCTCCCTGGTCGGCACGCTCGCCACCGACGACGCCTGGATGGGCTCGTTCCTCGGCTGGGCCCGCCGGCAGCCCGCGCTGCGCGTCCTGGCGCTGGCCGCCACCGCCGAATTCCTGCACACGCGACTGACCGCCAAAATCGGCACGACGGCCGAGGCCCGTCGGCTGGGCCGAGAAGTGCTGGTCCGTGCCGACGACCCCGGCGACCTGCTCGCCTATCTGCTGGACCGGTACGGACGCTCGATCCCCAAGCCGATCAAGCAGGTCGCCGGCGAGGCGGCCGAACGGCTGTACGACGAGCACGCGCTGGCCACCTATGACACCCCGGAGGCGGCCCTGCGCTTCGCCGAGGTGATCGCGTTGACCCACCCCAAGCCGGTGGGCAAGGCCCAGAACGACGTCTTCCAGTACGCCGCACTCCGGCTCAAACGCGAACGCCCCGTCCCCGACTCCCTGCCCAGCCTGCAGGCGCGCGCCGAGTTGCACGCCGTACAAGTGGCCAAGCGGGTACGGATGCTGGATCGGGCGGATGCGGCCGACGTGTTCGCCCGGGCCGCGATGAGCTGGGAGCAGGTGGCCATCTGGCTCGGCGGCGAGCTGAACGACAAGGCGTGGGCGGCGGTCCTGCCATCGATGAGCTACCGGCAGCGGCTGAAGCACCTGCGCAACTTCGAGGCAACCGGGCTGCCCAGCGAGGTGGCCGACTGGCTCTGCGCCGACCTGGCCGAGGAGAGTTCGGTCGCGCGGGGCCGCACGCTGCCACTGGAGATCCTCGCCACCTGCCGCGCCGTTCCCGGTTCCCGCTGGTCCTGGGCGTTGGAACAGGCTCTGGGCCATGCGCTGGCCCAGGTGCCCACGCTGGAGGGACGTACCCTCGTGCTGGTCGACCGCGGCGCAGCGATGGCCCGCCAGGGCAACGGCCTGACCCGCGCCGACGCCGCCGCGGCCTTCGCCTCCGCACTTGCATTGCGCTCTCCCTCGGTGGAGGTGGTCCAACTCGGGCCCACCACCGGCCCCGTGGAGGTGAGCGGCTCCCTGCTGGAATCCGTGGCACGCTTCGGCGAGCCCGACGGCGCGCATTCCGTGGCGCAGGCCGTACGAGGCCATGTCGACGGACACCGCCGAGTGATCGTCCTGACCCACCCGGAGGCCGCCGTCGAAGCCGCCGAGGCCGTCACCGTCCCCGGGCACGAGCACGTCATCACTGAGGTCAACGACGGCTGGTTCGCCGCGATCCCCGCCATCGAGCGAGCCCGCACCGGGACCTGGCCATTCGAGGAGACCGATGTCCAAGCGCGCCAGTAAGAAGCGCGGCCGCCGCAAGAAGAACGCCAACCACGGCCACAAGCCCTGCAACCGCTGAACCCCGAGGGCTCCGGCTGCTCCTGCCGAAGCCCTCGCCACGCCCGCCTCATCCGGTTCTCGGTCACTTGCCGCGCATCACCGCGGGCTCGTGGCGGCGCAGCAGGCGGGCCACCAGGAAAGCGCACAGGACCGCGAGGATGGCCAGGACGCTCATGTCCAGGACCCAGGTGCCCAGGTCCTGGCTCCACAGCGGGTCCGGCGGATCCTGGATGTGCGGGATGAGCTGGCCCACGTCGAGCGTGCCCGCCAGCGCGGCCAGCGCCCAGCGAGCCGGCACGAGCCAGGAGATCTGCTCCATCACCGGGTTGTCGTCCAGGTGTACGAGCGCCCCGCAGAAGACCAGCTGGATCAGTGTGACGAGCACGAGCAGCGGCATGGTCGTCTCGCTGGTCTTGGCCAGCGCGGAGATGAGCAGGCCCACGGTCATCGCGGTGAACGACAACAGCGCGACGGCGAGCGAGAGCTCGGTCAGCGGCGCGGTGAACACTCCCGTGTCGTACGTCTCGACGTTCAGCATCGCCACGTAGGTCAGCACAACGCCCTGTACCACGGTGATCAGACCGAGCACGAGGAGCTTGGAGCAGAGATAGGCCGATCTGGACAGCCCGACCGCCCGTTCTCGTTGATAGATGGCGCGTTCCTTGACCAGTTCGCGCACCGCGTTCGCGGCGCCGGTGAGACAGCCGCCGATGCACAGGATCAGCAGCAGGTTCGCCGCGTTGCCGTTGCTGTTCGGGGGGCCCATCAGGTCGCCGGTCGGGACGACGCGGGCCAGCAGCCCCATCACGATCGGCAGGGCGACGGTGATGCCGAGGAACAGCCGGTCCGCCACGATGCCACGGCAGTAACGGCGCACCAGCGTACTGAGCTGTTCCGCCCAGCTCTGCTGTTTCGGCGGGCTCTCTCGTTGTACGTGGCGTCCCGTCGAAACGGGCTCGATCAGCTCGGCCGCGATGTACTTCTGGTGCGGCGAAGATCGGGCGTACTCGCCGGCCCAGTCCTTGGACGCGTCGTCGAACGCCAGGAACACGTCCGCCCAGTCGGTGAAACCGAGGAACGGCAGCGCCTCCTGTGGCGGGCCGAAGTAGGCGATCTTCCCGCCCGGCGCCATCACCAGGAGCCGGTCGCAGATATCCAGATTGGCGATGCTGTGGGTGACGACTGCGACAGTGCGGCCGTCGTCGGCCAAGCCCCGCAGCATCTGCATCACCGACTTGTCCAGCCCCGGGTCCAGGCCGGATGTCGGCTCGTCGAGGAACAACAAAGACGGCTTGGTCAGCAGTTCGAGGGCGACGCTGACGCGCTTGCGCTGGCCGCCGGACAGCGAGGAGATGCGATTGTCCTTGCGGTTTTCGAGCCCGAGCTGCTGGAGAACCTCGTCGACGCGCGCCTTCCGCTCGTGCTTCCTGGTGTCGTCGGGGAAGCGTAGTTCCGCGGCGTAGATGAGGGCGCGGCGCACGGTGAGCTGGCTGTGCAGGATGTCGTCCTGCGGCACGAGGCCGATCCGCGAGCGCAGCTCGGCGTAGTCGCGATAGAGGTCGCGCCCGTCGTACGTGACCACGCCCTGGTCCGCGGGGCGCAGCCCGGTGAGCGCGCGCAGCAGGGTGGACTTGCCCGAGCCGCTGGGGCCGATGATCGCTAACAGGCACTTCTCGCCGACCGGAAACGTCACGTGGTCCAGCAGCACCTTGCCGCCCTCCACGGTGACGGTGAGATCGTGCGCCTGGAGGCAGACCTCGCCGGTGTCGGCGTACTCCACGAGCGTGTCGTCCACGAGCTGGAACGTGTACGGCCCGATGCCGATGAGGTCGTTCGGGGAGATGCGGGCCTGCCGCACGCGCCGGCCATTGACGTACGTGCCCATGCGGCTGCCCACGTCGACGATCTCGTGGACGCCGTCGATGATCCGGAGCTCGGCGTGACGCCGGGACACCCTCAGGTCGCTGACGACCATGTCGTTCTCGGGCGCCCGGCCGATGCGCGTGACCTGCGCGCGGCTGACGTCCCTGGCGGCGGCCGGCTTACGCCACTGCCCGGCGCGCGGGAAGCGGACCGTAGCCGTGGAGAGCATGTCGGGTGCGCCCCGCCCCTGCACGGGAGGTGCCTGCGCATGCGCCGCGCGGAAGTGTACGAGTCCGCCCTCCGCCGGGTGCCCGAGGCCGATCCTGGTTCCAGGGCCGATGACGACCCGCTGGATGCGGTGGCCGTTCTCGTAGGTGCCGTTGCTGCTGCCCGCGTCCTCCAGGATCCACTGGCCGCTCTCGAACCGCAGCACGGCATGCGTACGCGAGACCCGATCGGCGTTGACGACGACATCCGACCCCGGATCGCGGCCCAGCCGGTACGAACGGCCCGGATCGAGGGTCACAGACGTGCCATGGCCTTCGACAACAAGCTGCGTCACGAGACCGCCTTTCTGACGGGGGGACGAGAGGCACGAGAGTGGCTCATCGCCGAGCCTCGAACAGTTGACCCTAGACACGATCCCCAGAAGAAGGCAGTGTTTCATGAGTTTTTAACTAGATCTGTCCCAGCATGGCGCTTCACCGTCTCTCCGCGGCCGTTGAGTCCGGTCCTCCGCTGGGTGCGTTCGCGGGACCGGTCCCGCCCGACGCCCTGATACTCGCATGCGGCCGACGAGATCAGGTCACCAATCCCCTGCGGTAGGCGTAGACCACCGCCTGCACGCGGTCACGCAGGTCGAGCTTGGTGAGGATGCGTGACACGTACGTCTTGACGGTCTCCTGGCTGATCACCAGCGTCGCGGCGATCTCGCTGTTGGACTGGCCGTCGGCGATGAGGCGCAGCACCTCCAGTTCGCGCGGGGTCAGCGCGGTGTCGTCCGGCGTGGCCTGGGTGGGGCGGATGCGGGCCGCGTACCTGCCGACGAGTTGCCGCGTCACCTCGGGTGCCAGCAGCGCGGCGCCGGTTGCGACGGTGCGGATGCCGTGCAGGAGCTGTGCCGGTGGGGCGTCTTTGAGCAGGAAGCCGCTCGCGCCGGCGCGCAGCGCCTCGTACACGTACTCGTCCAGGTTGAACGTGGTCACCACGAGCACCTTGACGGGGTTCTTGACCCCGGCGCCGGCGAGCCGGCGGGTGGCCTTGATGCCGTCGAGCACCGGCATCCGTACGTCCATCACCACGATGTCGGGGTTCAGCCGGTGGGCGAGGTCGATCGCGGTGCTGCCGTCTCCGCACTCGCCCACCACCTCGAGGTCGGGCTGCGCGTCGATGATCGTGGAGAAGCCGGTGCGGATCAGCGCCTGGTCGTCGCAGACCAGGACCCGGATCGGTGCGTTCACGACGGGCTCCCCGCGGGGATGCGGGCCCGTACGACGAAGCCGCCGTCCGCCTGCCGGTCGGCGCTGAACTCGCCGCCGAGGGCGTCGACCCGCTCGCGGAGCCCGGCCAGGCCCCGCCCGCTGCCGCCGGGAGAGGCGGCCCGGGAGCCGGTGCCGTCCGTGCTGACCTCCACGGTGATCTCCTTCTCGCCATGGCGCACGCGGACCCCGGTGCGGCTGCCGTGGGCGTACTTGAGGGCGTTCGTCAGGGCTTCCTGCACGACCCTATAGGCCACGAACTGGGCGCTGCCGACCGATTCCGCCGATTTGCCCTCCTCGGCGAGCTCCACCGGCTGCCCGGCCTGGCGCGTCTGCTCCACGAGCGTGTGCAGGTCGCCGGCGGACGGTGTCCTGGCGTCGGCGTCGTGGCTGGGGTTGAGCAGGTCGAGCATGTGCCGCAGGTCGGCGATGGCCCGCCGGCCGGTGTCGGTGACGGCGCTCAGGGTCGCGTCGAGGCGATCAGGTGCGGCGGTCAGGTAGCGGGCCGCCTCGGCCTGTACGACCATCGCCGTCACGTGGTGGGTCACGACGTCGTGGAGCTCGCGGGCGATGCGGGTGCGTTCTGCTGCGCGGGTGGCCTCGGCGACGTGGCGGCGGCGTTCGGCCTCGGCGGCCCGGGTGGAGCGCAGCCAAGCGCCGATGCCCCACGCGAAGACCAGCGCCAGGTAGAACAGCGCGAGATCGGCCGGCGTCTCGTTCGAGCCGAGCCGGTCGAGCGCGAGCATCAGCGGCACGTACGCCGCGGACAGGAGGATCACCGTGAAGCGCCGGTGACGTTCCAGATGGGCGCCCGCGCTGATGAGCGCGATGGGCAGCGCGGTACCGGCCAACGCGTGATAGGCGAAGAGCTGGTCGAGGGCGAAACCGAGCGACACCAGGACAAGACCGACGGCCGGCCACCGCCGGCGCACGGCGAGCGGGAGGCATTCGAGGGCGACCACCACGACGGCCAGTGCGTCGTACGGACGGGTCGGCAGGTTGCCGATCTGCGTCCCGCTGCCTTGGAACGCCGGCAGGAGTGACACGACGGTCAGCAGCAGCGCCAACGGAAGATCCCGGACCGCCACGGCGAAGCGCTGCCACAGGTCCTGGGCCCGACGGAGTTCGATCACCGGGCGAGCCTAGCGGTCTCGCCGGACCGGGCACCGCGCCGGCGAGCGTCCAGGTTGCCGCGCCGACGGGGTCCCCCGTGCGAGCTACCGGCGAATGTCCACCGTGCGGTGACGATTCGGGGACCGTCGATTCCATAGCGTTACGACGTGGCCGCGGCGCTTCGGCCGCTCCCCCACTACACCGCCGTGTGAGTCATCTCGGCGTCAATTCTCTCACTGGAGGACATCTTGCTTCCCAAGATCAAGGCATCCGTCGTGGCCGCTCTGTGCTGCACCGTGATGGGTGCGGGGGTCACCGGTTGCGACGGCGACTCGGTGGAGAACTGGGACCCCTTCGCCTCCACGACGCGGAAGGCCGATGCCGACCTGATCTCCGGAACGAAGAAGATCAAGGTTGCGGGCCGGTCGGTGAACGTGTCCTGTTCGGGCAGCCCGTCCAAGGGCGAGCCGGTCATCATGTTGATGCACGGAGGC
>NZ_JADOGI010000577.1 GCF_015645445.1 Nonomuraea cypriaca | reverse complement strand
GGGAACAGTGGTCATCAGCCAGGTGTACGGAGGCGGCGGAAACTCCGGCGCCCCCCTCACCAACGACTACGTCGAACTCTTCAACCGCAGCGGCGCCCCCGTCTCGCTGGACGGCTGGTCGGTGCAGTACACCAGCGCCAGCGGCACCGGAAACTTCGCCGCCAACAGGACCAGCCTCACCGGCACCGTCGCCCCCGGCCAGTACCACCTGGTCCAGCTGGCGGCGGGCGCCACCCCGAGCGGCTCGCTGCCCGCGGCCGACGACACCGGCGGCATCAACATGAGCGGCACGGCGGGCAAGGTGGCGCTGGTCCACTCCGCCGACGGCCTCGCCTGCAACGGCTCCACCACCGCCTGCACGCCCGAGCAACTCGCGCTCGTCGCCGACCTGGTCGGGTTCGGAACCGCGAACTTCTTCGAGGGCGGCGCCGCCGCGCCCACCCTCAGCAACGCCACCGCCGCGATCCGCGGGAACGGCGGCTGCTCCGACACCGACGACAACAGCGCCGACTTCGATACCGCGGCCCCCGCCCCGCGCAACGCCGCCACCGCGGCGGCCCCCTGCGGCGACGTCGACCCGTCTCCGTCGCCCACCCC
>NZ_JADOGI010000576.1 GCF_015645445.1 Nonomuraea cypriaca | reverse complement strand
GGAGCACCTCGACCGGATGCCCGAATACATCGGAAACGACGTCCGGAAGCACCATCGCCGAGCGGTGACCAATCCCCGTTTCGACGCCATGCTCCGGCTTTTCGAAGAGGGCCGCGTCGAGCCGGTACACTACGTCGCCAGGCCCTACGGAAAAATTACGATCCTGGTCACGGTCTCACCGATCCGGGTCAATGGCGAACTGGTCGGCTTCTCTCAGATCGTCCTTCTCAAGGACGAAGTACAGAAGCTCTTCGCGCTGTTCGACGAGTCAGGACGCGAATCCTTCGAGAGAGAAATGCTGCCTAACGGTCTGCCGACGGCCTGAAAGTGCCGCCCGCCTCTGATCGCCTGGCCCGGAAGGGCGGGGCTGAGGGCGAACTTCGGGCCGGCCGGCGTGTGGAAATGGTGAGAGATATGAGCGAAGCAGAGAGCATCGGCATCACGGCCGACGTGTTGGTCATCGGTTTCGGCAAGGGCGGGAAGGATCTCGCGGGGACCATGGGACGCGAGGGCAAGAGGGTCGTCATGGTGGAGCAGTCGGATCAGATGTACGGAGGGACGTGCATCAACATCGGCTGTGTACCGACCAAGGCGCTGG
>NZ_JADOGI010000575.1 GCF_015645445.1 Nonomuraea cypriaca | reverse complement strand
CGCGGCCGGCGGCGCGGCGTTCCCCTTCGCCGCCGACCTGGCCGCACCCGACACCGGCACCGCGTTCTGGGCCGCCTACGATGAGGCTGCGGGCTCACTGCGCGACGCTCCCGTGCGGGTGCTGGTGAACAACGCCGGGGTCGCCCTGCACGGCACCATCGAGGAGTTCGACGCCGAGGACTTCATCCGCCAGCAGCAGATCAACACCACCGCACCGTTCCTGATCATCCAGGCTGCCCTGCCTCGCCTGGCCGACGGCGGGCGCATCGTGAACATCTCCTCCGGCGCCACCCGCGTCGCCTTCCCCGATCTCATCGGCTACACCATGACAAAGGGCGCCATCGACGCCCTCACCCTCCCCCTCGCCCAGCACCTCGGCCCCCGCGGCATCACCGTCAACGCCGTCGTCCCCGCCACCACCGACACCGACATGAACGCCTCCTGGTTGCGCGGCAACCCCGACCTCATCGCCGCCATCGCCGCACAGAACGCCCTCGGCCGCATCGGCGAACCCGACGACGTCGCCGACGTCGTGGCCCTCCTTGTCTCCCATGACGCCCGGTGGATCACGGGACAGGTCATCGACGCCACCGGCGGCTACCGCCTGTAGGAG
>NZ_JADOGI010000574.1 GCF_015645445.1 Nonomuraea cypriaca | reverse complement strand
CACCCCGCTGACCTGCAGGAACGCCACCGCCTAGAGACACGCCTCCCCGGCGTGCCCAGACGCATTTCCCCAGCTCATCCCCCGAATTCCGCCCTCTATCCGAACCGAATTATGTCGAACGCAGGTCAGCCTGCTGGAATGTTTCCAGCGCCTTCCCGACCCGCGTGATCCGCGTGGCGTCCGACATGCGCTGGCGTCGTTACTGGCCGGTGCCGCGGCTGCCGTACTGGCCGGCGCGCGCTCGTTCACCGCGATCGGTGAGTGGATCGCTGATGCCCCTGCCCAGGTGATGGCCGTTCTCGGCGTCCGGTGGGATCCGCTGAGCCGGGCATGGCAGCCGCCGGATGAGTCAACCGTGCGGCGTCTGTTCGAGCAGATCGACACCGACGCCCTGGATGAGGCGGTCTGCTCCTGGCTGGCCGGGCGAGCCGCCACGGCCGGCACCCCTATGGACGGCCCGGCTCGTGCGCGTCGCGGGGCCTTGGCCGTCGACGGCAAAGCACTGCGCGGTGCACGCAACCACAGCGGTGAGCCAGTCCATCTGCTGGCCGCCTTCGACCACGGCAACGGCCTGGTGCTCGCGCAGACCGACGTGGACGGCAAGACCAACGAAATCACCCGCTTCC
>NZ_JADOGI010000573.1 GCF_015645445.1 Nonomuraea cypriaca | reverse complement strand
CGTCCTGCCTGTGGCGTTCGTCGTCGGCGTGCTCGCCGCCCTGCTGTTCCGCTGGTCGGGTTCGATCTGGCCGGGCGTCGTGTTGCACGGCGTCAACAACGCGACCGCGTTGCCCGTCCCGCTCCTCTTCGCCCTCGCCGGGGCGTGAGGAGATTCGCCGGCGCGAGTGAGTCAGTGGCGCGACTCCACTTATGTACCGCTCGGAATAGAAGTCGCGGGATCGAGGTTCCCCCTTCAGCGACGGCCGCCGCGACGAGAGCGCGGAAGGGCGTCGTGAGTCATCACCATCCGACCACAGCCCCGATCCGGGGCGACAGAGAGGCCATCATGCCTGACTCCGACCCGCGCAACATCGAGGCGCTCAACGCCCATGAGCCCGACCGCGTCGCAGTCGTCACCGGCGCCAGCCGTGGCATCGGCGCGGCCATCGCCGGCCGCCTCGCCGCCGACGGATACACCGTCGCCGTTCACTACCGCCAGGACTCGGCCGCCGCGGCCGGCGTCGTCGAAAAGATCATCGCGGCCGGCGGCGCGGCGTTCCCCTTCGCCGCCGACCTGGCCGCACCCGACACCGGCACCGCGTTCTGGGCCGCCTACGATGAGGCTGCGGGCTCACTGCGCGACGCTCCCGTGCGGGTGCTGGTG
>NZ_JADOGI010000572.1 GCF_015645445.1 Nonomuraea cypriaca | reverse complement strand
CCGAGGCCCCGGCCGAGCCCAAGCCCACCACCGCCGAGGCTCCCGCCGCGCCGGAGCCCACCGCCACCGAGGCTCCCGCTGACCCCAAGTCCACCGCCACCGAGGCCCCGGCGGAGCCGAAGGCCGCGGTCACGGAAGCGCCCGCCGAGCCCGCCGCTGAGCCGAAGGCCACAGCCAAGCCGAAGGCAGCCACCAAGCCGAAGGCCGCCACCGCCAAGCGGAAGGCCGCAGAGCCGAAGGCTGCTGAGGTCGCGCCCGCCGCGCCCAAGGACGTACCGGAGCCCGCCGTCGATGAGAAGCCGGCCGCCGAGCCCGACGTCGCGGCCGTGGACCTGGCCGAGCCGCTGCCCGGCTACTCCGAGCTGACCGTCGCGTCGCTGCGCGCCAGGATGCGCGGCAAGACCGCCGAGCAGATCGGCGACTTCCTGGCCTACGAGCGCGCCACGACCGCGCGCCCCGAAGTCATCCGCATGTTCGAAAACCGGCTCGCCAAACTGCTCGCTGGCGCCTAGCCTGCGGGGGCTCGCCCCCGCATTCCCCCATCACAATCGTTGCGGGGGTGGACCCCCGCGTTCCCCCCATCACACCCCTGCGGGGACAAGCCCCCGCACCCCCACGCGGGGACAAGCCCCCGCGAGCCCCCATCACAACCACTGCG
>NZ_JADOGI010000571.1 GCF_015645445.1 Nonomuraea cypriaca | reverse complement strand
CCCTGACCCACCCCACTCACCATCCGATAACCGAACCCCCACACCCTCCAGCACACCTGACCGACCGGACACCCACGCCCTCCAGCACACCCGACCGCCCAGACACCAGCGCCCTCCGGCGCACCCGGCCAACCAGACACCCACGCTCCTCCGGCACACCCGACCGGACACCCACGCTCCTCCGGCACACCCGACCGACCAGACGCCCACGCCCTCCGGCACACCAACCGACCGGACACCCACGCTCCTCCGGCACACCCGGCCGACCAGACACCAGCGCCCTCCGGCACACCAACCGACCGGACACCCACGCCGTCCAGCGCACCGGACCGACCGGGCGCCCACGCCCTCCGACAACATCGGCCAACCAGGCGCCCGCGCCCCTCCGGCGCAACGACCGACCGGATGCCCGTGCCCCGGCGCGTCGTGAGCGGGCCGGGCAGGCAGGGACATCGCTCATGGATCAGGCGCCGAACCTGGCCCAGGACACGACGAGCGCGAGCGGCACCAGCGCGACCAAGCCCAGAGCCGTCGCCACCTTCCACCGCCTGCCCACGCCGGTATGGGTCACGAAGGCCGCCACAGCGCCCGCCCCCGCGAACGCCGCCCCTGCCGCGACCGCATGCGCGTACGACGCCGTCCACGACGGCAGCGCCTCCCCCAC
>NZ_JADOGI010000570.1 GCF_015645445.1 Nonomuraea cypriaca | reverse complement strand
CCTGACCCACTGTGGCGGTGACCAGCGCCTGGACCAGCTGATCGTCCTCCGCCTCCGCCATCGGCCGAATCCGGTAACCGGTCACGGGCCCTCGCACGGGCCACCCCAGCGCGACCGCCACCGCCCTCGGCCCACCCCCCTCCGCCAACGCATCACCCAGCGCTCCACCCCGCGCCACGCCACCAGCGCGCTCACCCCGCTCTGGGGGCCCCGCAGGTCCGGCAGGTCCGGCGGATTCGGCTCGTCCGGCCGGTTCCGCGAATCCGGCGGGTCCGATACGTCCTGCGGGTTCAGCGCGCCCGGCTCTGGCGGGTACGGAAGGCCCGGGAGGTTCGCCAGACTCGGCGGGTCCGGTACGTCCTGCGGGTTCAGCTCGCCCTGCGGGTCCAGGAGGTTCGCCAGACCCGGCGGGTCCGGCGGGTTCAGCGTGTCCCGGGCGTCCGGCAGATCCGGCGGGTTCAGCCCGTCCGGCGAGTTCGGCCAGGAGGCGTTCGGCCAGGGCCGACTGCGTGGTGAACTCGCGGGAGGCCCGCAGCCGCTCCTGCGCGGCCCAGGCGGTCAGCGGCGCCACCGCCAGCCCCAGCACGGTACGCACCACCGCCGGCCATCCGGGCGACCGGGACGAGCCGCTCGCGACCAAGGTGCCCAGCACCGCACCCTCCTGATCCAGCACCTCCACCTCGGCCGACCACCGCGCACCACCCC
>NZ_JADOGI010000569.1 GCF_015645445.1 Nonomuraea cypriaca | reverse complement strand
CATCAGATCCCCGGCTACGCCGGTCCCATCGGCCCCAAAAGGGCCCTCCCCCCAACGGCCCCAACGATCCAGCGGTCAATGGCCTCAATGGCCCCAACGATCCAGCGGTCAACGGCGCCAACGGCCCCAACGGCTCCTGGCTCCCAGCGACCCGTCGGGACCCGAGAGCGATCCCGATGGCCAGTGGTTTCGGAGGGATCAGGGGTTGTTTTTGTGGCGGGCGCGGAAGGCGGCTACGTTTGCGCGGCTGGCGCAGCGGGCCGAGCAGTAGCGCCGGGAACGGTTGGATGAGGTGTCGAGGAAGGCCCGTGCGCAACGCGGCTCCCGGCAGCGGCCGAGCCGGTCGACGCCCAGTTCGGCGACGACCGCGGCCAGGCCCATCACGGCGCTCGCGGCGTAGTCCTCGGCCAGGTGGAGGTGCCAGCGCCGGCCGTCGTGGTCGGAGAGCTGTGGGCGTACGGGATAGCGGACGAGCAGGGCGTTGAGCCGCTCGACCACGGCTCGCTCGTCGCCCGCCGCGTCGAAGACGGCGGCGAGTTCGTCGCGCAGCCGTCTGAGGTCTGGCGGCGGGCTGGGATCGTCGGCCAGCCGGACCGCCCACTCGGCGTAAGAGGTCAGGTCCATGTTCGAGTATTACACCAGATCGTGCCGGCGAGACGCCTCACCACCGATGCACCCACCGCCCCTCGGCCCCGCGCCCTCCGGCCCC
>NZ_JADOGI010000057.1 GCF_015645445.1 Nonomuraea cypriaca | reverse complement strand
GGGCTGCCCTGCCCGCCGCGAAGCCGAGCCCGGCCATCAGGACCAGCACGCACGGCAGGTACCACGCGCTGAGGGCGAGGCGCGGGTCGTCGAGCCCGGGTGGCCGCCTGGCCGGGTTGCCGGCCGATGTGTCCATCCAGGCGACGGCCTCGCGGAACGCCGTGTCCGAGTACAGCACCGTCATGTGGTCGGTGCCAGGGACGAGGCTCCGCCGCACGGCCTGGCCCGCCCCGGGGTCGCCGTACGTGCGCCCCTCCTCGGGAGTCACGCCCGCGAGCTGCCGCGCCGTACCCATCGTCTCCTCGTGGATCGGCTGCGCGTCCCCGGCGGCGACGAGGAAGAGCGCGTTGCGCGGCCGCAGCGGCCCGGCCAGGGCCGGGTTCACGGAGCCGGAGAGCGCGACGGTGGCGACCGGCCTCGGGTCCCGTGAGGCGAAGTCCATCACCAGCGCGGCACCGAGCGAGTGCCCCATGAGCAGCACCCGCTTCCCGTCCACGTAGGGGTAGGCGCCCAGCCAGTCGACCACGGCCTTGAGATCGGCCCGCAGCCGGTCGGGCTCCGAGGCGAAGGGCGTGACGGAGAAGGGCGTCCTGCTGGCCCCGTGACCGGCGATGTCGAAGGCCAGCACCGCGTACCCGGCTCGGGCCAGGCTGCGCGCGATCGGGCTCATCATCTCCCTGTCGGCGCTGTGGCCGTGCGCGATGACCACGACGGGAGGCCGCTGCCCGGCGGGGCGCGGCAGCGTGAACCCGATGGCCGGGTGCCCGGGAGGGGGCTGTCCAGGCATGAAGACGGTGGCCGGGATCCGCCCGGCGATCTCGACGTCGCGCCTCGGTGGCCCGCCCCAGTTCTCGGCGCCGAGCCCGACCAGCAGGAACCCGGCGGCCAGCAGGGCGACGAGCAGCAGCGACCCGCCCCAGCGCGTCATCGCGACAACCAGGCCTCGGCCGAGGCGCGGTGGTCCTCCGAGCCCAGGCATTCCGCCTGCCGCGCCAGGTATTCCTGGAGTGGGTCGGCGCCGGCCCCGGCCAGGCTCAGCAGCCGCTTGCAGACCGCGAAGCTCCGCACCTGGGACAGCGGCGCCATCTCACTCGCCATCTCCACGGCGGCGGCCAGCGGGTCGGGGCTCACCTGGTCCAGCACGCCGAGCTCCGCGGCGCGCGCGGCCGTCCACCGGTCGCCGAACAGCACCATGCGCCGCGTCAGCGCCACGCCGACGTAGCGGGGCAGGCGGTGGACGCCGAATCCGGGTATCAGCCCCTCGCGGATCGCGGGCAACTCGAAGACCGCGTCAGGAGAGGCCACGCGGGCGTCGCAGGCCAGCGCGATCTGGAACCCGCCGCCCAGGCAGTGGCCGTGGATCGCGCAGATGACCGGCTTGGGCATCTCCTCGCAGAGGGCGACCGCCCGTTCCCAGTCGTCGAACCACTCCAGGGGGATGCGCCCGGTCGCCAGGGCGGTCAGGTCGATGCCGCTGCAGAACGAACGGCCCGCGCCGTGGATGACGACGGCGTGGACGTCTGAAGAGTCGGCGCAGTCGCGCAGGGCCAGGCCGAACTCCGCCAGCGCCGCGCCGTCCACCGCGTTGAGTACCTCTGGACGGTTCAGCCGCACCTTGGCGACGTGGTGGCGGACCGTCACATCTACGGGTTCCGACATGCGGTGGAGAGTAGGCCGGGCTCCGGCGGCGGAGGTAGGTGCCATCCCCGACCTTCGGTTCCGCGGCGGGTTTCCGGAATTCAGAAGGATTCACAAGGACAGGTCGACCGCTCGTACGAGGCCCAGGAGCAGCCTGCGCCGGCCGGCCACGCGGAACCCCGCCTCGTGCACGGGCCGCCACGCGTGCCGCCTGGCGTGGACGTGCTCCAACACCAGCAGATGGCCGCCAGGCCGCAGCACGCGCCTGATCTCCGCGAAGGCCGGGCCGCCGCCGAGCAGCGTCAGGCTCAGCGCGCACACCGCTGCGTCGAACGACCTGTCCAGGAAGGGCAGCCGATGGGCGTCAGACTGGCACAGCGCGACCCGTACGCGCGTGTCGCGGTGCCTGGCCCTGGCCAGCATCGGGCCGCTGTAGTCCACCATCGTGACGCGGCACCCCGGCGGGTAGTGCGGCAGGTTCGCGCCGGTGCCCGCGGCGACGTCCAGGACGTCCCCGTGAGCCCGGGAGCACAGCCAGGCCCGCGCCCTGGCGAAGGCGTGCCGCTCGAACGGCCGCATCGCCTGGTCATAGTCCGCGGCCTGGCCGTCCCAGTCCGCGCGGGTCCCGGCCATCGCTCAACCGTAGGGGAGGGACTCCTGCCCTGGAACACCTCAGGCTCGACGTTTCCGGTGTCCGGAAGGGCGGACCGGACCGGGCGTCGGTGCTCGGACCTTCGGATCGCCTGGCCGTCCCCGTACATTCGGCCCATCACCATCACTCCCACACCGCGTTCGGGGGCGTGCGCCGCGGAACCGGATGGGACGGAGGAGGTGAGCGCAGATGCGTTACCTGCACTGACGTAACGCGGATGTACCAACCCGGTGGCCCGGCCTCCCCGCCGGGTCACCACCCCGCCGCGCGAGGAGGAGGACATGACGGAGGTGACCGTCCCGGCCTCCGGCCAGAGCCTGGAAGACGAGGCCGAGGCGTTCGTGCGGCAGTTCCACGACGAGAACCCCGGCGCCGGCCCGCCAGGACGGCGGCTGGAGGAGGTGCGCAGGTCGATCGGCGAGCACGGCACCTACGCGCACACCTCCGCCGAGCTGGCCCACGCCGCGCGCGTGGCCTGGCGCAACAGCAAGAGATGCATCGGCAGGCTCTACTGGCGCAACCTGGTGGTACGCGACCGCCGCCACGTGACCACGGCCGAGGGCGTCTACCTCGAGTGCGTCGCGCACCTGCGGCAGGCGTTCGCGCACGGCCGGATCCGCCCCATGATCACCGTCTTCGCCCCCGCGGCCCCCGGCCGGGCAGGCCCGCGCATCCACAACGAGCAGCTCATCAGGTACGCCGGCTACCGCCGCGACGACGGCACCGTCCTGGGCGACCCGAGGAACGTGGCCCTGACCGAGCACGTGATGAAGCTCGGCTGGCCCGGCGGCCCCGGGACCTCGTTCGACCCGCTGCCGTTGCTCGTCGAGACGCCGGGGGAGCGGCCGCGGCTGTTCGACATTCCCGTGGAGTCCGTTCACGAGGTGCCCATCGGCCATCCCGGCCTGCCGTGGTTCGGGGAGCTGGGGCTGCGCTGGCACGCGGTGCCCGCGATCTCCTGCATGACGCTGCTGGCGGGCGGGCTTCGATACCCGGCCGCGCCGTTCAACGGCTGGTACATGGGCACGGAGATCGGCGCGCGCAACCTGGCCGACGACGACAGGTACGCGATGTTGCCCGAGATCGCCCGCCGGATGGGGCTGTCCACGGCGGCCCCGCGCACGCTCTGGAAGGACCGCGCGCTCGTCGAACTGAACGTCGCCGTGCTCTGGTCGTTCCAGCGCTCAGGGGTGACGATGAGCGACCACCACACCGAGGCGGAGCGGTTCATGCGGCACCTGGAGCGGGAGCGCCGTGCGGGCCGTCGGGTGCCCGCCGAGTGGGCGTGGATCGTCCCGCCGCTGTCCGGAGCCGCGACGCCCGTCTTCCACCGCCACTACGACGACGTGGACCTGCTACCGAACTTCGTACACCGCTGAGTCCACCACTGAGTCCATCACTGGGCCCACCACTGGGCCCGCTCACACTTGCCGGAGACCGGAAAGCCTGGGCGGCGGGAGATGTCCCGTTCGCCGCGTATCTGGGATCGGCCGCCCGCGACTACCGTCGGGGTGCCCGCACGAGGCGAGGTGAGGAGGTGCCTCGAGTGACGGCTTCCACGACGACGCATGCGGCCGATCCGCTGTTCAACCCGCTCGACGACGACGTCGTGTCCGACCCCTACCCGGCCTATCGCCGGCTGCGGGAGGCCGCGCCGGTCTACTGGCACGAGCAGCTTCGGTGCTGGTTGCTCACCAGGTTCGCGGACTGCTCCACCGTACTGCGGGACTCGGAGCGGTTCGCCGCCGACTTCCGCCGCATCGGCGAGCCCACCCCGCCCACGCTGCTGAGCCTGCAGACGCTCGACCCGCCCGAGCACACGCCCCTGCGCCATCTGGCTCTGGAGGCGGTACGCGCCCAGGACCTGACGGCCGTCGAGGCCGTGCTGACCGAGCGGGCGGACGCCCTCCTCGATCCGCTCATGGACAGGGGCGAGTTCGACTTCGTACGGGACTTCGCCGATCCGTTCACGCTGTTCGCCATCACCCGCTTCATCGGCGTCGACCCGCCGCGGACCGGCGACGCCTTCGACCGCCTGAACGACGACCTCGACCGCAGCATGGACGCCCAGCTGGCGCCCGAGGCGCTGGATCCGGGGCTGAAGGCCAGGGCCGCGTTCAACGACCTGATCCGCTCCTGGCTGGCCGGCCCGCCGGGCGAGGGCGCGCTCGGCTACGTGGCCGCGCACCTGGAGGGGTCGGGGGTGGCCGCCGACGAGGTGCTGGTCAGCTCCGTACGGGCGTTCTTCCACGCCGGCTTCGAGGTGCCGAGCCGCTTCCTCGGCAACGCCGTCGCCCGCCTGCTCAGGCACCCCGAAGCGGAGGACGCCCTGCGCACCGGCGGCGCCGGGCTCGACCTCGCGATCGAGGAACTGCTGCGCCTGTCGAGCCCCGTGCACGCGCTGAGCCGCGGCTGCACCGAGGACGTCGAGCTGGGCGGCGTGAAGATCCGCCAGGGCGACGTGGTCACCGCCATGATCGCGGCCGCGGACCGTGACCCGGCCCAGTTCCCGGACCCGGAGACGATGGTGCTGGACCGTCAGCCGAACCCCCACCTCGGCTTCGGCCGCGGCTCCCACTCGTGCCTGGGGCTCAACGTCGCCCGCGTCGAGGCGCGGGTGGTCCTGTCCGCGCTGCTGAGCCGCCCTCGGCTGCGCTTCGCCGGGGAGCCCGTGCCACGGCGCAACGCGACGTTGCGCGGCCTGTCCCGCCTGCCGGTCACGGTGGCAGGGCCATGAAGGGCCTCTACATCGACGGCGCCTGGGTGGCCCCGCACGGCACGGACGCGCTCGACGTCCTCGACCCCACCACGGAGCAGGCCATCGGAGCCATCCGCCTGGGTGACGCCGAGGACGTCGACCGGGCCGTCCGTGCGGCGGCGCGCGCCTTCCCCCGCTGGTCGCGCACCCCCGAGCGGGAGCGGCTCGGATACGTCCGCGAGATCGGCCGGCTCGTCGCCGCCCACGCCGACGAGCTGACCGAGCTCATCGTGGCCGACCTCGGCATGCCGCGGGCGATGGCCCGCGAGGCGCAGGTCGGCGCCCCCGCCGAGATCTTCATGATGGCCGCGGAACTGGCCGAGGGCCTCTCCGTCCCCTCCCACCCGCCGGGCGCGGCGGCGAACACACTGGTCGTACGCGAGCCGGCAGGCGTCGTCGGCGCCATCACACCCTGGAACTTCCCGCTTCAGGAGATCGCCGCCAAGACCGCCCCCGCGCTGGCCGTGGGCTGCACGGTGGTGGTCAAACCGAGCGAGGTCGTCCCCTTGGCGGCGCTCCGCCTGGCGGAGCTCATCGACGCCGCAGGACTCCCCGCCGGGGTGTTCAACCTGGTCCCAGGCACCGGTCCGGTGGCGGGCGCGGCGCTGGCCGCCCACCCGCTGATCGACCTGCTGTCCTTCACCGGCTCCACGGCCACCGGCAGCCGGGTCGCCGAGCCGGCCGGCCGCAACGTGACGAAGACCGCACTGGAGATGGGCGGCAAGTCACCCTGCGTCCTGCTCGACGACGCCTCGCTGGAGCCGGCCGTGCGGGACACGGTCACGAACGCGTTCTTCAACTCGGGCCAGACCTGCGACGCGCTCACCCGCCTGCTCGTGCCCAGGACCAGGCTTCCCGAGGTCGAGAAGCTGGCCGTGGCGGCCGCGGAGGCGAACACCGTCGGCGACCCCAGGGACGAGGACACCACGCTCGGCCCGCTGGTGTCCGGGCGGCAACTCGACCGGGTACGCCGGTACATCGACCGCGGCGTCGCCGAGGGCGCCCGCCTGATCACGGGACACCGCGCGTTGCCCGCGCGCGGCTTCTTCGCCGGTCCGGCCGTCTTCACGGAGGTTCCCGCTGGTGCGGCGGTCGCCTCCGAGGAGATCTTCGGGCCCGTCCTGTGCGTCCAGGCGTACGACGACGAGGACGAGGCGGTCGAGTTGGCCGACGCGACACCGTACGGGCTGTCGGCGGCGGTGTGGTCGGCGGACAGGGAGCGGGCCTCGCGCGTCGCGCGTCGCATCCGCGCCGGTCAGGTGCACATCAACGGCGCCGGCTTCGACCTGGGAGCCCCGTTCGGCGGCTTCAAGCACTCCGGCCACGGCCGGGAGGGCGGGCGGTACGGGCTCGAGGAGTTCACCCAGCCCAAGGCGCTGCTCGGCGGAGCGGAGACATGAGCGAGCGCTGGTTCAGGTTCCTCTACCGGATCCACCTGACCCCCTGGGAGACCAGGGAGCCCGTACCCGAACTGGTCGAGGCCGTGGCAGGGACGGCCGGTTTTCCCGCCCTCCCGGCCGGGCGGGCGCTGGACATCGGCTGCGGGACCGGCACCCACGTCATCTGGCTGGCCCGGCACGGCTGGGACGCGGCCGGCGTGGACCTGACGTCCGTGGCCGTCGACCGCGCCCGCGAGAAGGCCAGGCGCGCGGGAGTGGAGGCGCGCTGGTACGTGGGCGACTTCACCGAGCCTGAGCGGCTCGGGCTGGGCGACGGGTACGGGCTGCTTTTCGACAGGGGGTGCCTGCACAGCATCCCGCACGGCGGCCGGGACGCGTACGTGCGGGCGGTCACGCGGATCGCCGCGCCTGGAGCCGTGCTGCTCATCCACGGCTGCTACCCGAGCAGGGGTCCGTGGCCCAAGCCGGCGGGCATCGCGAAAGGGGAGATCGCCGCCCGCTTCGCCGACGGCTGGGAGGTGGAGACCGAGGAGGACAGGGAGCGCGGGCACGCGGGCTTCTACCGGCTCCAGCGCGTCCCTGGCGAGAAGCCGCATGGTGCGGCCCATGCCGTCGTGACCAGGCAGGGATCGCCGACGACGTGACCGGTCTCGCGGTCTCCCGATCCGCGGCCCAGGATCGGATCGTGCTCGCCGCGCGCTGTCACGGGTACCGCCGCGATCGTCGTGAAAGCCGTCACGCGGTGAGTACGTCGCGCGGCGGCGTCTGGACCCCGTAGTACTTCAGAGCTACCCGAAATGTGCGCTCTCCAGCGGGAAGCCGACTACAAGCGGTGATTCATACCTTTTGATGCCCGAGCACTGATCTCCGGCACGGAAGGACCACCGCCCATGGCGACCCGCTCGCGTGGCAGCCGCCTGCGACGCCTCCTGTTCGCAGCCCTCACCGCCGCCTCGGTGGCGGGGCCGTTGACGGGCGTGACCCGGCCAGGCGCGGTACCGGCGCCCGTTCCCACCCCCGTGCCCCCGCTGGGCGTCGCGACCCCGGCCGCACTCGCCGAGCGGTACGCGGCCAGTCACGCGGAGATCCTGGCGGCCGAACGGACGGCGGCCCGGCACGGTGACCACTGGCGTGCCTCGCGGCTGCGCGAGATGGCCGATCCCGCGCGGCACTTCCTGTCCTTCGACGGTCGTGACGGCGGCCGTACCGTGGAGGTCTTCGGCGAGTTGTCCACCGCCGAGCGGATCGCCGTGATGGTCCCGGGCGCCGGTATCGACCTGGACAAGTACGGTCTGCTGCGCGGCGGCTCGATGAGGCTCCAGGACACGCTCGGCGACCGGTCGGCCGTGGTCGCCTGGCTCGGGTACGCCACGCCGAGCAGCGTGAGCCTCCAGGTGGTGACCCCCGGCCGCGCCGACGAGGCGGCCCCCCGCCTGCGCGCCTTCGTAAGGGAGTTGGGCGCGGCCAGACCGGGCGCACGCATCTCGCTCCTGTGCCACTCCTACGGCTCCGTCGTGTGCGGCCGGGCCGCGCCGGGGCTGGACGTCGCCGACATCGTCCTGTACGGCAGCCCCGGCGCGGGCATGGCCGACGCCGCCGCCCTGCGAACCACGGCCACGGTATGGGCCGGACGCACCGCCGGGGACTGGGTCGGCGGCCTGCCGCACGCGTCCATCGAGTTGCCGTTCGTCACGGTGGGGCTGGGCGGCGACCCGATATCGCCTGGGTTCGGCGCCCAGGTCTTCGCCGCGGGCGGCGGCGGGCACGGCGACTACCTGGCATCCGGATCCACCGCGCTGATGAACATCGCGCGGATCGTGTCCGGACGGGCCGACGGCGATGCGTGACCTCGTCACGCGGCTCGACGCCGAGACACCTCCCGACCGCGACCGCGCCGTGGACGCTCTGCGCGCGCTGGCCATCCTCGGCGTGGTGGGCGGGCACTGGCTGGTGACCGCGCTGGTCATGGACAGCGGGGCGGTGCGGGCCGCCAGCCCGCTGCGATACATGCCGCAGCTCGCCCCGGTCTCCTGGGTGTTCCAGACGCTCGCGGTCTTCTTCCTGGTGGGCGGGCTGGTGGGGACGCGGGGTCACCTCCGTGCCCGGGCGGGAGGCGTGCCGTACGGGCGGTGGCTCGCGGGGCGAATGGCCCGGCTGGCGCGGCCGGCCACCGCCGTGATGGTGGTGTGGGGGGTGACGGCCCTCGCGATGCTGGCCTGTGGGGCCAGGCTGGAGAGCGTACAGGCGCTGGTCAAGCTCGTACTGTCCCCGATGTGGTTCCTGCTGGTCTTCGCGGCGCTGACCGCGGCGACCCCGCTGGTGTCGAGACTGCACCCGGCATGGCCGCTCGCCGTGGTCGTGTGCGTCGATCTGATCAGGTTCGGCGCCATTCCGGAGGGCCCGCTGGGCGAACTCGTGGTCGCGGCGGTCGGGCCAGAAGGGGACATCGGGTGGGTCAACATCGGGTGGGTCAACGTGGCGGCCGGGTGGCTGGTGCCGTACTGCCTCGGGGCGGCCTGGGCCCGTGGCGGCCTGCGCGGGCGCGCGACCGGATGGAAGCTGCTGCTCGGCGGTGCGGCCGCCACCGCCGCGCTCGTCATCTGGGGCGGCTACCCCGCCGCCATGG
This sequence comes from Nonomuraea cypriaca, assembly GCF_015645445.1. GTDB lineage: Bacteria > Actinomycetota > Actinomycetes > Streptosporangiales > Streptosporangiaceae > Nonomuraea > Nonomuraea cypriaca. The sequence goes on along the minus strand of NZ_JADOGI010000057.1, from coordinate 41,428 downwards.
TCGGCGTCCCGGGGGCGCCGCTGTCCAACCTCGACCCGCCCTCCCTCGCCGCCGTCACCTTCGGGCTCGCGCAGTGCGGTGCGGCCCTGCTGCTGCTCGATCCGTTGCGGCGGCTGCTGCGCCGCCCCGCGGCCTGGGCCGCGGTGGCGCTGCCGAACCTCGCCGCGATGACGATCTTCCTTTGGCACCAGACCGCGATGATCGCGGTCACCTCGCTCGGCCTGCTCGCCGAGAGCGCGATGCGGCAGACCGCAGCGCTCGGGGACAGAGCCGCTGGGAGCGGGGGCGGGATGCTGACCGGTCTGCACACCGTCCCCGACGGGCCTGGCTGGGTGCTCGCCCGGGTGGCCTGGCTGCCGGTGTTCGTGGCGGCGCTGCTGGTGTGCTGTGCCGTGTTCCACGGTTACGAGCGAGGACGGCCGCGCTCGAAGGCGCGTCGTTAGGCTGGATCAACCCGGGACGACAAGGGTAGAGGGACGAGGGCTGATGGGCAGGCTGCGAAAGGCTCTCGGCACCGTACGCGCGGAGCTGTGGACGACGGCCGCCGACCCGCTCCCCCGCATGGCGCGGCCACGCCTGCTGTCCCGGCTCCCACACGTCATGGTCATCCTGTACGCGCTGGTCATGGGCATGTTCCCCGACGCGGAAGGTGTGGACCCGACGGTCCCGTTGCTCGCCATGGCCCAGGCGGTGATCCTCGTGATCGCGATGTCGCGCCCGCTGCCCGCCTGGTGGGCGTCGATCGCCGTCATGGTCATCGGCGCGAGGACGGGGATGACGTACCTCTCGCAAAGCCTGTCCTTTCCCTGGATGGTGGACTCGGGGTCGCCGGTGGAGCGGGCTCACCCGAGGGTCCCGTCCGGCGACGCGATCTCCTTCCCGTGGACGGGCTCCGGCATCGCCCTGCAGGCCGGGGTGCTGCTCCTGCTGGCCCTGCGGGTACGCCCGCGCGTCGCGGGGGCGGCACTGGCGATCACCACGCTGGCGGCGGTGATGTGCGTGGTCTTCATGCCCGAGGGCAACGGGCCCGGATATCCGGTGGTGGCCGTGCCGGTCTACGCGATCGCGGTCGTGATCGGGGTGGGGGTGCGTCTGCTGAGGACGACCCGTACCCGGTTGGAGGCCCAGGAGGAGCTGACGGCCGAGGAGCGGGCCAGGCGCACGCTGCTGGAGGAGCGCAGCAGGATCGCCCGCGAGCTGCACGACGTGGTCGCGCACCACATGTCGGTGATCTCCATTCAGGCGCAGGTGGCGCCGCACCTGGTGGAGAATCCGCCCGACGAGCTGAAGGAGAACCTCGCGGGCATCCGCCAGAACGCCGTCGAGGCGCTGACCGAGTTACGCCGGGTCCTGGGCGTACTGCGCGCTCAGGAAACACCCGGGGACGCGCCGCAGCCCGCGCTCGACCGGCTCGACGAGCTGCTCGCGAACGTACGCGGCGCAGGCGTCACGCTCACCGCCGAGACGTCGGGCGAACCGCGCCCGCTGTCGCCCGGGGTGGAGCTGTCGGCGTTCAGGATCGTGCAGGAGGCGCTCAGCAACGCCATGCGGCACGCGCCGGGCGCGCCGGTGTCGGTCCGGCTGTTCTACCACCCCGACGCCCTCGCGATCCGAGTCGTCAACGCCGCACCCGCCGCGCCGGCCCTGCCCTCGACCGGCGCGGGGCACGGGCTGCTGGGGATGCGCGAACGCGCGGCCATGCTGGGCGCCGACCTCGTCACGGGTCCCACGCCGGACGGCGGTTACGAAGTGAGCGTGTTCCTGCCCGTCGACTCGCAGAAAGGCATCGAGGCCACCTCATGACGAGCATCCGCGTGCTCATAGCCGACGACCAGGCGATGGTCCGTCAGGGCTTCACCGTCCTGCTCAACGCCGAGCCCGGCATCGAGGTCGTCGGCCAGGCCGTGAACGGCCTCGACGCCGTCGCGAAGGTCGCCGAACTGGACCCCGACGTCGTGCTGATGGACGTGCGGATGCCCGAGCTGGGCGGCATCGAGGCGACCCGCCGCATCGCCGGGCAGCCGGACGCCACCGTGAAGGTCCTGGTCCTGACCACCTTCGACCTCGACGACTACGTCTACGAGGCGCTGCGCGCGGGGGCTTCCGGGTTCCTGCTCAAGGACGCGTCGGCGGCCGAACTGGCCCACGCGGTGCGGGTGGTCGCGGCCGGGGACGCCCTGCTCGCCCCGAACGTCACGAAGCGCCTGATCGCCGAGTTCTCCCGGGTGAGCGGAGCCCCGCGCACCCCGCTTAAGGAGCGCGTGGGTGACCTGACCGAGCGCGAGACCGAGGTGCTGTCGCTGATCGCGCAGGGCCTGTCGAACGCGGAGATCGCCGAGCGCCTGGTGGTCGCCGAGCAGACCGTCAAGACCCACGTGAGCAGGATGCTGGTCAAGCTCGGGCTGCGCGACCGCACCCAGGCGGCGGTCTTCGCCTATGAAACGGGGCTGGTGCGGCCGTCGGGCTACTGACCGCCTTCAGCGAGGGACACCGCGTACGGCGGTGCGGTCTCGTGGTCGGTGCCCGGCTACCGGAGTGCGGGCCGGTGCTCCGGCCTTCAGGCTGGGGAGCGCGTCAAAGCCAGCCGTTGTCGCGGGCCGTCCGCGCGGCCTCGGCGCGGGTCCGCGCCCCGGTCTTGCCGATGACGCTGGACAGGTAATTACGTACGGTCCCCTCGGACAGGTTGAGCCGTACGGCCAGAGCGGCCACGGTGGCGCCGTCCTCGGCCGCGCGCAGCACGGCCTGCTCCCGGTCGGTCAGCGGATTGGGACCGCGTTGCAGAGAGGCCACGGCGAGCGCGGGATCGACGACGATCTGCCCGGCGAGGACCCGTCGTACGGCGTCGGCCAGGCGTTCCGGCTCGGTGTCCTTCACCACGAAGCCGGAGGCCCCGGCGTCCATCGCCCGGTGCAGATATCCCGGCCTGCCGAAGGTGGTCAGAATGACCACTTTGGCCTCCGGCACCTTGGCCCGGATCCCAGCGGTCGCCTCGATGCCGTCCATCACCGGCATCTCGATGTCCAGCAGCGCCACGTCGGGCCGGTGCTCGACCGCCGCGGCCACCGCCGCCGCCCCGTCGGCGACGCTCGCCACGACGATCATGTCGTCCTCCAGTGCCAGCAGCGCCGCCAGCGCGCCGCGTACCAGATGCTGGTCCTCTGCCAGCAGCACGCGGATCATTCCGGCTCCCCCGCGCCCCGGCCGGACTGAGTCCCACTCGATGCGTCATCGCGGGCTTCTGCCGCGCCCCGGCCGCTGCCGGCCGGACTCCCGCTCGATGCGTCATCGCGGCCGCTCCCGGGCGGAGTCCCGCTCGGTGAGTCGTCGGGGGCTCGGGCGGGGACCTCGGCCCGCAGGGTGAACCGCGACTCACCGGCTGACGCGGACAGCCGTCCCCCGGCCGCCGTGACCCGTTCGGCCAGCCCTGCCAGTCCGGTGCCGAAGGCCACCTCGCCGCGTGCCCGCCCGCCCCGCCGCGCCGGGCCGTCATCGGTCACGGTCACCACCACGGGGTCACTGCCGGTCACGGTGATCACGCACGATCCGGCCTCCGCGTGCCGCAGCACGTTGGTCAGCCCCTCGCGCACCGCCCAGGCGAGAGTCCTGCCCGCCGCACCGCCCGGCAGGGCCGGCGGCACGTGCACGGAGAGCGCGATCCCCGCCGCCTTGGCGATCTCACCGGCGGTGGCGATCTCCCCGGCCAGCGTGACGTCGCGATACCCCGACACGGTGGACCTCATCTCGTCGAGGGCGGCTCTCGCCGCCCTGCCGACCGACGACATCTCGGCGGCGGCCCGCTCCGGGTCACGGCCGACCAGCCTGGACGCCAGTTCCGCCTTCAGGACGATCTCGGTGAGCCGCTGGCCGAGCACGTCGTGCAGGTCCCTGGCGATACGCGTCCGCTCGGCGGACACCGCCCCCCGTGCCAGGTCGATCCGCGCCCTGCGCAGCTCCGCGCCCATCCTGGTGAACCAGTAGCCGAACGCGAGGATCACCGCGTAACCCAGCACCGGCAACATCGTCGCGACCGCGTCGCCGAGATCGTTTCCCAGTCGTAGGACGCCGGCCGCCGTACCGGCCACCAGCACCGCAGCGACGCCGGGGGCCCAGCGGCGCGGCGGCTGGGCGACGACCAGCAGGGTGACGACGTAGTACGACGCGGTCAGCAGCCACGTCCGCTCCAGCACCACCTGCAGCGCCGCCGCGGTGCCGACCATGGCGGCGAACGCCACCGGGGTCACGTTCTGGTGCAGCCGCTCCATATTCCGCCACACGATCCTGACGAAGCAGACGGCGAACAGCACGATGCCCGTGGCGGCGAAGGCCGTGCCGTACCAGGGTGGGGACAGCCGGGCCAGCTCGATCACGGCCGCGAAAAGGAACACCGCGTGCGCCGAGGCCGCGATCTTAATGAGCCGTACGGATGGCCGCCGCGCCGTGGGCATCGCGGTCCCGCGCTCTTCGTGACCGCCATCGACGAAGAACGGCGCTCCCGCCGTGCGGGAGGTGGGGTGTGTGTCCGCCATGCCTTGATCGTGCGCCCCGGCCGACCCTGCCCTCAAGTGCCGAACAGCCGGAAGTCGAGCTGACAGATGTCACGGCGGGGTCCTCGCCGCGTATCCGGACCCGACGGAAACCATTTTCGTTGGGCATGACTGTTGCGGGAGCATGTCGGCGTGACCTTGCCGCGGTGTTGTGGAGGCGCCTGATGGATGCGAGCCCCGGGCCCAGACTGATCCTGCTGTGCGGGCTGCCAGGCTCCGGGAAGACGACGCTGGCCGAGCGCCTGGCGAGAGAGATTCCAGGGGTGCGTCTGTGTCCGGACGAATGGCTGGCCGATCTCGGCGTCGACCTGTTCGATGAGGAAACGCGCGACCGGCTTGAGAGGCGGTTCTGGGAGCATGCCCAGGATCTCTTGAGGCTTGGGCTGTGCGTGATCCTGGAGTATGGGTTCTGGGCGCGTTCTGAGCGGGATGAGAAGCGTTTGGGAGCGCGCGCACTCGGCGTTCCCGTCGAACTGCACTACCTTGCCACGCCGATCGATGAGCTGCGCCGCCGCCTCGACGCCCGTAATGGGGAGGGGCGGCTGGGGACGGTCCCGGTCAGCCGCGAGTTGCTTGAGGAGTACGTGAAGCTCTTCCAGGCCCCCGACGATGACGAGCTCGGTCTTTACGACGAACCGCCGCCGGACCGACGTGGATGACCGAGTGCTTGCGCGTGGATCATCGGGTCAGGAGGTACGTTCCCAGCGGACTTCGCCGTCGTGCCATTGATCGGTGGGGCGCAGGCCGGCCGAACTCGCGACGGCGGCCGAGGCCGCGTGGCCGGGGCGGATGTGCGCGATGATCGTGTCGATTCCCTGCTCCATGAGCCGGCTGACGAGGGCCTTGGCGGACTCGGTGGCCAGACCGCGGCCCTGCCAGGGCGTACCGATGACCCACGCGATCTCCGCGGTTCTTTCGTCCGCCGTAGCCTGCACATAGCCGACCAGACGCTCCTCCTCTCGCGACCGGATCACCCAGTTGCGCCAGGCGGGCCACCCGGCTACCAACCGCTCGTATCGAAGGCGCAGCTCCTCCACGGTGAGAGGGGCGCCTCCGGTGAACGTGTGCAGGTCAGGGTCGGAGAGTACGGCGGCCATCTCGTCGGCGTACTCGCTGCGCAGGGGGAGGAGGACGAGGCGAGGGGTCTCGATGGTGTCCACTCGGCCACCATAGTGAGGCTCCGCTCACGCCGGTCACCAGGCCTGGATCCAGGTGTCCTGTTCGCCGGGCACGATCTGGGTGTTACCGGATTCGAGGTCGAGGCGCAGCAGCTGGAAGCGGGCACCGCCACACGGCGGCAGCCCGGCCAGCGGCGACCTGTCCATCTCCTCCGCCTGACGGTCGACGCCGACCAGCACATGGCGGCCGGTCGGGGCGAGCGCCAGCGACTCGATGTGACCGCAGTCCAACCGCGCGCCGCCAAGATCAGCAATCCGACCGGCCCGCAACTCATCGGCCTGACGAGGACTTCCAGGAGGCCTTCCGCTGGACCCGCGAGGCCGGAGTCGAGCTGGTCGTCAGGGTCAGTGCGCAGCCGATCAGGATCCCTCCCGCTGCGATCATCAGCCATCGGTAGTCGACGACGGCGACGAGCGCGGCGCCGGCCGCGATGGAGGCCATCTGCGGCAGGGTGGTGGCGACGTTGGCGGCCGCGGCGGCGCGTCCCTGCAGCCTGGAGGGCGTGAGTCGCTGGCGCGTGGTCACCATCGCGACCATCAGCCAAGGGATCGCGACGCCGGCTGCGAACAGCGCCGTCACCGCGACGGGAAGCAGCGGAACGCCGGCCAGGTCGGCGGCCATCGCCACACCCGCAGCGCCGAGCAGCGCGAGCGCGGTCGCGACCATCACCGCCGGCCCCAGGCGACGCAGCACCAGGGCAGCCGTCAGACCGCCCAGTACGCTGCCGGCTCCCTGGATGCCCATCAGCACCCCGAAGAACGCCGCCTCCATCCCCAGACCCTTGTCAACGAGCTCGAACAGGGCCGAGTCGAAGAAGCCGACGACGCCGAAGGCCGCCGCGCTCACCATCACCATGCGCCACAGCAGCGGGACGCTTCGCAAATGGGCCAGGCCGGCGGCCGTCTCCTGCCACCAGGTGTGCTCCGGCCGGCGGGGTTCCGGCGCGGACTCGCGTACCCGGACCATCAGCAGCACGAGCGCTGTGAGCACCAGGCAGACGGCCACCCCGATGGCGAGCGCGCTGCCTCCCCAGGCGACATACAGGGCGCTTCCCACGACCGGGGAAAGGACGCGTAGTCCCTGGTCGATGGTGGTCAGCAGGCCGTTGGCCGTGTCGAGGTGCCGGACGGGCAGCATGTCCCGGACCAGGCCGGTCTGGGCGGCGGAGTTGACGAGGCCCAGTGTGCCGTACGCGAATGCCACGCCGTACAGCAGCCATAACTGCCCGGCCGTCTGCACGGTCAGCAGCGTCGTGGCGACCAGAGCACCGGCGAGGTTCGCCCAGACCAGCAGGGGTTTGCGGTTGACTCTGTCGGCGAGCAGGCCGATGAGCGGGAAGAGCACCACCGGGGCGGCCAGCGCGAGGAAGATCAGGCTGGCGGCGCTGCTGCTGCCCGAGAGGTCCTTGGCCCATACTCCCAGCGTGAGATAGAGCGCGCTGTCGGCGAGGCTGCCGATCGTCCACGCGCCCAGCAGTCGCCGGAACGGCGGGCTGGCTAGTGCGCCCCTCACCGATGGTCCGTGCTCGGCAGGAGATAGGTGTTGTGGAACAGCCGGACAGGACGACCGTCTGCCGGGCGCGAGTCCGGTTCCTGCCAGCGTTCGGTGTACGGGCTGATCAGTTGGGCGATGGTCTCTCCGAGGTGTTCGGCCTCCTCAGGCGTCAGCCAGAGGGTGGCGCCGCCGCTCGCCAGCCTGCCTTTCCACGCCTCCGGCACCGCTGCCGTGGCCGCGGCCTTCATCCGTGAATACTCCCAGTCCAGGAAGACCTGGCTCAACGCGGACGCTGCCGACCTGCCGTCCTCCTCCGGCTGCTCGGAGTCCCAGGACTGCTCGATATCGATGAGCCGCCAGGGCCGGTCGCGCCCTGTCCGGCCCGGCACGCGTTCGATGTATCCGAACTTCGCCAGAACCCGCAGGTGGAAGGAGCAATTTGACGGGCTCTCGTCGACGAGCTCGCCCAGCCGGGTGGCTGTCGCGGCGCCTTCGATGGTCAGCAGTTCGAGGAGCTGGATGCGCAAGGGGTGGGCGAGCGCCCGCATCGCTTTCGGGTCCTTGATCTTCACTCAGCGAATCTATACTCGAAACAACTCTTTCGCAATAACTCTTTCGCTTACCCGTCACCTCCGCATCCGTGCCGGAGCAGCGAGAAACCACTCTTCGAGTACGGACGATTTCCCTTGGTGACATCATGGGATCCCTGACACCGAAGGGAAGGAAAGGCGATGCCACGATGGACACACCAGGACTGCCTCGCCTCGTAGACGACCGGCGGAAACGGGCATGCTGACCGGAGTCGCTTCCCGCGAACTACCGCAGCCGTCTCGCCGGCGCAGGCCGGGACTCGCCGCGCTGGCCGTGCTACTCGTCCTCGGTGGTGCCCTGGCCACGACCCTGCTGGTGATGCGCGCCGACGAACGCATCTCCGTCATCCGCGTCACGCAGCGGATCGGCGCCGGCCAACCCTTCGACCGCGGCGCCCTGCAGGAGGCGCGCATCGCCGACGACGGGGGCTCCTACTGGGCCTGGTCACAGCGGGACCAGGTCGCCGCGACCGTCGCCACCGTCACGGTCCTGCCGGGGACGTTGCTCGCCGGACCCATGGCCGCCGCGGGCGGCAACGGGGTGGTCACCGGGCAGGCCGTCAAGGTGGGACTGGCACTCAAACCCGGCCAGACGCCGTATGACCTGCAGCGCGGAGACCACGTCCAGATCATCCACGTGCCGGTGCGCGGGCGTGGGCCGGAAGAACCTGTACTCCTCGCGGAGGAGGCTGTGGTCGACAGCGTGAGCTACACATCCGGGTCGGCCCGCCAGGCCACGGTCATCATCGACAGCGCCGTCGCCCCTATGGTCGCGGCCCACGCGGTCAGCGGCGAAATCGCTGTGGCCGTCGTGCGCACACAACCCTGACGCCTGGGCCTGGACCGAATTCGGGCCAGGCGTTCGGGCAGGGTGCCGATCGGCGTGGCGTCGTGCGCTTGGACCGCTCGTTCGACGTGGTGGCGGGTTCGTCGCGACGCGTCCGAGTGAGCCCGGATCACGGCGCGGACCGCTCCGTGTCCCGGCGCCATCCGTCCGCGCGGGTGAGACCGTCCATCAGCAGATCGAGCAGCCGTTCGGCCTGCGGGCGCTGGTGGGCGGCCCCGGCTACGAGGGTGACGCCCGCCAGGGCCATGAGGATGTCGGATGAGGGCACGTCCTCCCGGATCATCCCCTGTGCCGTCCCGGCGCGATGGAACTCTTCGATCGCGCCGGTCAGTTGCTCGCGCGTCTCGGAGCTCAGCTGCTCGTCGCTTTGCAGGAGGGTCTTGAGAGTGTCGGCCATACCGTGCTTGGCGGCGAGGTAGTCCAGCACCTGGGACATCCAGGCCCGCAGAGCCAGGTCGGCGGGCAGCTCGCCGAGGAGGTGCGAAGTTCGGGCGGCGAGCCGGGCCGTCTCGTAGCGGTAGGTGGCGTCGACGAGCTGCTCGCGGGTCGGGAAGCGTCGGTACAGGGTGGCGATCCCGACGCCCGCATCCTTTGCGATCTGCTTCAGGGTCGCCGCGGCGCCGTCCCGGGCGAAGGCCAGGGCGGCCGCGGCGAGCAGTTTGTCCTCGTTGGCCCGTGCGTCGGCTCGGAGCGATCGACCGGACCGATCAGGCATGCGGTTCTTCCTCTCGACTTGCCATGCGGAGTCGGCTCCGTTTAGTGTGACGGCTAACCGGACCCGGATCCGCTTATCTGGAGACGGTAGCAGATGGCTGTCGACCGTTCCATCAGAGCACCTCGACCACGGAAGGACCGCCCAAGTCATGCAGTACCGCACGCTGGGTAGTACAGGAGTCCACGTCAGCTCGCTATGCCTGGGCGCGATGATGTTCGGGAAGTGGGGAAACCCCGATCATGACGACTCGATCGGCATCATCCGCACGGCGCTCGACGCGGGCGTCAACATCATCGACACGGCCGACGTGTATTCAGGCGGCGAGTCCGAGATCATCATCGGAAAGGCGATCGCCGGACAGCGCGACGATGTCGTCCTGGCGACCAAGGTGTCGAGCCCAATGGGCGCCGGCCCCAACGAGCGCGGCGCCTCGCGGCGCTGGATCGTCCGGGCCTGCGAGGAGAGCCTGCGCCGCCTGGGCACCGATTACATCGACCTGTACCAGGTGCACCGTCCCGATCCCGCCACCGATCTCGACGAGACCTTGGGGGCGCTCTCCGATCTCGTCCGCGCAGGCAAGATCCGCTACGCGGGGTCCTCGACGTTCGCGCCCTCGACGATCGTCCAGGCGCAGTGGACCGCCGAGCGACGGCAGCGCGAGCGCTTCGTCTGCGAACAGCCGCCCTACTCCCTCTTGGTCCGGGGCGTCGAGGCCGATGTGCTGCCCACCTGCGAGGCGTACGGGATGGGGGTGCTCGCCTGGAGTCCTCTGGCCGGGGGCTGGCTGTCCGGCCGCTGGCACCGCGACGCGGCCAGCCTGTCCAGCCACCGTACGCGGACGATGCCCTTCCGCCAAACGTCCGCCCACTACGACCTGGACGTACCAGGCAACCAGGCCAAGCTCGACGCCGCCACCGAACTCGCCGGCATCGCCGACGAAGCGGGCCTGACACTCATCCAGCTCGCGCTGGCGTTCGTCACCACGCACCCGGTGGTCTCGGCGGCGATCATCGGCCCGCGCACCGCTGAGCACCTGCGCGACCAGCTGAGCGCCGCGGACATCGTCCTGGAACCCGCAGTGCTGGACCGCATCGACAGCATCGTGGCGCCTGGCACCAACCTCAACCCCGACGACGCGGGCTACGGCGCGGCCGTCCTGGCCGACCCGATGCGTCGTCGCCGCGCCGTCGTCCGGTGAATGTGCGAGGCAGCGAACGTCAAGGGCGTCAGGGCTTCAGGACGCGGTAGCGCAGGTGGGTCACGGACTCGGTTCCCGCGACGGCTCTCCCCTCCGGGATCAGCTCGGCCCGCTCCCCGGCGAACAGCGGCGTGCCCGCCCCCATCAGAAGGGGGACGATGTGGAGCCATACCTCGTCGAGCAGGCCCGCCCTGAGTAACTGCCGGGCGACGTCCGCACCCAGCACCAGGACGTCCTTGTCCCCGGCGGCATCCTTGGCACGTCGGACCGCGGCCTCCAGCCCATCGAAGGCGAACGTCCCGCCGTTGTCGCCGAGGAGGTCCTCCCTGGTCCGGTGGGTGACCACGAAGCTCGGGACTCCGGGCCATGGTGTGCCGCCCCACGGGACCACGCCGAGGTCGAAGGTACTCCGTCCGATGACGGCGGCTCCTACCGCCGCGTCCACCTGCCGGCGGATGTCGAGGTCGACCCCGCCGTCCGGCCCTTTCCCCGCCATCCACTCGTGCAGCCGTTCGCCGCCGTCCCCCATAGGCTCCTCCTTCCGGACGTTCGGTCCCGCCGTGAACCCGTCCAGGGACATCGACACATCCAGCACTACCTTGCTCATCGCGAGCCTTCCTTCGATCCACCGGAGCCGCCATCCGGCGCCGTCACGAGAAGGTCGGAGCCGATCCGACCGTCTCGACACCGCGACGGAAAAGATCAGTGGGAATGAACTCGAACGTGAATCCCGAAGGCATGCTCGCTCGCCTGCACGCCAAGGACCTGCGGGTCTGCGTGTGGATCAATCCCTACATCGGCCAGCGCTCACCGCTGTTCGCCGAGGCCGCCGGCGTGTGTATCCGGGACCGGACGGCGAGACCACCCTCACGGTCACCGACCACGCCTCCGGCGAGCCCACACGGTTCACCGTCACCCGCTCCGGCGGCGAGGTCTCGGTCTCCTCCTCCCTCGTCTCCGGATGGACTCACGAACTCGCCTGACGTCGTCTATCCCGGTCTCCCTTTGTCCTGCGGTCGGCTGCGTTGCCGGTTCGCGGGTCAGGGAGTGAGGAGAGTCTTGATGGCGCGGCGTTCGTCCATGGCCTTGTACCCTTCTGCCGCCTGGTCCAGGGGCAGGGTCAGGTGATCGTCGACGTCCGGCCGGACATCCGCGTCGCCGGCGCCGGCGTGATCGACGCGCGTGGGCGCATCGTCATGCCGGGCTTCGTCGACACGCACCACCACCAGTTCGAGACGGCGCTGCGCTCGTTCCTCGCCAACGGCATTCTCTTCGACGACGGCTCGGGCTCCCCCAGCGCCGATCCCAACTACGCCGGACACATCCTGCAGAAGTTCACGCCGCAGTACCGGACGCAGGACGTCCACATCAACGTGTTGTTCGCCGGGCTCTCACAGCTCGACGCCGGTGTCACCACGGTGCACGACACGTCGCAGATCCCCCATTCGCCGCAGCACACCGATGCCGCGATCCAGGCGCTCATCGACACCGGCCGGCGTTCGGTGCTCCAATACGCCGAGGGCGACGGCCGCGCGGAGTCCCGGTACCCGGAAGACGCCCGGCGCGTCAGGGACCAGTGGTTCTCCTCCGATGACCAGCTGGTCAGCATGATCATGGGCGGCGAGCTCTACAGTGCCACCGAGGACGTGTACACCCGGGCCTGGAAGCTCGGCCGCGAACTGGGTCTGAAGATCTCCGCGCACGCCGTCTCCGGATCGAAGGTCCGGCCCATCCTCGACGACCTCGCCCGCGGCACCGGCGGAGCCGGCAACGACCTCGGGGTGGGGCAGGACAACCTCTTCTTCCACATGACCGGCGTGTCCGACCTGGCCTGGGAACGGTTCCGTGACGCCGGCGTGCAGGTCTCGGTGGCCTTCCCGATCGAGATGGCCATGCGGCACGGCACTCCGCCCATCCTCAAGATGCAGGAACTCGGCATGGAACCGTCGCTGAGCTCCGACGTCGAGACGACGATGGCCGCGGACTCGTTCACCCTGATGCGCTCCGCGATGACCATGCAGCGCATGCTCGTCAACCAGATGATCCTGGAACAGGGTGACTTCACCCCGCCCAACGAATGGCCGAAGCCGGCCGAGGGCACGCCGGCCCTCCTCACCGTCCGCGACGTGCTGCGCTACGCGACCGTCAACGGCGCCGAGCACCTCGGGCTCGGGCGCAAGACCGGCACGCTCACCCCCGGCAAGGAGGCCGACATCGTCCTCCTCGACGCCACCGCACTCAACGTCACCCCGCTCAACAACGTCCCGGGGGCCGTCGTCTCACTGATGGACCGCAGCAACGTCGAGACGGTGATCGTCGCCGGCAAGGTCCGCAAATGGAAGGGGCGGCTGGTGGATGGCGTACGGCATGCCGCCGGGCGCGTGATGCAGGTAGTGGAACTCTCCCGCGCAGGTGATCCCCGCCAGCGCCATCTCCGCGTAGACCGCCCGCGCCAGCTCCAGGTAGGAGCCCGGGTCGAGGCGGGCGGCCACGTCGTACATGGTCTCGCGCCAGGTCCAGAACGTGCCGGAGCCACGCTGGACGAAGCCGCGCAGGGCCCGGTGGAAGGCATGCGAGTGTGCGTTGGCCAGCCCTGGCACGGTGAGCCCGCGCAGCACCTCCGCCCCGGGCGGGGGCGAGAAGACCCCCGTCCGCACCGCCGCTATCCGCTCCCCGGCCGTCTCGATCACGACCCCGGACTCGACCGCGCCGCCGGTCCAGGCGTGCTCGGCGTAGTACGTCACCGGCACGCCAGTCCCTCCAGCACCTCGCAGGCCGGCCAGAAGCGGGCGCCCTCCTCGTCGCCGAAGTTCACCACGGCGACCGGCCGGGTCCAGGCGTAGCGCCGGTACCCCCCGGGCCCGGCGTGCCGCCCGACCGGCAGCAGCTCCGCCCACATCTCCATGAACGAGCCCGGCATCAGGACTCCTGCATGGGGATGCGCACGCCGCTGTCGCGGGCGACCTCCTCGGCGCGTTCGTATCCGGCGTCCACGTGCCGGATGACGCCCATGCCCGGATCGTTGGTCAGCACGCGGTGGATCTTCTCCCCGGCCAGCGCGGTGCCGTCGGCCACGGTCACCTGCCCGGCGTGGATGGATCGGCCGATGCCGACTCCGCCGCCGTGGTGGATCGACACCCACGACGCGCCTGAGGCCACGTTCACCATCGCGTTGAGCAGCGGCCAGTCGGCGATCGCGTCGGAGCCGTCGCGCATGCCCTCGGTCTCCCGGTAAGGCGAGGCCACCGAGCCGCAGTCCAGGTGGTCACGCCCGATCACGACTGGGGCCTTGAGCTCGCCCGAGGCCACCATGGCGTTGAACCGCTCGCCGGCCCGGTCGCGCTCGCCGTATCCCAGCCAGCAGATCCGCGCGGGAAGCCCCTGGAAGTGCACCTTCTCCCCGGCCAGGCGGATCCAGCGAGCCAGCGGCTCGTTCTCTGGGAACAGGTCGAGGATCGCGCGGTCCGTGGCGGCGATGTCGGACGGGTCGCCCGACAGGGCCGCCCACCGGAACGGGCCCTTGCCCTCGCAGAACAACGGCCTGATGTAGGCGGGCACGAACCCGGGGAAGTCGAAGGCCCGCGCGTATCCGGCCAACCGGGCCTCGCCGCGGATGGAGTTGCCGTAGTCGAACACCTCCGCCCCGGCGTCCAGGAAGCCCACCATGGCCTCCACGTGCCGGGCCATCGACTCGCGGGCCCGCTGGGTGAAGCCGGCCGGGTCCTTGTCGCGCTGGGCCGCCATGTCCTCGAAGGCGATGCCGAGCGGCAGGTAGAACAGCGGGTCGTGGGCGCTGGTCTGGTCGGTGACGATGTCGATGGGGGCTCCCTCGGCGAGCATCCTCGGCAGCACCTCGGCGGCGTTGCCGAGCAGGCCGATCGACAGCGGGCGGCGGGCGTCGCGGGCGTCGGCGGCGAGCCGCAGCGCATGCTCCAGATCATCGGCGCGCACGTCGAGGTACCCGTGGTCCAGGCGGCGCTGGATGCGGGACGGGTCGCACTCGACGCAGATCGCCACGCCGCCGTTCATCGTGACGGCCAGCGGCTGCGCGCCGCCCATGCCGCCGAGCCCGCCCGTGAGGGTGATCGTCCCGGCCAGCGAGCCACTGAACCTCTTGGCCGCGACCGCGGCGAATGTCTCATACGTGCCCTGCAGAATGCCCTGCGTGCCGATGTAGATCCACGAACCGGCCGTCATCTGGCCGTACATGGTGAGCCCGGCCGCCTCCAGACGGCGGAACTCCTCCCAGTTGGCCCAGTCGCCGACCAGGTTGGAGTTGGCGATGAGCACGCGCGGCGCCCACTCGTGGGTGGTCATCACGCCGACCGGCCGGCCCGACTGGACGAGCATCGTCTCGTCGGCCTTCAGCGTGCGCAGTGTGCGCACCATCGCGTCGAACGAGCGCCAGTCGCGGGCGGCGCGACCGGTGCCACCGTAGACCACCAGGTCGTCAGGATGCTCGGCGACCTCTGGGTCGAGGTTGTTCTGCAGCATCCGCAGCGCGGCCTCTTGCGGCCAGCCCAGAGCGGTCGGCTCGGTGCCGCGCGGAGCCCTGACGGGGCGTGCGCCTTCCATGATGTTCTTCCCTTCGGTCCTACGTCTGTTCAAGAAAAGCCTCAGGCCCGGGTGATCCGGACGGCTCAGGAGCTGAGCCGGCGCATGGGCGGCGTCGCCTCCGAGGGGTAGATCATGGCGGCAGGCGGGTTCGCGGCACGCCTTGCCCACGGGTAGTAGAGCGCCGCGGTCGCCGCCAAGCCGACGATCCAGGAGATGTCGGCGCCGCCGAGCAACTCGGTGATCGGCCCTGTGTAGAGCTTCTGCGCCAGGAACGGGATCTGGATCGCCACGCCGAATGCGTAGCTGACCAGCGCGGTCACGTTCCAGCGACCGTAGCGGCCGGCCGGGTCGTACAGGGCGGGGATGTCCACCCGCTCCTTGGAGACCAGGTAGTAGTCGGTCAGGTTGATCGCGCTCCACGGAGTGAACACCATGAGCAGCACCAGCACGAAGTTCTTGAAGTTGTCCAGGAAGTCGGCACTGGCCACGATCGCCACCGCGATCGACACGGCGGTGAAGCCGACGATGTACAGCGCGCGCGCCGTCGGCGAGATCCGTGACCGGCCACTGAACGCCGTCACCGTCGTCAGCACGCACATGAACCCGCCGTAGGCGTTGAGCGTGTTGACGGTCAGCTTGCCGATCACGATCACGAGGTAGACCAGCAGCGCGACCGCCGCCGGGCCGGCCAGCTCGCCGACGAACCCCACCTGGTCGCCGACGAACGCGCCACCGGAGACCGCGGCGATCAACGCGCCCAGCGTCATCGCCCACTGCGACCCGATCACGCTACCCGCGAACGTGGACCAGAACGTGGTCCGCTCGCTCGTTTCGCGCGGCAGGTACCGCGAATAGTCCGCCACGTACGGCCCGAACGTGAGCTGCCAGCCCGCGCCCAACCCCACGGCCAGCAGGAACGTCGGGGCTTCGAAGGCCTTGACCCCCACGACCGAGGCCACGTCGTACTTGGTGAACAGGGCGATCAGCAGATAGCCCAGGCCGAGCATGCCGACGACGGTCGCGATCCGCCCCACGGTGTGGATGAGCCGGTATCCGGTCACCGCCACGATCGCCGTCAGCACGCCGAAGAGCAGGATGCCGGCGGTCGCCGGGACGTGCAGGATCCGCCCGAGCGCCTGCCCGGCCAGCACGCTGCCGGTGGCGGCGAACCCGAGGTACATCAGCACGACCAGCATGAGCGGCACGACCGCGCCGAGCACGCCGAACTGCGCTCGGCTGGAGATCATCTGTGGCAGGCCGAGTCGCGGCCCCTGGGCGGAGTGCAGCGCCATGACGATGCCGCCCAGCACGTTCCCGATCAGCAGGGCCACGATGGCCCAGAGGGCGTCGGCGCCGAAGACGACGGCCAGCGCGCCGTCCACGATCGCGGTGATCTGCATGTTCGCGCCGAACCAGAGCGTGAACTGGCTGCGCGCCGAGCCGTGCCGCTCGGCGTCGGGAATCACGTCGATCGTCCGGCGCTCCACGGCTTGACCCGAACCTGGGGGTGCTTGCTGGCTCATTACGGTCCACCTCTCGCGCGTCAATGCGCCGTGGGAGAAACGGGGACGGGAGGAAATGTACAGTCCTGTATATACAACAGGCCACCCCTGGGTCTGGATAAACTTCGGGCCATGGGCCAGGAGACATCCGCCCGTCCCCAATCTCCGAGGATCGGAAGGCCATGGCGCCCATCACGGCGGTCGAGCTCGCTGTTCGGTTCCAGGAAGCCGGCCCTGCCTCCGTACCGGCCTACGAGCGGGTCAAGAACGTCATCGCCGTCGGCGTCCGCTCGGGCCGCTGGACACACGGCCAGCAACTCCCGTCCGAACACCAACTCGTCGGCGCGCTCGGCTTATCTCGCATGACGATCAACCGGGCGCTGCGGGAGCTGACCCACGAGGGCCTGATCGTGCGGCGGGCCGGCGTGGGGACGTTCGTCGCCGTGCCCAAGGCCGCCTCCGCTCTGCAGGGGGTGCGAAACATCGCCGACGACGTGCGGCTGCACGGGCACTGCCACCGCACCGAGGTCGTCCACGTACGCGAGGAGCCCTCCGAGGCGGCCGATTCGGACCTCCGGGCGGCGGCCGGGCCGACCGTGTTCCGCTCGCTCATCGTGCACTACGAGGATGACCTGCCGATCCAGCTCGAGGACCGCCTCGTCAACCCCGCCGCCGCCCCCCGCTACCTGGAGCGTGACTTCACCCGCGAGACCCCGCACGTCTACCTCAATGAGGTGGCCCCGCTCACCCGCGGCGAGCACATCGTCGAGGCGGTCCTCGCAGACGCCGCCGAGCGGCGCCTGCTGCGCATCGGCCGTCACGAACCGTGCTTGCTCATCCGCCGCCGCACATGGTCACACGACGTCCTGGTGAGCACGGCCCGCCTCCTCCACCCCGGCTCGCGCCACCGGCTCGAAGGCGGCTTCGGGGCCGGATGACGACGGCGCGTGACGGTGAGCTTCGAGATCCTTTCCTACGCCGGCACGGTCGCCATCACCCATCGAGGACCCGCGGCCCCCATGGCCGACCTGATCGCAAGCCTTCCCAGCCGCCGGCTGGAAGGCCCCGGGTTTCCTGCCCTGCCGAGATGACCTACGCCAGGGGACGGAAAGGCCGGGACCTTCGGCTCACGAAGGTGCCCAGCCACATGCTTCGGGTAGTTCTCTCCTGACGGGGACGGCCAAGCGCCTCACCACGCGTCTCCAGCCGGTGGAGGACCAACGGCAGCCACATTCGGGACTTCGTCCCCGGGCGCGGCGAGCCGGTTGCCGAGACGGTGGAGGTGAAAGGCCCGTGTGAAGGAGCGGCGCGATGGCCGGTCACCTCGGGGGGACGCGGCCACGCAGTGAGGAGGCGTCGTGAACATCGAGTCGCTGACCGCCGGGCAGGTGATGAGCCGCGTCCTGGTGGTCGTCAAGCCGGACGAGTCGCCGCTGATGGCCTGGGAGCTGATGCGCCGCGCCGATGTGCACCACCTGCCGGTCGTGGACCGCGGGCATGTGGTGGGCATCCTGACGCGCGAGCAACTCGCCGCGTCCTGGTCGGGTGGTCTCGAGGAACAATCGGGCCGCGAGGTCCGTGCCCTGCTCGGCTGCGGGCCGCGGCCACGCGTGCGGCCGGACACGCCGCTGGCACGGGTCGCGGCCGTCATGCTCGACGCCGGCTGTGACGCGGTGCCGGTGCTGTCCGGCGACGGGCTGGTCGGGATGATCACGGTTCGCGACGTGCTGTGGGCCGTCGCCGGACGCGCCGTGGACACCGAAGGTCCCGGCGAAGTGGTCACCGGGATGTTCCACCTCGAACCCGTCCTGCCCCACGAGAACGAATAGAAGCCGCGCGATGGACGCGCTGGTCGTGTACGAGTCCCGGGTGCGGTTATTGGGCAACCTTGCCGGGACTTTGCCGAACAGCTGGCGGAGAAAGCGTCACCGTCTACGTCCGGTCGCGGTGGAATGGGCGGTGTCGTGCAGCGCAGGAAGACGGGATGTCGGAGTGCTCGATGGGATCCGTGCCGACCGTGACGCCGCGGGTACGGCACTGGTGGAAGACGTCGGTGCGGTCATCGAGGCCGCGGCCGCCATGTCCCGGCGGTTCGGGCGAGCAGGCAGACTGCTGGCCTTCGGCCGGGCCGAGGCGGCCGCGGACGCGGCGCACGTGGCGGTGGAGTTCACCCACCCGGTGATCGTGGGCAAGCGGGCGCTTCCTGCACACTGCCTGGGCGCCGAGCCCTCTCTGCTATCGATACTGGGACGGCCACAGGACATAGCCGTCGGAATCCGGCCGGACAGTGGCGATCTCGCCGCCGCTCGCGAGCACGGCATGCTCACCATCGCCTTGACGGCGAACGAGGCATGCGCGGAGGCGGATCACGTGCTGTCGGCGCGCAGTGCGGATCCGCTGGTGGCGCGGGAGATCCACGTCACGATGTACCACCTGCTGTGGGAGTTGGTCCATGTGTTCCAGGAGGCCCCGCGTGTCCCGTGACATGGAGGACGGCTGCGACTCCTGTGTGACGTGCGGCGATGTCGCCGTGCGCGTGCGGATCACGGGTCTGCTGCCTGGGGGCCTCGCGCAGGCCGACACCGGCGACGGGACGGAGGAGATCAGCGTGGCGCTGGTGGAGACGCGTGTCGGCGACACGGTGCTGGTGCACGCGGGCGAGGCGATCGCCGTACTCGGCGGGGACGGCCAGTGATGGAGACGCTCTACCCGTTTCTGCGGCGCGACCCGCTCGACGTCGGCGCGTCCACTGCCGAGAAGGCTCGGGCGAGTCTGGAGTTGCGGCGGCAGGTGCTCGATGAGCTGGAGACGCCGCTGGCGACCTGCGCGGCGGCGATGGCGGCCGCCTTCCGGGGCGGTGGGCGGCTGTTCACTTTCGGCAACGGAGGCAGTAGTACGGACGCACGGTCGGTGGCGTCGCTGTTCACCGGGCGTGGCCGGCCAGCGGTGTCGCTTGCCTGCGACTCCGCGCTGGTGACGGCGCTCGGCAACGACGTCGGGTTCGACGTGGTGTTCGCTCGCCAGCTCGCCGCGCTGGGAGGAGAGGGTGACATCGCCTGCGCGTTGTCGACCAGCGGCGGCTCGGCGAACGTGCTGCGGGGCCTGGCGCAGGCCGGGAGCCAGGGAATGGTGACGATCGGCTTCGCGGGTTCCGGCGGGGGACGCATGGCCGAAGATCGGCTGGCCGAGCACCTGTTCGTCGTCCCGTCATCGTCGGTGCACCGCATCCAGGAGGCGCAGGCGACGCTCTACCACGTGCTGGCCGAGCTGGTGTCAGCAGATGCGGGGCAGGGGATCGCCCACGAGGACGTCGACCACCCGGGTGCCACCGAAGCCGGTGCGTAGCAGGACCAGCCCGGGTGGGTCGGCGGTGACGGTGCCGGTGATCGCGGCATCTGCGCCCAGCGGGTGGGAGCGCAGGATGTCGAGGGCCTGCTCGGCGTGCTCCCCGTCGATCACCACCACGAAGCGGCCCTCGCAGGCGACGTAGAGGGGGTCGAGGCCGAGCAGTTCGCAGACGCCGGTGACTTCGGGTCGTACCGGGATCTTGTCCTCCCGAAGTACGACCGCGACCTCCGATGCGCGGGCCACCTCGTTGAGCACGGTGGCCACCCCGCCCCGGGTGGCGTCTCGCAGGGTCCTGACGTGTCGCGGCAGCGCCTTCAACAGTTCGGAGACGATTCCGTGCAGCGGAGCCGTGTCGGAGGCGATCGGGGCTTCGATGTCGAAGTCGTCCCTGGCCAGCATGATGGCGGCGCCGTGCTCGCCGATCGGGCCTGACACGATGACGGCGTCCCCTGGCCGCGCCAGCGAGGCGGACAGCGTGACCGGCTGCTCGACGATCCCGACTCCGGCCGTGGTGATGTAGCAGCCGTCGGCCTTGCCGCGCTGGACGACCTTGGTGTCGCCGGTGACGACCGTGATGTTGGCCGCTGAGGCGGCGGCGGCCATCGAGTCGGTGATGCGCCGCAGGTCGGCGATGGGGAAGCCCTCCTCCAGGATGAAGCCCGCCGACAGGTGGGCCGGTCGGGCCCCGCACATGGCCAGGTCGTTCACGGTGCCGTTGACGGCCAGGTCGCCGATGTCCCCGCCGGGGAAGAACAGCGGCGAGACGACGAAGGCGTCGGTGGTGAAGGCCATGCGTTCGTTCCCGAACCGCAGGAGCGCGCCGTCGTCCAGGGGCGCGAGCAGCGGGTTGCGGAACGCCTCGAGGAAGACGGCTTCGATCAGGGTGTGGGTGGCCTTGCCTCCGGCGCCGTGCGCGAGGGTGATGCGGTCCTCCCTGACGACGGGCTTGCGTCGCCGGATGCGCTCGATGCGGTCGAGGACCTGCTGTTCGCGGCTCATGCCCGGCTCGCCTTCTCCGCGAGTGGCTCGCGGGCCGCCGCGCGCATCTGCTCGCGGCTGAATCGTCCGAAGTTGTAGTACGCGGCACAAGCTCCTTCTGAGGACACCATGCACGTGCCGATCGGGGTCTCCGGGGTGCAGGCGGTGCCGAACACCTTGCATTCCCAGGGCTTGAGCACGCCCTTGAGCACCTCGCCGCACTGGCACGACTTGGGGTCGGCGACGCGCACCCCGGGCAGCTCGAAGATCCGTTCGGCGTCGAAGGCGGCGTACTCGTCGGCCATGGCGAGCGCGGAGTGCGCGATGAACCCGAGGCCGCGCCACTCGAAGTGCGGCCGCAGCCGCATCACCCGGCCGATGGCGGACAGCGCGATCTGATTGCCGTGCCACGGCACCACGCGGGCGTACTGGTTCTCCACCTCGCAGCGGCCTTCGGCGAGCTGGCTGAGCAGCATGTGTACGGAGGTGAGGATGTCCAGCGGCTCGAACCCGGCGACCACCAGCGGCTTGCCGTACTCACGGGGGATGAACTCGTACGGCTGGCAGCCGATCACCGCCGAGACGTGGCCGGGGCCGATGAACCCGTCGAGGCGCAGGTCCGGCGAGTCGAGAATGGCTTTGATCGCTGGAATGATCATGACGTGGTTGCAGAAGACGGAGAAGTTGGTCAGACCCTCGGCCTCGGCCCGCAGCACGGTCATGGCGGTGGAGGGCGCGGTGGTCTCGAAGCCGATGGCCATGAAGACGACCCGCCGGTCCGGGTTGGCTCGGGCGATCTTGAGTGCGTCCAGCGGCGAGTAAACCATGCGGATGTCGGCCCCCGCCGCCTTGGCGTCCAGGAACGAGCCGGCCGCGCCGGGCACGCGCATCATGTCGCCGAACGAGGCCATGATCACGTCCGGCCTGCGGGCGATGTGGATGGCGTCGTCCACCCGGCCCATCGGGATCACGCAGACCGGGCAGCCCGGGCCGTGCACGAGGTTGACCTCGGGTGGCAGATGGTCTTCGAGGCCGTGCTTGTAGATGGTGTGGGTGTGGCCGCCGCACACCTCCATGAACGTGTACCGGCGCTGCGGCTCGCAGCGTTCGGCGATCCGCGCGGCGAGCGCCCGCGCCTGCCCGGCGTCGCGGTACTCATCGACGAACCGCATCGGTCCTCCTCATGCGATGTCCGAGTCGCGCAGCGCGTCGAGCTCGTCCGCGTACGGCTGCCCGAGCCCCCGCAGGTAGTCGAGCACGGCCTGCGCCTCCCGTTCGGAGATCCTCGACAGCGCGAACCCGACGTGCACCAGCACCCAGTCGCCCGCCTTGAGCCCTTCGTCGGCGAGCAGGCCGATGTTGATGCGCCGGCGCACGCCGCTGACGTCCACCATGGCCAGATCCTCATGCTCCTGGACGAAGCCGACCAGCTCACCGGGGATGCCGAGACACACGGGACACCTCCTCGCCGTAAGTGACGGACTCCAGGACCAGCTCGTCGCCGCCGCTGAGGTCGATACCCTCATCGCCACAGCGCGGGCAGGCGGCCAGCACGTCCATGGACGTGGAACGGCTGCCACAGGCTCGGCAGCCGACCGTCATCGGCGTGATGACGAGCTCCACCACGGCGTCCTGGGCGGCGGTGCCCGTGGTGGCGAGCGTGAACGCCTGCCCGAAGGCGTCGTCCACGACGGCATGCCGGACGCCGACGCGTACCCGGGCGCCCGTGACCCGCCTGCCTCCCGCCTGCTGCTCGATCAGCTCGACGAGGCCCTCGCACATCCCGATCTCGTGCATGCCGCCCTACATTCGCTCGATCTTCAGGTATCGCTGGATCTCCGGCCACTGGTGAACGACGATCGCCGTGAGCCCGCAGAGCACGAGCAGCTTCACCAGGCGCGACTTCCACATCTCACATCACCTCACCGCGGCAGCCGATCGCCGGAGCTTGGGCGGCCGCTTTCCGTAATCATGTCCATAACCAGGGACTTCACTAGATTCGTGGCCTCGTCGATCATCGCGCGCACCGGCCCGCTCAGCTCGAACAACGCCTCGTCGACCGTGGCCGGCTCGCAACAGACCACCCTCACCAGAGCCGGGACGCGGCCGAGCTGCCTGGCCAGCCGCAGGACCCGGACCGGGTCCATGCCGTGCGTCTCCACCAGCGCGCCGTCATCGTCCGGCGGCTCGGGTTCGAGCACGGTGAGCGTGCCGGGGGCGTGGCCGCGTGGCGCCGCGTCCACGAAGACCACGGCCACGTAGTCCCGTTGCAAGGCGTAGGCCAGATCCATGCCGCGGATGCCGAAGTCGACGACGTCCACGCCTGGGACCGGCGTCTGGTCGGCCAGGCGGCGGGCCACCTCGACGCCGAACCCGTCGTCTCCCAGGAAGACGTTGCCGATCCCGGCGACCAGAACACGTCCGCCGGCCGGGCGCCCGTCCCGCTCCCCGAGGGGCTCGATCTCCTCGGCGGAGTAGAAGAACCGGTGCCCGGGCAGCCGGGCCTCCCCCAGGTCGCGCCCGGGGTCGTCGTCGAGCGTGACCGCGACGTGGAAGGCGCCCTCGTCGTCCTGCTCCACGCTCTCCACGATCGCGACCCGGCCGTCGAGCACCAGGTCGAAGATGTCGGCCTGGCTTCGGGGCCGCAGCCGGACCTTGCTGCCCGGCCCGACCGGCACTCCTGCGACGAGCACCTCGGCCGGACCGCGACCGGCCATCCGGTCCCAGAAGCCGCTCATGCGAGCGGCTCCGTCTTCCGCATGAGGCCGTGCAGCCGCATCAGCTCCGCGGGCGTGAGGGCGGCGCAGCGGTCGAGGATCTCGCGGGCGCGCGGGTCCCCGTCGCGGATCTCCTGCCGCTCCTGGTCGCTGAGTGCGAGCACGCTCAGCGTGAGCAGCTGGTCGATCTCCGTCGCGTCGAACAGGTCGCCGGGGCTCTCCGGCGCGATCCGCGGGTGGTCGTAGAGAATGATCGGTGCGGACAGAACGGTGTGCCGGTCGCCGTCCGGCCCGGCGAGCACCGGCCAGGCGCCGGCGTTGTCGCACCCCGCCGCGTACGTCCGCAGCTCCGCCGGCGGATCCATGAGCGAGACGAACCGGGCGCTCGGCGCGTGCAGCACGGTGTGCGCGGAGACCAGCGTGCGCTGGAGTGCGTCGTCGCGGGTGCCTCCGTGCCAGGGCGTGGTGTTGACCACCTCGACCGTGATCCGGAACAGGTCCGGCCGCAGCCGCAGCGCGCTCGCCTCGATCCGCCCGCGCAGCTCCCGCCGGCTACGCGATACGGTCTCTTGCCGCCGCTGTCCGGCGGGAACGTCGATCTTCGTGATGACGGGGCCGCGCAGCAACTCGTCCAGGACGAGGCCCGTCACGTTCACCTCACGCTCCTCCGCCTCCTGACCGGGCGCCCGGCCGTCATCGTCGGGGAGACGGGTCACGACGTGCAGGAAGCGCACGCACACGTCGACGGTGTCGCGGGGCTCGGCCTCGAGGAGGCATTGGGTACGCATCAGCCACGGGTTGCCGTCGTGCGCTCTGCCGTAGGCCTCGGGGTGGACGCCGCCGATCGTCCAGCGATGCCGGTTCTTCAGCGACGACTCCCGGTACGGCCACAGCAGGTAGCCCTCGTACAGCACGGCTTGCGCGATCTGTCTGACGTGGTCCATCTGGGTTCAGCCTCCGCTCGTCTCCAGCAGTGACCGCACCGCGTCGTCCCAGCCGGGCAGGGTGTGCCGCACTCTGTGCGCGTACAGGCGGTCGAAGGTGTCGCGCTCCAGCCGGATCCAGGCGGTGTCCGGGAAGTGGCGATCCATGAGGTCCTGCCACGCCGACACCGGCATGCGGAAGTCCGACTCGGTGTCCCAGGGCAGGTGTGCGGCCTGCAGGCGGCCGTCGTCCAGGTAGAAGATCGTGCCGGTGAACAGGAACCGCAGCGGCACCTCTCCGTCGGGCAGGCCGTGCAGGTATTTGGCCGCGGCCACGTCGAAGTCGTACGTGCACGCGACGATGATCTGCGTGGTCGTGCTGCCGGTGAAGGCGGGAACATGGGTGAGCGTCTGTGTCCACAGCAGGCTGGAGAGATTGCGTCCCCATGCTTCCGGCGGGCCGAACAGCTCCCTGAGCCGCTGCCGCGCGTGCTCGTCGTAGCCGCGGCCGGTGGCGTCGATGCGGACCTGCGTGGCCAGCGTGAGCGCGCGGATCGGCGCGTCCGCGTGCAGGTGGAGCAGGAACCGCAGGGCGGGCGCGACGGCGGGCGCGGCCGCCTCGACGCCGCGCACCTCGATCCGCACGGCCGGTGATGTCGCCGGCATCAGGCGGGCGACAGGTTGGGCATGTCGGGGTCGATCGGGTCATGCTTGCCGGGGTTGATGCCGGTCGAGCGCCTGGCCGTGGAGCTGCCGTCGGGAAGATGTCCCTTCTGCTTTTCGTAGTTGCCGCGCGAGTTGCCCTCCTTGACGCCCTTGACGTGGGAAGGGGCGTCGGGACGCACGTCGCGCCTGCCCGTCCTGATCGGTTCCTTCTTGCTCACGCTGAGCTCCTGTCGCTGTCAGTGGCCGGTACGGTGACGGACCGGTCGTCGAGGTCGGTGAAGAACTGGGCGATGTGCCGGCGTACGTCCGCGCCTCCTGTCAGGCCGCGCCACCGGGTACGGATGGCGCCGACGAGCGCGTAACAGTCGTCAACCGGCACGATCCAGGCACCGCGGTCACGGTCGGCCAGCAGGGCCTCGACGTCCGGCCGCAGCTGCAGGAGCGCCGGGTTGTCGCGCCGCAGGAGCGCCCATGCGCCCTGGTCGACGGGTGCCCGCACCGCTCCGGCCGGGCTCGGGTAGTGCAGGATCGGCAGCCCGGCGGCCGAGTCGTCGACCAGGAACACCGTGCGCACCGGCGCCCGCAGGCGTGCCCAGGTCTCCTCGTCCAGCCTGAACCCGCACAGCCGCCGGCGGCGTTCCGGCACCAGGCGGTAGTGCCCACCGCCGGCCGCCCCATGGTCGAACAGCACCTGGCAGGCGCGGCAGGCGCAGCGCAGCTCGCGTGCCGGTAGCTCCAGCAGGTGGCGGTGGACGGCGGGCAGCGGCTCGCCGCACAGCTCGCAGCGCTCTTCCCCGCGCTCACGTGCCCCCGAAGCGAGCCGGCGCAGCAGGCCGCTCATGGCGCCGTCGTGGCGGGGCGGACGGTCAGGCTCTCGACCGGGATCAGGGACGTGTCCGCGAACTCGATCTCGACCCGTTCGATCTCCGGGGCCGCGTCGAGCACCGACTGGCGCAGGGCCGACGTCGCCGCGGATGAGCCGCAACCGGTCGGCCGCACGCGCAGCCGTACCAGGTCGCCCTCGATCGCGAGCACCTCGGCCGAGCCGCCGGCGAGCGCCGTCCGCACCCGGGCGCGGATGTCCAGCGGGTGCAGATCGTGCAGCAGGAGCAGGGACGAGATCAGCTCGTCGGCGGCCAGCCGGGCCCCCTGCTCCTCGCCCACGATCGCCATGACCCTCGCCAGGCCGTCGCCGTACAGGTCGAGCAGCTCCTTGACGAGTTCGGTGGCGGCCGGTCCCGCCGTCTCGAGCAGGGCTTCGATCCTGCCGATGCGCTCGCTCATCCGGAGACGCTCGCGCCGAAGGTGGGCGAGTGGACCTGCTTGAGCACCTTGCCGCCGCCGAGGTACATGTGGACCCCGCAGGGCAGGCATGGGTCGAAGCTACGTACGGTGCGCATGATGTCGATGCCCTTGAACGAGTCCGGACCGTTCTCCTCGAAGATCGGCATCCCCTGAACCGCGTCCTCGTACGGCCCCGGCGTGCCGTGGACGTCGCGCGGGCTGGCGTTCCACGGCGTCGGCGGGTACGGATGGTAGTTGGCGATCTTGCCTTCGCGGATCACCAGGTGATGCGACAGCACTCCGCGCACCGCCTCGTGGAAGCCGCAGCCGATCGCCTCCTCCGGCACGTCGAAGTCGGTGAACACCTGCGTGCGGCCGGCTCGCACCTCGCCCAGCGCCTGCTCGGCGAAGTGGACCGCCATGGCCGCCGCGTACGCGACGAAGTAGGCGCGGGCCCGGTTGCGTTCGAGGGTGTTCGCCCACCGCGGGATCTTCCACTCCAGCCGCGTCTCAGGGAAAGCCATGCTCTTGGGCAGGTTGATCTCCACGCTGTGGCCGGTGGCGCGCACCGTGCCGGTGTCGACCAGACCGGCGAGCGCCGTCGTCCACAGCCGGGCCAGCGGGCCGCCGCCGGTGTCGAGCGCCAGGTGGTCGCCGGTGCGCGAGTCGTACCAGCGGGGGCTCATGACCCAGCTGTAGTTGCCGTTGTCCAGGTCGCGCTTCTGTGGCTTGGGCAGAGTCGTCTGGTTCCACGGATGACGCTGGTCCACCGGGTTGCCGAGCGGATCGTGGGTGACGAACCTCTCCTCGGCCTGCCAGTCGTCGTAGTACGAGCTGCCCAGCAGGATCCTGATGCCGAGGTTGATGTCCACCAGGTTCGTCGTCAGCAACTCGCCGTCCAGGACGATGCCGGGCGTGACGAACATCTGCCTGCCCCACTCGTTCATGGTGCGGTAGTCGTAGTCGACGACCGCGGGATCCTGGAAGGCGCCCCAGCAACCGAGCATCACCCGCCTGCGGCCGACCTCCTCATAGCCGGGCAGCGCCTCGTAGAAGAAGTCGAAGATGTCGTCGTTCATCGGGACGGCCTTCTTCACGAAGTCGAGCACCCTCAGCAGCCGCGCCAGGTAGTCGGTGAACACCTGGGGCGTCGCGACGGTGCCCACGCCTCCCGGATACAGCGTGGACGGATGCACGTGCCTGCCCTCCATCAGGCAGCACATCTCCCTGGTGATCCTGCTCACCTGCAGCGCTTCGCGGTACATGTCGCCGCTGAACGGATTGAACGCGCGCATGATGTCGGCGATCGTCCGGTAGCCGTGGACGCCGGCGTTGTGCGCCTGCGTCGTCTCGGCTCGGCGCAGCAGGCTGGGATTGGTCTCCTTGACCATCTGCTCGCAGTAGTCGACGAAGACCAGGTTGTCCTGGAAGAGCGTGTGGTCGAACATGTATTCGGCCGCTTCGCCAAGGTTGATGATCCACTCCGCCAAGGGCGGGGGCTTGACGCCGTACGCCATGTTCTGCGCGTAGATCGAGCAGACCGCGTGGTTGTCGCCGCAGATGCCGCAGATCCGGCTCGTGATGAAGTGGGCGTCGCGCGGGTCCTTGCCCTTCATGAAAACGCTGTAGCCGCGGAACAGCGACGAGGTGCTCTTACACTCGACGACCTCGCGGTTGTTGAAATCGATCTTGGTGTAGATGCCGAGGTTCCCGATGATCCTGGTGATCGGGTCCCACGACATCTCCACCAGCTCGCGGGATTCGCCCGTCTGCTGCTTGGACCCCGCTGTCCGGGTTGTCACCTCGCTGCTCTCCCTCTTAGCCGTTTCCCCAGCGCGGGTCGTACCCGCTTGTCAGCTTGCGGCGGTTGTGGCGCCACTTCGGCTCCTTGTTGGCCGAGCTGTTGGTGATCGCGCGTAGCCTGCGGATCAGAGAGCCGTACGCGCCGCTGACCGCGGCCGACACCGATCCGCCTGGGGGTTCGTCCATGAAGGGCATGAACTTGTCGGGGAAGCCGGGCATGGTGCAGGCGATGCAGATGCCGCCCACGTTGGGGCAGCCGCCGACGCCGTCCATCCAGCCGCGCTTGGTGACGTTGCAGTTGACCACCGGGCCCCAGCAACCGACACGCACCAGGCACTTGGGGGAGTTGTAGTCATGGGCGAAATCGCCCTGCTCGTAGTAGCCCGCACGGTCGCAACCCTCGTGTACGGTCTTGCCGAACAGCCAGGTGGGACGCAGCATCTCGTCGAGCGGAATGGTCGGGGCCATGCCCGCCGCCTGATACAGCAGCCAGGTCAGCGTCTCCATGAAGTTGTCCGGCTGGACAGGGCAGCCGGGCACGTTGACGATGGGCAGCCCTCCTGCGGAGCGGAAGTCGCGGCCCAGGTAGTCGGCCAGCCCCATGCAGCCGGTCGGGTTGCCGGCCATGGCATGGATGCCGCCGTACGCGGCGCAGGTGCCGATGGCCACCACGGCCCACGCCTTGGGCGCGAGCCGGTCGATCCACTCGTTGACCGTGATGGGCTCGCCGGTGACCGGATCGTTGCCCATGGACGTCCAGTAGCCGTCGCCGTTGATCTTCTCGTTCGGGATCGAGCCTTCGACCACGAAGATGAACGGCCCGAGCTCGTCGCGATCGGCCTGGTGGAAGGCGGCCATGAAGGCGTCGCCCACCTCCGTCGCCAGGACCTTGTTGTGCAGGTGCACCTTGGGCAGGCCCGGCACGAGCCCGAGCAGAACATCCTCAAGGCTCGGCAGCGTTCCGGCGGTGACGGAGACGGTGTCGCCGTCGCAGCTCATGCCCTCCGATGTCCACAGGATGTGCACCTCGTCCAGGGCGGTCGGTGTTCGCGTGGCTGTCATGGCCCAAGCCCCCTTCTTGGCCCGCGTAGAGGTTCAGGCCCGGTGCCTCTTGGTATCCGACCTAGAACTCTACGTAGCGGACATACCGCGCTGACGAAGGTTGCAAACCATGACTGTCTTGTACCTGCACGTACGATGACCAGCGCGAACGAGCACCACGCTCTCGTCAGGACAGGCCCGGCCGCACCACGGGGTGATCGCGGTCCCGGGCGGCGGCGACGGCGACCTGGCCCAGGCTGATGCCGCCGTCGTTGGCCGGCACGTTGACGTGGGTGAGCACCCGGAAACCCGCGCCGCTCAGCCGTTCCAGCGTGCGCTGAACCAGCAGCATGTTCTGGAAGACCCCGCCTGACAGCGCGACCGTGGTCAATCCGGTCGCGTCGCGCAGTGTCAGGCAGCAGCGCACGATGAGATCGCTCACGCCGTTGTGGAAGCGGGCGGAGATGACGGCCGGATCGGTGCCCGTGGCGAGATCCGCCACGGCGGCCCGCACCAGATCCGAGCCGGCCGCCACGATCATGCCGCCGTTCTGGGAGAGGGTCGTGGGGTAGCGGCCCCGTTCGGCGGGATCGGCGAGCTGTTCCAGCTCGATCGCGGCCTGCCCTTCGTAAGTGATCGTGTCTCGTACGCCGAGCAGCGCCGCCACGGCGTCGAAAAGGCGGCCGGCGCTCGACGTCAGCGGCGCGCCGATTCCCCCACGCACGGCCAGGGACGTCACGTCGTCCCACTGCGGCTGGTCGCGCCTGACCACGGCCGGCGCTTCGACGCCGGGAAGGCCGGCCAGGTAGGCGGCGGCCATCCGCCATGGCTGCCTGATCGCCGTGCTGCCACCCGGCATCGGCACGGGCGCCAGGTGGCCGGCTCGGTCGAACGAGCCCAGGTCGGCCAGCAGGAACTCACCACCCCACAAGGTCCCGTCGATGCCGTAGCCGAGCCCGTCGAACGCGACACCGATCACGCGGCCGTACTCTCCGTTGTCGGCGAGACAGGAGGCGATGTGCGCGTGGTGGTGCTGCACCGCGGTCAGTTCGACGTCCGGCAGGCCCATGGCGTGCTTGGTGGACAGGTACTCCGGATGCAGGTCGTACGCGACCACCTCCGGACGCACGTCGAAGAGGGCGGCGAAATGCTCGATCCCCTCGACATAAGACCGGAGCGTCTCGTAGTTCTCCAGATCGCCGATGTGCGGGGAGACGAACGCGTGGCGCCCCTTCGCCAGGCAGAACGTGTTCTTCAGCTCGGCACCGCAGCCGAGGATCTGCCTGGGCGCCTCCCAGGCGAGCGTGAGCGGGCTGGGGGCGTAGCCGCGCGAGCGCCGCAAGAGCATCCCTTTTCCCCGGAAGGGACGCACCACCGAGTCGTCGGCGCGAAGGTTGATGGGCCGGTCGTGCGTCAGGAACGCGTCCGCGATGCCGCCGAGCCTGTCGTAGGCGTCGCGGTCGTCGTACGCGATCGGCTCGTCCGAGCTGTTCCCGCTCGTCAGCACGATCGGGGCGGCCGTTTCCGCGAGCAGCAGGTGGTGCAACGGCGTATAGGGCAGCATCAGACCGAGACAGCGGTTGCCCGGTGCGACCGCGCCGGCCACCGCCGCCTCCGCGCGCCGAGGCGACAGCACGACCGGCCGTGCGCGGTCGGTCAGGAGTGCGGCCGTCACCTCGTCCACCTCGCACAGCCGCCGGGCCTCGTCCAGGTCGGCGACCATGACGGCGAACGGCTTGTCCGCGCGCCGTTTACGTCGCCGTAGCTCGGCGGCTGCGCGCTCGTCGGAGGCAAGCACCGAGAGGTGGTAGCCGCCGATCCCCTTCACCGCCAGCACTCCGCCCTCCCGCAGCACGGCGGCGGCGCCGGTAAGTGGGTCACCTGGCGCGCCTGCCAGGCTGAGGCCGGGGCCGCACGCCGGACAGCAGATGGGCTGGGCGTGAAAGCGCCGATCGGCCGGATCGTGGTACTCGGCCAGGCAGCCGGCGCACATCGCGAACCCCGCCATCGTGGTCAGCGGCCTGTCGTACGGCATCGCACGCACGATCGTCAGCCGGGGCCCGCAGTTGACGCAGTTGACGAATGGATAGCGGTAACGCCGGTCGGTGGGGTCGGCCAGTTCGGCCAAGCAGTCGGCACAAGTCGCGATATCGGGTGACACCAGCGTGCGAGACGAGCCGAGCCGGTCACTCGGCACGATCAGGAACCGGCCGCCCGCCCGCACCGTACGAGCGCTCGGCGTGACGGTCACCCGCTCGATCACGGCCAGCGGGGGCGCGTCGTGTTCCAGCAGCCGCAAGAACTCCCCGATCTGGCTCCGGCCACCCGCCAACTCGACGAAGACGCCATGGCCGTCGTTGCCGACCTGTCCCGCCAACCCGAGACGGCTCGCCAGCCCGTAGACGAACGGCCGGAACCCCACCCCCTGGACGACGCCCTCGACCTGAACCCGTACCCCTATCGGGTCAGTCTGCAAGAAGACCTCCTGGACAGCGTCGACGGGACGGTTGCGCCTACGGCTGCCGGCCGCGCGCGGCCGGCAATGACGTTCGCATCCCCATGCCATCCCTTCTAACGCGTGGATGGTCACGCTCTGTGATGGATGGGAATCTACCCGCGTTCGCACTCAACGGCCGAGACCACACCGGGCGATCCGGCAAATGACCAACGCCAGAAGGAGCCGCTCCAGGCTTTGGTTGCCTGGTGTCGATGTGGACTGATCTCTGTCACCCGGTGACGAACGCTCGCGGTGGCAAATCGACGGCAAACGATCAAAGGAACCGATGAGCTCCATCCCGCTGAGCGAGCATCGGTTCCGGCCGGGCCAGGATCTGAGCCGCCCCGCCCGTCACGGGAACGCGTTCGACGGTGTGCCCGGACGCGTGGATCAGCGCGCTGCCGTCGGGGGTGTGAGCCACCGACTCGATCGGGAGGGCGCCCGTGGCGTTCTTGATTATCCGGGACGCGGCGCCGTCCAGGTCGGCACCCAGGCGGGCGAGGTCGAGCAAGGCGATGGCCCGGCCACCCAGCACGTAGGCGAGCGAGCGGCCGTCCGGGGACCAGGACAAGCCGCTCACCATCGAGTGCGTCAACGTCTTCCAGTCTCGGCGTCGGCCGGTGGCGACGTCGAGCACGGAGATCTTGGCGCCGCCTCCGATCAGCGGCGTGGCGTAGGCCGGCCGGGTGCCGTCGGCGCTGAGGGCGGGGTCATTTCTTACCTCCGCTGCACCCGATACCTAACGGCGACTAACTCCGCCCGCCCCGGGCGTCGGCCATCAGGTGCGCCGCAGGGCCCGGCTGAGACCAGGCTGAGAATGCTGAGAGCCCTCACAGTGGGTCTCAGGTTCGCCTAAGCCCGTGCCGCGTATTCTGCGGAACGAGCACTTCGACCGGTCACGGCTGTCGAACGCCTTACGGGAGGAACATCACATGCGTTCACGTAGGCACCGTCCCCCGTTGATCATCTTAGCGATGATGACACTCGTCGCGCTTTTCTCCGCCTTACCGGCGGGCGCCAAGCCTGCCGCAGCCCAGCCAGCAGCCCGATACCAAGCTCCCGCCCACGCTGTGGCCGATCCCCGGACCAGCCCGCCCGCCGGAACGCTGGCGCGGCGTAGGACTGGGATCAGGTGTTGCCGCCGGCCCGTCCCGCGCAGCCCCCGCGCGTTGATCAGCTTCGCGGCGTTGTCCAGCTAGCCGACGTAATCGAGTTCGACGTCGTCGGCGGGGCGAGAGCCATCCGAGCCGGAAGCGCCAGGGCCGGCAGCGGTTGTGGCCGCACGCGGGACGTCGGGCGCCACCACCTGGCCGGTTCGTTCTCCGGCACCTGCTCCACCTATCCGTGCAGCAGTCCCCAGCCTCGACACATCCCAGTGAACTCACATAGCGCGCCTGAGTCCTTCGTCGATGCGGGTGCGCAAGGAGCGCAGCGCCTGCCTGAGCTCTGCCGGTTCGATGCCCGTGACGTCAGCGTCGAAAGTCAGGAGCAATCCTGCCAGCCCTGCCCATGACCATGCACCGAGCGTGAGTCGGCAGCTGGAGTCGGTGTCGTACTCGACCGTCGATCCGCCGGGGGCGAACCGGGCGACGACGGGCGCAGGTAGTGCGACGAGCGCCGACCCGCGGCATGGCCAGTCCGCCGGGGTGTCGCCGCGGTCGTGCGTGCTCATGACGAATGCGACCGGATCGCTGTGCGGGACGTCGCGGCGGTCGAAGGTTCTCCCCGTGGGCATGCGTGGTTCGAGGCGGTCGATTCGCATCGCGCGCCATCGGTCCGCGTCCGGTTCGAACGCGACGAGGTACCACCGTGCCGCCCACACGACGAGGTCGTGCGGTTCCAGCGTGAGAGTCGTCGGTTCGTCCTCGCCGGTGTAGTCCACGCGAACGATGTGCTGCCGGTTGATCGCGCCACCGATGACGCGGATGATCTCGGCGTCGATGGGCGCCGCGGGGAACTCCCAGTAGTTGCGCGCTGCGGAGACGGTGAACGCTTCGGCGTGGATACGGCTGCGGGCGGGCATCGCCTGCTGCAGCGTGGCGAGGGCGCGGGCCGAGTTCTCGCGGATGCCGGACAGGATCGTGGGGACGGTCTGGAGCGCGACGGCCGCCGCGACAGCCTGGTCCTCGTCGAAGACGACCGGCGCCAACCGGTTGGCGCGGCCGAGCCGGTAACCTCCGCCCGCCCCGCGCACGGCCTCGATCTCGTACCCGAGCTCTCTGAGCGTGTCGATGTCGCGTCGCACGGTCCGCACAGACGCCCCGAGCCTGGTGGCGAGCTCCTCGGCGGTCAGGGTCGCGCCGATCCCGAAGATCGACAGCAGCTTGAGCGTCCGCGCGGAGGTGGTAGCCATCGCTTATCCCCTCACATAAAGCGGTCACTCGATGGCAACTATACCTGTGATCGTGGCCAGCATGACCGTTTCACAGAGCCCTCAAGAGGGCACGCATGCACCCGCCGCTTCCTCGGCACTCATCTCCGGCGCGGGCGCGAGCGCGGCGCTCCTGGTGGTGCTCTTCGGCTCCTTCATGGACCTTCTCGACGCGACGATCGTCACCGTCGCGGCCCCGGCGATAGCCCAAGACCTGGGGGCCGGCGACGCCCAGATCCAGTGGACGATCGCCGCCTACGTCCTCGCCCTGGGTGCGGGCCTGATCACCGGCGGACGGCTCGGTGACCAGTACGGCCGCAAGCGCCTGTTCATGATCGGGCTGGCCGGGTTCATGCTCACCTCCGCACTCTGCGCGCTGGCAGCCGATCCGGGAATGCTCATCGGCATGCGCGCCGCGCAGGGACTGACCGCAGGGATCATGGTCCCGCAGGTGTTCGGGATCATCCGGGCATCGTTCGCTCCGGGCGAGCGTGCCAAGGCGTTCGGCGCCTACGGGGCGGTCCAGGGTCTCGCGTCGGTCGCCGGCCCGCTGCTGGGCGGGCTGCTCGTTGACGGCGACCTGTTCGACCTGGGATGGCGCACAATCTTCTGGATCAACGTGCCTGTCTCGATCCTGGCGCTCATCATCGGCGCGAAGGTTCTGCCGGAGTCCCGCTCCACCTCGACCGCGCGGCTGGACCTCCTGGGCGCGCTGCTCGCGGCCTCGGGCATCCTGCTCCTGCTACTGCCGATCATCCAGACCGAGACCGGGGGATGGACCTGGGCCAGTTACGCCCTCCTCGCCGCCGGAATCATCGTGCTGGCGATCTTCCTCGCCTACGAGCGCCGCCTCACCGGACGCGGGAACGAACCCGTCTTCGATCCGGCTCTGCTCCGAATCCGCGCCTTCGCGATCGGCCTGAGCGCGTCCGTGCTCTTCTTCGGCGGCATCGGGTCGTTCTTCCTCACCCTGTCGGTCTACCTCCAAAACGGCACCGACCGCACCGCGTGGGAGACCGGCCTGGTGATCCTGCCTTACGCACTCGGTTCGATCATCACCTCAGGGCTCGGCGTCGCTCTCGCCGCCAAGGCCGGGAGAGCCCTGCTGATCACCGGCTCGCTCACCATCGCGGCATCCCAGCTCGTCCTGTGGGCGATCATCAGGGACGGCAACGATCCCGGATACTGGCATCTTGCCCTCGCTCTTCTCATCGGCGGTCTCGGGCTCGGTCTTGCCGCCCCCATCCTCGTCAACGTCGTCCTCGCCGGCATTCCCGGACGCAACGCAGGCGCCGCGGGCGGCCTGCTCTCCACCGTCAACCAGATCGGCGGCGCCATCGGCATCGCCGTTCTCGGCACGGTCTTCTTCACCGCCGTCACCGGATCGACGACCGGCACACCGGGACTGGCCGACTACGGTCACGCGCTCAGCATCGCCCTCGTCGTCTCCGCGGTGCTCTACGTCGTGGCGGCACTCGTGATGCTCGCGCTCCCGAAGACCGCGGCCGAGCACGTCGACCAGTGAACCCGTGTGGGGGACCTCGCGGTCGACGTGTCGAACTGGTCGCGCCCGGACGCCGCCACCAGCCCGGACCGCTCGTTCTGCCATGTCTACGGTCGCAGCCGTGGGGCGGCGCAGATCGTGCCGGGCTGGAAGTACTCGTGGATCGCCGCCCCGGAGGCCGGCCCGGCGCCGTGGGCGCGATCGCGTTCGACCGGCAGTTGTCACCCGGCCACGTTCATGGGAGCACCCTGGCGCCAGCCGGTGAGTGGGACCGCCAGGCATCTCACCCAGGACCGGGATTGAAACGCGTTCTCGTCCGCTCGAGCAACAGATGTCCGGAACCGAGCCGGTGCCGCGCCGTTCCCTGGGTTGACCTTGACGCGACGTCAACGTTTTCACTGGATCCGAGAGAGATGAGGAGCCACAGTGACCATGACGACGCCCACCCTGCCGTTCGACCGACCCGACCCTCTGACGCCGCCGCCTGAGTACGCGCGGCTGCGCGCGAGCGCACCCGTCGCCCCGGTGCTCACGCCGGATGGGCGACGCGCGTGGCTGGTCACCTCGTACGAGACCGTCGCGGCGGTGTTGTCCGACCGCAGATTCGGGCTGGCGCCACCCGGCACCGACATGTCGGGGAATGACACCCTGTTCCAGGACGGCGAAGCCCACGCCCGGCTCCGGCGCCTGGTGTCGAAGGCCTTCAGCCCACGGAGCATCGCCGCCCTGCGGCCGCACGTCGAGCGGCTGGCCGGCGACTACGTCTCAACGCTCGCGGACCACGGGCCACCCGCCGACCTGGTGACGGACCTCGCCGCCCCCCTGTCGATCAGGGTGATCGGCGAGCTACTCGGTGTGCCGACAGGCGATCGCGCGCGGCTGCGCGGGCTCGCCGACGCCGCGAGCGCTACGGACTTCCTCTTCGCCGACGAGGAGGACCTGGCCACGGCCGCGCAAGCATGGAACGAGCTCGGCGCCTACGCCGGGGAACTGGTCGCGGCCAAGCGGGAGACACCCAGCGACGCCGAGCTGATCGCCATGACCACGACCATCGTCTCCGCCGGCTACCTGTCGGCCTCCAACGCGATCTCCACCGGCGCGATCCGGCTTCTGGCCGAAGGCCGGCTGCCCGCCCTTGCGACGTCCACGACCGAGCAGACAGACACGGCTGTCCAGGAGGTCCTGCGCCTGCAGGCGGGACGGACCGGCGAGCCCTTCCCCCGCTACGCCCAGGACGACCTGCAACTGGGTGGCGTGCCGATCGCCGCGGGCGACCTGGTCCTGGTCCGGCTGGAGGCCGCCCATCGCGACCCCGAGCACTTCGCCGACCCGGACCGATTCTGGCCCGAGCGGCGCGCCGGCACGCCTCTGGTGTTCGGGCACGGGATGCACTACTGCCTCGGCGCACCCCTGGCCCACATCGAGATCACCGCCGCCCTCCGCGCCCTGGCCAGGCGGTTGCCCGGGCTGCGACTGCAAGGACCGGTCGAGGACATCGAATGGACGACCAACGCAGTGGACATCGGGCCCAAGGCCGTCCACACCACCTGGTGAACCGTCCACAGGAGGATTCGGCGTCAACCCCTCCCCGACGAGGACACCCTATGACAGCCCGGACAACATCACGATCTCGCCGTACGACGAGGGCATCCAGCACCTGGTGGGCGTCACCGACCAGGTAGTCATGCGGGTGGTTCGCTGGATGAGTGCATCCGCGGCTCGCCCCGAGGGGTCTCAACCTGTGGTGATTATGTCGGCGAGGAACAGCAGCGTTTGTCGGCGACTTCCGTCCGGTGACCATGCACCTTGAGCTTGCGACATCGAAGCTTCAGCGGCTCAAGGTGCGCCCTGCTTGTAGGTCTCGCCGTGATCGGTGTCCGGCGCCATGATCTGCATACGCGCCTCCGCGACCTGCCGCATGATGCGGCGGGCCCCGCACTCCTCGGCGGTGGCATACGCCTCTGCGGCCAGCGCCACCGCGTCGTCCTGTCGGCCTTGCGCGGCGGCGATGTAGATCAGCCCTACCTGGTCGGCGGCGACACCGGCCAGCAGCCCGATCTCCCGGCGTAGCCGTACCGATGCCTCCAAATGCTCCCGGGCGGCGTCCAGCCGGCCTGCGGCATGGTCGGCGATCCCCAGGTGCCGGAGCGCTTCCGACTGGGTGTATCGGGCGCCTGCCGCCGTTGCCAGGTCGTACGACTGCTCAAGGAGAGGAATGGCGCGGTCGGGGTCGCTCCGTACGACCTGGTGGAAACAGCCCTCCCAGAACACCGAATCCGCCTCGCCCGCCGCATCACCCAGCGTCCGGTACAGGTGTGTCGCACGCTCGAACAGTGCCAGCTCACGCGGATCCTCGCGCCGGTCATCGAGGAACCGCGCGTGCAAGATCCGTCCCCGGGCCACAGCGAGATCGGCTTCGACCTTGTCCAACTCCCGCTCCGCCGCTGCCAGCTCACCGACATCGCCGACGAAGACAGCATGCTCATAGGACAGCTTGGCCTTCTCGATGCGTCCCTCCATGCCTGCCCCGCTCTTTTCGGTAATGCCCCTCGTATGCGGTCCATGAGACCGTACAGCGGCGATCTCAACAAGCTCTCAGATCCGTCCAACCTTCGATGGCACGAACTCAAGGTTCGGTGTCACAGGGCAACGACTTCGAACAGCACTGGGCGGTGCTACCCGCAAGTAATGTCGATGAGAATTGACAGCACCACCGTAAACCGAGGGGAAAATGCCGCCCGTCAGGGTCGCCAACAAGACCGGGCGAGGCAAGGGTGATCATCTTGTAAGTCCTTGGCCGCGAGGATTGTCTGTCGTGTACGCATGCCCGTCGCCTGCGGCCATCCAGAGACGACAACCCACTCGGCCGCGACTGCGCGGGAGCTTCTCTGCGAGCCGATACGGACTCGATGACTGCCAACACCAGCAGTTAAGGCCGCAATCCACCAGTGAGGGCCAGCGTGACCGCCACGGACAACGCCGCCATCACCGCCATGGCGGTCGTCGCCGATGCGACCTGCGCGACCGCCCCCGCAAGTGCGGCGCCAACGCCCTGCATGGTGAGCATGCCCGAGGAGTGCAGCCCAAGGGCGTGCCCGCTCAGTTCCTCCGGCGTCAGTGCCATCAGACGCTCCTGCAGCGACAGGCTCGCCGCATACCCTACTGACGCCGCCGCTACGGCTACCGCCGCCACCGTGATCCCCGGCTGTAGCGCGAAGACCAAATACGGTACGGCCAGCAGGAGACGTAGCGGGGCCCCGAGGCGTGCCCGCCACTTGGAGGGGATGAACCGGCCTGCCAGTATGTCACCCGCCAGCATGCCCGCCGCCGCGACGGCGAACAGTAGGCCGGCGTGCTCCGGCGCGTAGGGGACGAAGAGCGACTCGCAGCCGACGATCAACCCGTTGGGCACCCACAGCGCGAGATACACGTAACGGCGGGGCACGGACGACCACAACTGCACGTTCGTCCGCCACGTCGCGGCAACCGACGGCCGCCCTGTGCCCCGCGGCGGCCTATCACTAAGACCCCACCGGGTGATGACCGCCTCGGCCAGGTACAGCACGGCGCTGACGAGTAGGGCCCCGCGCGACGACAGCGCGGCGACCAGCACGCCCCCCGCCGCGAACCCGCAGATCTGCAGGACTCCCATGGTCATGTTCATCGTCGACCTGCCCAGCAGATACCCCTCACGCGGCAGGATCTCGTTGAGCAGCCCCCACCGCACCCCGCCGTTCAGCGAGGAGACCAACCCGAGCACCAGCACGATCGCGAATACCCCCAACACCGGCAGTCCCGGAACGGCCAGCACGGCGGTACCCAGGCCGAAGACCACGGCGATACCGCTCAGCGTGGCGCGCGGTGACAGCCGATCGGCGGCCGACAGAAGCGCCACCGCCCCGATCACCTGCGCCAGGGAGGGGCCGAACATACTCAGCGCGGCCAGCAGCGGCGACCGCGTCGCCCCATATACAAGTACGCCCAGCGCCAGTCCGCTTACCGTTGAGGCCGCCGCGTGCGCAGATGTCGCTGCGAAGAGGGGCGTGAACTCGGGGGTGCGCAGAAGCTGTCCATAGGTCCGCATGCCGAGAGCCTGAGGGCCTCACGCGCCCGGGCGTTAAAGTTTCGCCGGGAGGCGAAACGATGGGGTGGTGGCAGCTCAATGCCGACACGCTGGCGGGCAGCAGGTTCGTGGTGTCGCCGCTGGCCGAGGCCACCGCGAGCCTGTGTACCCTGGCGGCCGGGACGGCCACGCACCCGGCGGGCAAGGTGTGGCTCGCCGCTCACTTGCCGGCCTACCGCGAGCGACTCGATGCCGTCACTGCGCTGCTGGTGCAGGCTGCGCTGGGACAAGAATGGATCGCCGACTTCTGCGTCCCTCCACCCACTGAGGAGCGGCGCACCTTCGCGGAGGAACTGGAGATCATTCGTCGGACGCCATCCGACGTCGCCCGCGCGGACGTGGCCGTGTCCATGCGCGGCTCACTTCCCACCGAGCTCGATCGCCCCGATCTGCCCGAACGTATCGCCGACCTGCTGGAGTGGGTATGGACGCAGGCCGTACTGCCCGACTGGCCGCGTCGCCGCCGCATCATCGAGGCCGACATCGTCTCCCGTACGGCCCAGCTCAGCCATGGCGGCTGGGCCGTGGCACTGCAGGACCTGCGCCCCGGGATGGGCTGGCTCGGAGACGGCCGGCTGCAGATCAACGCCTACAACCGTCCACCACGGACAATCAGCTCCGGCGCGCGTCTGCTGTTCGTCCCTGTCACTCACGGCCACGCCTGGGTCGCCTGGGACGAGCCTCACACGTACGCCGTGATCTACCCGTGTTCGGGTGTGCTCGCCGAACCGGGCTGGGAGCCGGTGCCCGAAGCGCTGGGCCGGCTGCTCGGCCCCACTCGTGCCGCAGTCCTCGTCCTTCTCGCCACCCCGAAGAGCACCACCCAGCTCGTGGCGCTGACCGGGCAGGGCCTGGGGTCGGTGGGCCGGCACCTGAAAGTGCTCCTCGACGCCCGCCTCGTGCGCCGCCGCCGGGCCGGGCGATCGGTGCTGTACTACCGCACGGACGCCGGGGACGTTCTCGTCCTGGCCCAGGGCCAAAAGTAAAGGCAGCGTTCCGTATCGCGCCGGCCGCGGTGAGAATCTCGCGCGCCGCGTGGTAGCCATTACGCACCACCAGGCGGCGACCGAACTTGTCACGCTCGTCGGCGAAGGCGGCGATGTAGGCATCCACCTCGGCCTGCAACACGGCTGCCAGCATCTTACGGGCACCCTCGCGGACGATCTGATCGATCAGCGACGACGACTCGGACGTCGAGTTGCCGTCGTCAGCGGGCAGCTCGGGCACTACGGTAAGCGGCATGGGTGTGCCCGGCCAACCGACGCTGCAACGTCGGCCTTATCTCGAAACCATCCTGGACTGCCTGATCAACGTCGACGCCGGGCCGAAACCCGAGCTGGTCACGACGAACCGGCTGGCCCGCAAGATCTGCCACGGCAACGGCGGGAAGATCCGTCAGGCCTACCGCGAAGGACAAGAAGACCCGTTGACCGAAATACCGCAGGGTTCCCCCTGGTCAACGAGTAGGTCGACGGACAGTGACCATGGGCTCCTGTCGAGGTTCTGTCGGGCTTCTCCGCGGGGGTCGGGGTTCTGCTGTCATCTCG
>NZ_JADOGI010000568.1 GCF_015645445.1 Nonomuraea cypriaca | reverse complement strand
CCGCCAGCGCGACCAGCGCCCCCGCCGCGCCCAGCGCCAGCATCGACGCCGTGCTCCTGGAGATCGAGATCAGCGAGTTGGCCGCCTGCGTGCCGTCCCTCCCTGCCAATGAGGCGATGAGCCCGACGGCGGCCGGGTTGAAGAACGCCGCCCCCGCGCCCGCCACGAGCTGCAGGGCCACGATCGACCAGAGCTGCGCGGTGCCCGTGAGCAGCAGCACCGCCGTCGCTCCGTGCGCCGCGAACCTGATCACGTCGGCCAGCAACATGACGGTACGGCGCGCGAAGCGGTCGCCGATCGCCCCGCCCAGCAGGGTCAGCAGGATGACCGGCAGCCGGGTGCTGAGCACGACGATCCCGAGGTCCACCGGTGATCCCGTGAGGTGCAGCACGGCGAACGCGATCGCGAGCGGCGTCAGCGCGTCACCGAACGCGGAGGCCGTCTGGCCCACGTAGTAGTTGCGAAAGTCGCGCGACCGCAAGGGCGCGACAATCACGGCGAACGACCTCACCGACCACCACCGACCTCCGGCCGCACACCATCGAGCATCCGGGGCATGTCCGTCGGCACGCGACCCGGCAGGTGGGGCATGTCGGCCGGTGGGCCGCCCGGCTGGGGCGTGTCCGATGGCGGGCCGCCCGGCACCCGGGGCATGTCCACCCGTGCGCCACCCGATGCCTGGGGCATGTCCTCGGCGCCGGTGAAACCCACCT
>NZ_JADOGI010000567.1 GCF_015645445.1 Nonomuraea cypriaca | reverse complement strand
GCGGGCGGTGCTGGACGCCGAGCCCGGGATGACGGTGGTGGGCGTCGCCGCCACCGGCGCCGCCGCGCTGAGCCTGGCCGTCGAGCACCGGCCCGACGTCGCCGTGCTCGATGTCAACATGCCCGACGGCGACGGGCTCACGGTGATCGCCCGTATGGGCGCCGCCGGGCTGCCCACCCGATCGCTGATCCTGACGATGTACGACGACGACGAGAACATCCTGGCGGCCCTGCGCGCGGGCGCCCACGGGTACGCGCTCAAGGGCACGGGCGGCGAAGAGATCGTGGCCGCGGTGCGCGCGGTCGCCCGCGGTGAGGCGGTGTTCGGCGCCGGCGTGGCCGCGCAGATGCTCGCCCACTTCGCCCGCGTCGCGACGGCGTCCCCGTTCCCCCAGCTCACCGAGCGCGAGCACCAGGTGCTGGAGCTCCTCGCCCGCGGGATGGGCAACGCGGCGATCGCCCACCGGCTCGACGTCAGCGCCAAGACCGTGCGCAACCACGTCTCGAACATCCTGACCAAGCTGCACGTACCCGACCGGTCGGCCGCGATCGTCCGGGCCCGCGAGGCGGGTCTCGGCGGCCCGCACGAAGCCGGATAGTTTCCCGGACCGGCCGGGACGGATGTCCCGTGACGGCGGGACGCGGGCCCACCCATCCTGGCCGCCATGCGGACACGGATGGTCAGCGGACTCGGCCTGATGGCCTCAGGGCCGATCTGTCTCGCC
>NZ_JADOGI010000566.1 GCF_015645445.1 Nonomuraea cypriaca | reverse complement strand
CACCCCACCCCCACCGCCCTCGCCCGGCGGCGACGCCGACCCGGGCTTGGCGCGTTCGTCCAGTGGGGAGGAGGCGGTGCTGTTCGCCGAGCGGGCACTGGAGCTCGACCGGGGCTTGGGTCATGACCGTGGGGTCGTGCTCGATCTGATCCTGCTTTCCCGGGTCGAGGAGTCCGGCCGCGCGGCAGGCCGTCTGGACGAGGCGCTGGACCTGTCCCGGCGGATCGGGTTCCGTTCGGGGGAGGCGATCGCGCTCGCCGGTCTTGGGGCTCTCGACGTCGCCGCGGGGGCTCACCTCCGCGCCCACCGCCGGCTGACCGCGGCCATCGAACTGCTGGAGGAGTTGGGGCACGAACCGGAGCTGGCCCTCGCCTACCACAACCGCGCCACAGCGGCGGAGAAGCTCGCCACCCATGCCCCGCTCCCGGCTGCCAGTGCGTCAGAGCCGGATCGGGTCGGCGGCGCAGTCACACCGGTCGCGGTCGCCGGGACGTCTGAACCGGACCCGGTCGATTCCCAGGCGGGGGCCAACATGCCGAACAAGGGGGCCGATGATCTGTCCGCCGCCCTCGCCGACACCGAGCGTGCCTGCGAGCTCGGCCACCCCTCCGCCCACGACAACGCGATCAGGCTCGCCGTCCACCTCGAGAGGGGATTGACGGCCTGGACACACGCCGAACACGCCAAGGCACGCACACTGGCCACCCAGCTCACCCTCACCCGCCGCCCCGCAC
>NZ_JADOGI010000565.1 GCF_015645445.1 Nonomuraea cypriaca | reverse complement strand
CCACAAGGCCGCGAGACCGACACAATCCATGCCCGGGACAGGTTGCTCGCGGTCATGTAGTCCGGCACCGAATGAAGTCACCCGAAACCCCGGGGTCGAGATGACCCGCTTAACACCAGCTACCTAGGGGTGTCATCCCCCATTCCCCGGCGATAGGCAGTTCATGAGCTCGGCCGCCGGGCGACGGCTCGCACCGGTGCGCGTACAGCTGCCGCACCGCCCGCCCCAAGCGCCCAGGCGCCTGGCCGAGCTGTACGACATCACGTGTATCGAGTTCGAGGCCGACCATCCATCGATCACGTTCGCCGAGGCCGACATCGACGCTCCCCTCCCGGGCGCCGACCCGCGCTCGCCGCGATCCTGGACCCCAAACCTGGTTCCGGCACGCCCGGCCACGTGCCGGAACCGTGCCGAAGAGCATCCGGCGAGCAACCACGGGAGCACCTCAACGCGGCTGAAGCCTCTCGGAAACCGAGAAATCCCAGCTCA
Organism: Nonomuraea cypriaca; assembly: GCF_015645445.1. Classification (GTDB taxonomy): domain Bacteria; phylum Actinomycetota; class Actinomycetes; order Streptosporangiales; family Streptosporangiaceae; genus Nonomuraea; species Nonomuraea cypriaca. Next base: position 245 of record NZ_JADOGI010000565.1, on the reverse strand, counting down.
GCGTGCCGAGCTAGGGTTTCTGTGCGGTGCGCCGCCAGGGACTCGAACCCCGGACCCGCTGATTAAGAGTCACTAGGGTTTGTGTCAGGCCGTACCTATATGTACTTCCTTGTAATATTCCATCCCTTTTAGTCGTCCTCGAAATGCCCAAAAATGCCACCGCGTGTTCACGGGTGCCGATGGCCGAAGAGCAACCACCGAGCAACCGGCCGGGCAATCGCACGGCCTTGACCATTCGGTTCGCC
>NZ_JADOGI010000564.1 GCF_015645445.1 Nonomuraea cypriaca | reverse complement strand
TGATCATCTCTCGTGTTTCGCACTTGTGGTTGATCATGTTTCGGCGGCGGCCCAGGCTGCGAGGACGGCCTGGGTTTCTTCGGGTGTGGCCTGGTAGGGGGCTTGGGGCCGAAAACGTTCGGCGATGATGACGCGGCGGAGCTTGATCACCATGTCTTCGAAGGACGGTTCGGTCTTGGTGGTGTACCAGCGGGCTCGTGCCCGTCGTTCGGCGGTGTCGGCGGGGGCTGTGCCCGTGGATGGCGTACCACAGGATGGTCAGACTGAGGCAGATCATGCCGAACGGCACGGTGCGTTCCACCGCGAGCCGGGTGCGGTTGCGGGCCTGGCCGACGCCGAGGCTCTGGCGGGCGTCGAAGAAAGCGACTTCGATGCACCAGCGGGCGGCGTAGCGGGCGATGAGGTCTTCGGCGGGTGAGTGCAGGTCGGTGGTGATCAGGGGCAGGCCGTAGCCGCGGTCGTCGCCGTCACGGGTACGAGGGTGAGTGTCGCGGACCAGGATGACCCGGATGGTCTGGGCGCGGAACGGCCCGTACCACAGGCATGTCGTTTCGCTGATCTGCACGGTATCGGTGCGTCCGTAGCGGCGTACCCGGGTGGTGCGCCAGGTGCCGGCCGCGGCCAGGTCGGCCGGGGTGCCCAGGCGGGCGCCTTTGGTGCGGGGTCGTCCGGACCTGCCGGTTCTGGGTGGGGGCAGGGCGTGCAGGACCGAGGTGACCTTCAGTCGGCTGGTCCAGGTGATCGCATCATCCAGGCCGCGCAGA
>NZ_JADOGI010000563.1 GCF_015645445.1 Nonomuraea cypriaca | reverse complement strand
GCGGAAAGGCGGCGGACTGGGACCCCTTCGCCACCACCATGCGGCGGACTGGGACCCCTTCGCCTCCACGACGCGGAAGGCCGATGCCGACCTGATCTCCGGAACGAAGAAGATCAAGGTTGCGGGCCGGTCGGTGAACGTGTCCTGTTCGGGCAGCCCGTCCAAGGGCGAGCCGGTCATCATGTTGATGCACGGAGGCGGTGACGGGCTGGACAAGATGGCCGCCATCCAGAAGACCCTGAGCAAGAAGAACCGGGTCTGCTCCTACGACCGGCTCGGTGCGGGGGCGAGCGACCAGCCGGATGGCCCGCAGACCTTCTCCAGCACCGGGAAGATTCTGACCGGAGTGCTCGACCGGGTCGCCGGAGACAGCCCGGTCGTCCTGGCCGGGCACTCGCTGGGCGGGCTGATCGCCGCCAGGTACGCCCCCGACCATCAGGACAGGGTCCAGGGGCTTGTCCTGATGGACGCCACACCATCCACCATGGTCGACGACATCACGAAGGCGATCCCCGAGTCCGCCACGGGTCCGGCGGCCGAGGTGCGCGCACAGAACCTCGCGATATTCCAGGGACAGAACCCGGAGAAGCTCGCCATCGTCGACGGGAGGGTCCGTTCCGCCGGGAACATCCCGGTGGAGGTGATCAAGCATGGGAAGCAGTACCTCGCGGCCGTCCCCCAGTACGGGCCGCGCCTGGAGCAGGCGTGGTCCGCGGGCCAGCGCGAGTGGCTCGCGCTGTCCGGCCGCAGCAAGCTGACCACGGCCACGAACAGCGAGCACTACATCTACCTCGACCAGCCCGATGTCGCCGTCCAGGCCAT
>NZ_JADOGI010000562.1 GCF_015645445.1 Nonomuraea cypriaca | reverse complement strand
GTTGATCGCTGGTGGGGTAGAGGGCAGGAAGGGTGTGCCGGGGGGCGCGGTGCTGCGGATTGAGAAGACCGTTACCCCCGGTCAGATGGTTGCGGGAGCGGCGTTCGTCTACACCGTTACCGTCACCAACACCGGGGACCAGGACGCTCGGGACGTCAGGATCACCGACACCCTTGATGAAGGCGCCATCGCACGGCGGCTCCCGGATGGTTGCTCCCTCTCCGCTCAGACCGTCACCTGCGGTGGCCCCGGTCTGACGGTGGCGCCGGGGGAGAGCGTGACGTACGAGATCCCGGTCACGATGGATCCGGCGCTCCCGGACGGTACGAACGTCACCAACCGCGCCCAGGTCTCAGCCACGGGAGCACGGGGCGACTCGACGCGGCTGATCAGCCAGACTCGTGCGCTGGCCGACCTCGAGATCGTCAAGACCGCCCCGGCCACCGCTAACGCGGACGGCCCCATCACCTACAGCCTGAGGGTCACCAACCACGGCCCGTCGCAGGCGATGGACGTCACCGTGCGGGACGCCGTCGACGGCGACCGGGCAGCGATCACCGGCCGCCCGGCCGAATGCGCCGGCGAGGGCCCGACCCTGACCTGCCCCCTCGGTACGCTGGCCCCGAATACGAGCAGGACGTTCAGGCTCACCGTCACCCCGGAGGTGCCCGGGCTGATCGAGAACTGCGCCACCGTCGACGCGGGCGGTCGCGAGGAGAACGTCGCTGACAACCGCTCCTGCGCGTCCACCCATGTCGAGCCCGCC
>NZ_JADOGI010000561.1 GCF_015645445.1 Nonomuraea cypriaca | reverse complement strand
CTCTGATCGACGGTCTGGAGCAGGGTGAGCAGGACGAGCAGCGGCTGGGGAACCTGTTCAAGCTGGACCACCTGGCCACCCGCATGCGCCGCAACAGCGAGAACCTGCTGGTGCTCGCCGGCCAGGACCCGCCGCGCCGGTGGAGCCAGCCGGTGAAGCTGGTCGACGTGGCCCGCGCCTCCCTGTCGGAGGTGGAGAACTACGAGCGGGTCGTGCTCCAGGTGCCCGACGGCGTGTCGGTGGCCGGCCAGGCCGTCAACGACGTCATCCACCTGCTCGCCGAGGTGGTCGAGAACGCGCTGTCGTTCTCCCCGCGCGAGACGCGGGTGTCGGTGTCCGGCAGCAGGATCGACGGCGGCGGCGTGATGCTGTCGATCACGGACAACGGCATCGGCATGACGCAGGAGGAGCTGATCCAGGCCAACGACCGGCTGACCGACGCGCCGAGCGTGGACGTGTCGGTGTCGCGGCGGATGGGTCTGTTCGTGGTCGCCAGGCTGGCGCACCGGCACGGCATCCGGGTGCAGTTGCGCCCGCACGCCGCCGGTGGCCTGACCGCGATGGTGCTCATCCCGGAGAACATGCTCGGCTCCCAGACCCCCTCCTTCTCCGGTACGCCGTCCTTCTCGGGCAACCAGCCACCCGCCTTCTCGGGCAGCAGGCCCGCGCCGTTCACCGGTGACCAGCCGCCGGCCATCCCCGGCAACCAGCCGCCGGCCTTCGCGGGCGCGGGTTCGGAGCCGTACTCCGGGCCGCAGCCCGCTCC
>NZ_JADOGI010000560.1 GCF_015645445.1 Nonomuraea cypriaca | reverse complement strand
GTGCGGCGGTTGGAGGTGGCCCTGGACATAGCCCTCGGCTACGTCCGCGCACACGCCGTCACGCCGTGAGGAACGACTTCACGTGGTCAAGCGCCATGTCGAGGGCGATCTCCATAGGCTTGATGTCATGCGCGGTCTCAGCGAGGAGGTAGCCGCCTTGCAAGGCGGCCATCAGACCCGTGGCAAGCTTCTCCGGGTCGGCATCCGGCCTGAGCACCCCGCTGTCCCGCATCCGCCGCAGGCCGGCGGCGAGCAGCCCTTCCCATTCCACGAATGACTCAGCGAGCGTGGCGCGGGCCTGGCCGTCCTGGTCGGCGAGCTCGCCGGCCAGCGAGCCGAGGGCACAGCCGTAGGCGCCGTTCTGCAACGCGTTTCGCTGCACCAGCGCGTCGCGCCAGCGGACCAGACCGCGGAACGACTTCAAGCGCTGAAGGTAGCCGCGTTCACGCTCGAGGACCTGCGCGGCGCGCGCTGCGACGACGGCGCGGACCAGTTCCTCCTTGTCCGGGAAGTGGTTGTAGAGCTGGGACTTGCTGGTATTGCTCGTGGCCCGGACGTCGTCCAGCGTGGTCGCGTTCACGCCCTTCACGTACATCAGCTCGACAGCAGCCGCCACGATGCGCGCGCGGGTGGCAGCCCCACGTGGCGTCAGCCTCCGCCCCGGCTGTGCGTTCTCCGGCCTGCTCACAGGCCTCAGGCTACCCTGTTTGATCACAGCCGCCGCCGCATGGACTATACGGTCCCGCTCGGCCACGGGTCTGCCTCTAGCTCG
>NZ_JADOGI010000056.1 GCF_015645445.1 Nonomuraea cypriaca | reverse complement strand
GGCGTGGAAGAGGCTTTAGTCTTTGCGGCGAGCTGGCGCTCGCCGCTCTGTGGGGCGATGAGCAAGCTCATAGCCCCACAGAGGTCCCCCCGCGGGGGGCACGCCCCCGCGAACCCCCATAAAGGCGTGGGAGAGGCCTTTGTTTTGCGGCGAGCGAGCTCGTGGCACCGCGGGCGGTTACGATCACGGGATGGTACGGCTGCGCAGAACCCCGCCCCATGAGCTGGGTCCCGAGGCCCGAGTCCTCTACGAGAAGATCACGTCAGGCCCGCGTGGCCGGTTCATGGTCGACTCGGAGGGCGGGCTCACCGGCCCGTTCAACGCGATGCTGCTCAGCCCGCCCCTCGGTGATCCGCTGCAGGAACTGGGGGCGGCCGTCCGCTACCGGTCCTCGCTGACCGACCGCGCGCGTGAGCTGGCGATCCTGGTCGTGGCGGGCCACCACGACAGCGCCTTCGAGCGGGCGGCCCACGAGTCCATCGCCCGCGACCTGGGCTTCACCGAGGCCCAGCTCCAAGTCCTCAGGGACGGCGCCACACCCGACCTGCCCGCGGCCGAGATCAGGATCCTCAACGTCACCCGCGCCCTCGTGACGAGGGGCGACCTGACCGACGAGGAGTACGCGACGATGGGGGAGCGGGAGCTCTTCGAGCTGACCACGCTGGTCGGCTACTACACGACGCTCGCGCTCCAACTCCGCGTCTTCCGGGTGTAGAAACGTCCACCTTGGGTGGAAGGACATCCTCTTCGGAGGGAAAAACTTTGCCTCAGGGTGGAGGATTATCACCCAGCCACTGATCCAGCGCCGCCCGTGCCTCCCGCGCCGAGGCCGGAAACCGCAGCGCCCTGACCATCATCCACAACGCCGCCTGCAACCCCCGAGCCGTCAGGAACACCCGCAACCCCGGATCATCAGGATTCGCCCCGTAGGCCCGCACGGCCGCCCGGCCGTCGAGCCGCGTCGTACGCAGCAGGCACGCCAGATCCCACCCCACGGGCCCGGCGGTGCTCTCCTCGAAGTCGTTCCACAACAGCCCGGCGGGGGTTGCGAGCAGGTTGCCCGGATGCGCGTCACCGTGCAGACACTGCGCGGCCCCGCCGTTCAGCCGCGTGACCAGCCCGGCGTGCGCGTCCCGCAGGCGCGCCAGCACGCCAGGCTCGACCTCGCCGGCCAGCGACTCCATCAGCCGCACCGGCTCGTCCACCAGCGTCCAGAGATACGGCAGCGTGCCGGGAAACCCGCGTAGCGCGTCGTGCAGCTCGGCCAGCATGCGCCCGGCCACGTCCGCCGTCACCCGGTGATCGGGGTCGTGCTCGACATGGGTCCAGAAGGAGACCGCGACGCCGTCCCGCAGGTGCGGCCCGGCGGGCAGCAGGTCGCTCGGCGGCGCGACCGGCGCGCCCAGCTCGTGCAGGAAGGACACGACCGCCAGCTCCCGCCGCAGCGCCTCGCCCGGGTGCGTCCTGGCGAGCGCCGTCACGGTGGGGACCCGCGCCACGACGGGCGCGGGCCGCAGGTGGATCCGCAGGTTGTAGGAGTCCTTGAGAACCACCGGCTCCCGCACCCGCACGCCGTACTCCTCGGCGACGGATACGGCGACCTTCAGCGCCGCGCCGGTTGAGATCACCCTTGTACGCTAACCACCCTGGCAGGCGGTCCGGACCTGGTAGAAGAAGGACAAGTACTGCGAGTGGATGTCGCGGCCGGCGATCCTGACGAAGGAGTCGTCCGCGTTCTCCATGTGCGAGAAATTGGCGCTGCCCGTGTAGACCCGGGGAGTGATGTCGTCGTCGTAGAAGCCGTCGATCATCATGAGCTTGTTGTGCGTCACCACGTCCCGGCTGCCGACCCTGAACCGGCAGGGCGTGACCTGGATGCGGCGGCCGTTCACCGTCTTGGCCAGCGTCTGGCGGACGGTGTCGTCGACGTTCTTGGCGTCGCCCGGGGCGTTCTCGTAGTAGACGATGTCCACCCAGCAGTTCTCGCCGCGCAGCCGTACCAGCTCGTCGGCGATCGCCACCCGGTTCTTGTTGAACGCCGTCAGCGCCAAGCGGATGTCGGTCTGCCGGGTGACGCCGGCCTCGTCCTGGTAACTGCACTCGATGAGCCGCAGGATCGTCACGATCGGGTCGGAGTCGGTGGCGCGCTTGGGGAAGAAGGTGGCGCGGTGCGCGGTGCCGGTGGGGGAGGTCCAGTAGTAGCCGGGATTGACCGCCTTGCGGCGGCCCGCCTGCAGGTCAGCGAAGTAGGTGCGGTACGCCCCGTAGACGCCGGCGTCCGTGAACGTGTACGCGTCGTTGAAGGAGTTGTACAGATACCAGTTGTTCAGGTTCGACGAGGTCACGAACACCACGTTGGCGTGGCTGGTGCCGCCGACCACGACGCTGGAGAACAGGGCGAACTTGCTGTGCAGGTAGTTCCTGGCGATGCAGCCGCGGTTGACCGACTCGCTCGGATACTCACAGCGGATCACCCAGGACCCGGCCGACTCCGACGTGCCCAGTGTCGCCTTGAGCGTGTCGGTGGTGGCGTTGTTGCCGTTGTCCTCCGGGCTGTCGAGGATCACCTTCACCTGCACGCCCCGGTTGTGGGCGGCGACCAACTGCGTCGCCACCTCGCTCGACCGGTCGCCGGGCGCGAACTCGAACATGACGAAGCGGATCTCGCTGCCCTGGGGCGCCGCCTGGATCAGCCTGATCAGCTGGTCCATGATGGCCGACTGCTGGGCGCTCGGGCTGCCGGCCACGCCGGAGTCCGCGGTGGGGTCGTTGAACACGGGCGCGTTGAGCACGGGCGGCCCCGTGACGGCCGCCTGAGCCGGGCTTGCACTCACGAGGAGGGCGGTGAGCAGGCATAACGCCATGAGGATGCGACGTCGGTACGTCATGAGGGTGCGTCCCTTCGGAGGGGTGGGCGCGACGATGCCGACCTCGACTGTCTTGTTTAATATGATTACTTGTCAATGAGTCAGGCCGAGTCTCTGATCACCAACTCCGTCGGCATGATCACCGGATCGGCCGGCCCGCCCTCGAACAGGCCGAGCAGCAACTGGACCATGGCCGCCGCCTGCTCCACCACGGGCTGGCGCAGCGTGGTCAGCGGCGGCTCGGTGTATTTCGCCGCCTCGATGTCGTCGAAGCCCACCACGGCCACGTCGTCCGGCACCCGGCGCCCGGCCTGGCGCAACGCCTGCAGGGCGCCGACCGCCATCAGGTCGTTGGCCACGAAGACCGCGTCCAGGCCGGGATCGTCGCCGAGGAGCTGACGCATCGCCACGGCCCCGGACTCGCGGGTGAAGTCGCCGACCGCGACGATCGAGCGGCGGTCGGAGTCGCGCAGCACGTTGCGGTAGCCGGTCAGCCGGTCCTGGCCCGCGATCATGTCCTGCGGGCCCGCGATCGTGGCGATCCTGCGCCGCCCGGACTCCACCAGGTGCCCGACTCCGGCCTCGGCCCCGCCCACGTTGTCGTTGTCCACGAACGGGATGTCCACCGGCACGGCCGGCCGCCCGTAGGAGACCACGGGGACGCGCAGGCGCGACAGCGCGACCGGCAGCGGGTCGGCGCCGTGCATGGAGATCAGCATGACGCCGTCCACGTGCCCGCCCGAGATGTAACGCTCCACCCGGGCGTGGCTCTTCGCGGAGGACGCCAGCATCAGCACGACCTGCTTGTTGACCGCTTCCAGCTCCATCGAGGCCGACCTGATGGCGGTGGAGAACAGCGGATCCTCGGAGAACACCCGGGTGCCCGGCTCGCTGACGACCAGGGCGACCGAGTCGGTGCGCTGGGTGACCAGGCTGCGCGCGGCCGAGTTGGGCACGTAGCCCAACTCGTCGATCGCGCGCTGCACGGCGTCGCGGATGTGGGGCGCCACCGTCGTCTGCCCGTTGACGACCCGGGAGGCGGTGGCACGCGAGACACCCGCCCGGGCGGCGACCGCCTCGAGCGTCGGGCGTCTCATGACTGCACCAAAAGGAAGAGCACGGAAAAAATCTACAGGCCGTTTCTGCTGATCACGTCCCGGTACCACAGCGCGCTGTCCTTGGGCACCCGGGTCTGGGTCGCGTAGTCCACGTGGACGATCCCGAACCGCCGCCGGTAACCCTCCCCCCACTCGAAGTTGTCGAGCAGCGACCACACCAGGTATCCGCGCAGGTCGGCGCCCGCCTCGATGGCCTGGTGCACCTCGCGCAGATGCCCGTCCAGGTACGCCACCCGCTGGTCGTCGTGCACCTGGCCGTCCTCCACGACGTCCTCGAAGGCCGCGCCGTTCTCCGTGACCATGAGGCCGACCCGTGGATAGTCCTGGGAGAGCCGTACGAGCAGCCTGGACAGGCCGTCGGGCACGATCGGCCAGCCCATCGCGGTCGTGGGCGCGTCCGCCGTGGCGAACCGTACGTCCTCCGAGCCCGGCCAGGCCGCGTCGGCGGGCAGGCCGGGACCGGACTCGACCACGCACGGGTTGTAGTAGTTGACGCCTACCAGGTCGATCGGCGCGTTGATCAGCCCGAGATCGCCGTCCAGGATGTGCCCGGTCCCGCCGTTGCGCGCCGCCGCGTCGAGGACCTCCGCCGGGTACGTCCCATGCACCGCCGGATCCAGGAACTGCCTGGTCAGCAACGTGTGGATGCGGTGGGCGACGGCCGCGTCGGCCTCGCCGGGCACTGCGGCGGGGTCGTTGACCTGGGCGGGGGTGAGGACGGGCGAGGAGTTGACGACGAGCATGATGCTGCGCGCGCCGCCCGAGCGCAGCCGCCGCGCCGCCAGCCCGTGGCCGAGCAGCAGGTGGTGCGCGGAGCGCAGGGCGGCGGCCGGGTCGCGCCGCCCCGGCGCGTGCACGCCGTTGCCGTAGCCGAGGAACGCCGCCACCCACGGCTCGTTCAGCGTCGCCCAGTCGCCGACCCGGTCCCCGAGCTTGTCGTGTACGGCCTGCGCGTAGTCGGCGAACCGGTAGGCCGTATCGCGATTGGTCCAGCCACCGAGGTCTTCGAGCCCTTGCGGAAGATCCCAGTGATAAAGCGTGGCATAAGGCGAAATTTCGGCGGCTAGTAGTTCGTCGACAAGCTTGTCGTAGAACGCCAGGCCGCGTGGGTTGATCGAGCCCGCGCCGTCGGGCTGGATGCGCGGCCACGCGATGGAGAACCGGTAGGCCGCGAGCCGCAGCTCGCGCATCAGCCCGACGTCGTCCCGGTAGCGGTGATAGTGGTCGCAGGCCACGTCGCCGGTGTCGCCGCCCGCCACGTTCCCAGGGGTGTGGGAGAAGGTGTCCCAGATCGACTGGCCCCGCCCGTCCTCCTTGACCGCCCCCTCGATCTGGTACGAGGCCGTCGCGGCACCCCAGACGAAGTCCTCGGGAAAGATCATCCCTTAACAGCTCCTTGCATGATTCCGCCGATGATGTGCTTGCCGAACAGGGCGAAGACGGCCACGAGCGGCAGCGTGCCGATCGCCGTTCCGGCCAGGCCCAGCACGTAGTCGTTGACGTACCCGCTGGCGAGCGTGGACAGCGCCACCTGGACGGTCGGATTGTCCGGGTTCAGCACCACCAGCGGCCAGAAGTAGTCGTTCCAGGCCGACATGAACGTCAGCATGCCGAGCACGGCCGCCGCCGGCCGGGCCGCGGGCAGCACGACGTGCCAGAACAGCCCCCACGTCGTGCACCCGTCCACCCGTCCCGCCTCCAGCAGTTCGGTGGGCAGGGCGCGCGAGAGGTACTGCGTCATGAAGAACACGCCGAACGCGCTGACCAGCGCCGGCACGATCAGCGCGTAGTTGGTGCCGGTCCACTCCAGCTTCACCATGAGCATGTAGAGCGGGATGATGCCGAGCTGCGCCGGGACCATCATGGTCGCGACGGTGATCACCAGCATGATGTTCCTGCCCCTGAACCTCAGCTTGGCGAAGGCGAACCCGGCCAGCGTCGAGAAGAACATCACCGCGATCGAGATCGACCCGGCCACGATGACCGAGTTGACCAGCGCCAGCCCGAAGGGGACGGTGTCGAAGACCCTGGAGACGTTGGCGAGGAAGTTCCCGCCGGGCAGCAGCGGCGGCGGCACCTCGGCCAGAGCCGAGTTGTGCCTGGAGGCCACCACGACGCTGTAGTAGAGCGGGAACGCGGAGAAGAACGCCACCGCGGTCAGGGTCAGATAGCGCAGCCTCACACCAGCCCGCCCTTCATCCTGCGGCTGATCAGGAAGTTGATCCCGGCGACGATCACCACGGCCACGAACATCAGCCAGGACGCGGCCGAGGCGTAGCCGAAGTCGAACGCCGAGGTCGCGAAGCCCTGCTCGTAGACGAACAGCGCGAGGGTCTGGAACTGCCGGTCGGGCCCGCCGGTCGCGACGCCGCCCCCGCCGCCGCTGCTCTGCCCGAACAGCATGGGTTCGGCGATGATCTGCATGGCGCCGATGGTCGAGACGATGACCACGAAGATGATCGTGGGCCGGATCATCGGGATCGTGATCGTGCGGAGCTGGGTGAAGGTGCCCGCCCCGTCGAGGGTGGCGGCCTCGTACAGCTCGCGCGGCACGGCCTGCATGGCGGCCAGGAAGATCAGCGCGTTGTAGCCGGTCCAGCGCCACATGATCATCACGGACAGGGCGATGTGCGAGGTCGCGGTGCCCGCCGCCCAGTCGACGTGCCCGGCGCCGAACCACGACAGGATCCAGTTGATCATCCCGAAGTCCCGGCCGAAGAGCTGGCTGAAGATCACTACTACCGCCACCACGCTCGTGACGTTCGGCAGCAGCAGCGCGACCCGGAACAACGTCTGGAACCGCAGCCGCCGGTTGAGCAGGTGCGCCAGCCAGATGGCCAGCGCGAGTTGCGGCACGGTCGAGAGCACGCCGATGGACAGGGTGTTGAACGTGGCGTTCCAGAAGTAGCCGTCGGCGAGCAGCGTCGAGAAGTTGGCCAGGCCGACGAACTCCTGCGTCTCCGACAGCAGCGTCCACTCGTGCAGGCTCACCCAGGCCGTGTAGACCAGCGGGAACAACCCGAACGCGCAGAACAGCAGGAAGAACGGCGCCACGTAGGCGTACGGCGACACCCTCACGTCGAGGGTGTGCCGCACACCGCGCCCACGCCGCCGTCGCGTGACCGCGAGCGGAACAGTGCTCATTTGATCTTTGCCACGTCCTCGAGCACCTGCGCCCACGCCTCGTCAGGCGTCTGCTTGCCCTGCTCGACCCGGCCGAGCCCGTTGCCGATGGCGACCCGGACGTCGCCCTCCTTGGGGCCGAGGTGCTGTGCCTTGAGCGCCTTGGCGGCGTCGGAGTAGATCTTGCCGATCGGGGCGTCGCCGAAGAAGGGCTTGGTGAAGTTCTGGATCGACGGGTCCTCGTAGAGCGCCGGGATCGACGGGAACGTGCCTTCCTCCTTGAACACCCTGGCCTGGTTGTCCTTCGAGGTGAGGAAGTTGATCAGCTCGGCGGCCTCCTTCGGGTGCTTGCTCTGCTTGGGGACCATCAGGTGCGAGCCGCCGCTGTTGCCGGAACCGCCGGGCACGGTCGCGATGTCCCACTTGCCGGAGGCGTCCTTGGCCTGTTCCTGGATGAAGCCCGTCATCCAGGCCGGACAGATGATCGTGGCGAACGAGCCCTTGGCGAAGCCGGTGTTCCACGGCGGGGAGAAGGCCGCGAGCTTGGCGGTCAGGCCCTCCTGGGTGAGCTGGTTGGACAGGTCCCACGCCTTCTTCACATCGGGGTTCGAGTCCGCGATGACGTTGTCCTGGGTGTCGTACAGGCCGATGGGGGCCTGGTTGACCATGGCGCGGAAGATCTCGCCGGGGGAGTCCGTGAACTTGGCGCCGGCCACGTTCGCCGCGGCGAACTTCTTGCCGGTCGCGATGTACTCCTCCCACGTCGGCCAGAGCGCCGCCACCTCCGTCCGGTCCGAAGGCAGCCCGGCCTTCTCGAACAGGTCCTTGCGGTAGCACATGGCCAGGCCGCCCACGTCGGTGCCGAGCCCGAGCACCTGTGTGCCGTCCTTGCTCAGGCCCTGCTGCCACTTCCAGTCGAGGTAGTCGGCCTGCCGCTGGTCGAGCCCGTACTGCTTGAGGTCGGTGAACTTGGCGGGCTGGGCGGTGAACGTGCTGATGTAGCCGACCTCGACCGCTTCGACGTCCCCGGCGCCCGCGTTCGTGGCCAGTCGCTTGACCAGGTTGCTGAGGTGGTCGTTGAACTGGGTGACGCTCTCGACGATCTCGATGTCGGGGTGGGTCTTCTTGTATTCCTCGTAGAGTGGCTTGAAGCCGAAGTCGCCGAAGAGGCCGACGGTCAGCTTGATCTTCTCTCCAGGCTTGGCGCTCGACTCGGACGCGCTGCTCCCGCCGCCGCCACCGCACGCCGTCGCCAGGACGAGCACGGAGACGGTGAGCAAGGGCAGGCCGAATCGCCGGACGCGAGGGGTCATGGAAACCCTCCAGTGTTGGGCTCAGGGGGTGTGAGAGAGCGCTCTCTCACGAGATTCGTGGCGCTCACATGCCTCTGTCAACGGAGGTTATGTAACAATCCGGGCTGCGGAGAGAGCGCGCTCTGAGGCTCACCGGACTAGGCGTTCGCTCGGCGGAGGCGTTCGGCTGCCTGGGCGTGGACGGCGTCACAGGACACCGGGGGGTCGCCGTGCACGGCCTCCCAGCGGGCGTTGTGCGCCGCCGGCCACAGGCTGGCCGCCCACGCGATCTCCTGCTCCTCCGCGGTGAACCGGCGCCCCCGCTGATCCTGATAAGCCGCCAGGAACGCGGCGGAGCTCTCGATCGGGGCCAGGGTCGGCGGCGAGGCGCTGGCGAACGCCCCGCACGCCGCACCCGCCAGCGCCGCCTCCGGCTGCCACGCCAGGCTGTCCCAGTCGTGCACGGCCCACACGTCCCCGTCGTGCCAGCGGAGGTTCTGCGCTTCGAAGTCGGCGTGGCCCAGCACGCACGGCAGGCCGGCCGCCAGCATCCGCTTGCGGGCCCGCTCGGCCGTCTCGACGACATACGCCGGCACGGCGCCCTGGTCCCGGTCGTCCAGCTCCGCGACCGCCGGCCACACCCCGGAATCGGTGTGGTCCCAGCGCGCCCAGCGCGGATTCGGCAGCGGCGGCGCGACGGTCACGTCGGCCAGTTCGGCCATCAGCCGGGCGAACACCGCCGCGTAACGCATGGCGACGTCCGGCGAGTCGCCGCGCAGCAGTTCACCGCCGGGCCGGGACTCCTCAGCGTGCACGGCCAGGGCACCGACGCCGACCGCGGGCGTGAGCGGCCGGGCACACGGAAACCCCCGCTCCGCCAACCGGGCCTGCGCGGCGACACACGACGCCGCCCGGCCGTCGTCCTCCCGCGCTTTCACCACGACATCCCGCCCACCGGCCAACCGCAGCCCGAACACCGCCGACATCCGCCGCAGCTCGAACAGCACGCGGACCGGCTCGTCCTCCAACTGGTCCGCACACCAGGCCGGCAGCCAGTCCGGCAGATCATCCAACGGCACGGTGAGGACTATGCCATGTGCGCCGAACACAGCCGAAGCGACCTGGACGTGCCGGCCCGGCACTCGACGACCGAGGGGGACGGAAGTTGGCTGCCCGAGGGTTGCGGGCAAGACTTTGGAAAGCTGCTTAGCTGAGGACTCGGCCCACCATGCGTGCGTACATCCGCCCAGGGCTAGGGGCCTGTGCCAGAAAACCCGGCAGCATCGGCAGTGACACCGCGAACGGCTCCAGTCGCGCGTACAGCTCGTCGGCGTCCGAAGGGCGGTCCCCGGGATTCTTCTCCAGCAGCTGCCGAAGCAAGGCCCCCAGCTCGGCCGGGACCCCGGGGATGGCGGGTGGGCGTTCCTTCACCTGCTTTTCGAACACCACATAGTCCGTGGGACCGGTGAAGAGCTGTCTCCCGGTCAGCATCTCGTGCAGGACGCAGCCCAGCGCGTACAGGTCGCTGCGGGGCTCGGCGACCCCGTGCTGGATCTGCTCGGGCGCCATGTACGCGGGCGTCCCCAAGATCTGCCCGATCCTGGTGAACGTCGTCAGGTCCGCGTCCCGCAGCATGGCCAGCCCGAAGTCGAGAACCTTGACACTGCCATCGGGGCACAGCATCAGATTCGTCGGCTTCAGATCCCGATGGCAGATGGACAACGCGTGCGCAGCCGACAGAACAGCGCAAGCCTGGGCCGCGATGGCCGCCGCCCACGCCACCGGCAGCGGCCCGTGCTCGTGCACCACGTCGGCCACCGTGACGCCCTCGATGAACTGCATCACCTGGTAGAGCCGGTGCTCGTAGGTGCCGAAGTCGTACAGGACCGGGGCCCCCGGGTGCTCCAGCCTGGCCAGGATGCGGGCCTCGCGCAGGAAGCGGCTCTCCAGCTCCTGGTCGGGCCCGCCGGGCAACCTCAGCAGCTTCACCGCGACCCGGCGATCGAGGTGGCGGTCGTGGCCTCCGTAGACGGCTCCCATGCCACCCTGACCTAGGGGGAGGTCGTCGAGCTCATAGCGGTCGCCGATGACCATTCGCCCCTCCGCGCAGCCTTTCTCGGCAAATTACTACATTCGGCAAAAGCTACACCGTCAGGACTGCGGGTGCAGGTGGCCTTCGGCCAGGCCGTCGAGGCCCAGCCTGATCAGCGTCTGCCCCAGGGTCGAGGTCTCGCGGAGGGCGTCTTCGAGCACCGCGAGCTGCCTGAACGCCTCGCCGTACGCCTTCTGCTCCTTCAGCGACAGCCGTGGCAGGCGGGTGCGCCGGACGTCGAACCGGCTGGAGCCGGTCGTCACCCGGCCGCCCGCGGCTCGCAGGAAGCCGGCCAGGAAGTCGGGGTCGAGCCGGCGGGCGTCCACGCGGTAGAGCGTCAGGTGCGGCCCCAGCACCGCCTCTCCGCTGTCGGCCAGCACGCGCACGGCGGAGTAGGAGGCCACCACGTCGCCGGGGCGGATCGCGATGAGGCCCTGCTGCATGGTGGTGGAGCCGGACGGCGGGCTGCCGTTGAGCACGTCGTCGGAGGTCAGCACCGGTACGTCGCCGCCGTCCGCGGCCATCTTGGGCGGGGCCTGCGACGCCGTCACCAGGCCCTCCTTGATCAGGTCGCCCAGCGTGGTGGCGGGCTGGTCGAGCGGCTGCTCCAGCACCTTCAGGTCGGGCGGCACTGCGGCGGCCGCCAGGAACCGGTCCCGGGCCTCGGCGAACGCCCGGCCGACGTCGTCACGGCGCTGGTGACGGGCCGGGGTCATGTCGACCTCGTCGGCCAGCAGGTCGATGATGCGTACCGTCTGGTCCGAGCGGTCCTCCAGGTAGGCGTCCCAGGCAGGCTCGACCGCCGGCAGGTTGGCCGTGGCGTCCAGGATCAGCACGTCGGACGGCGGCCGCTCGCCCGCCGCGGGGCGGCGCAGCAGCCACAGGTCGGAGCCTGGCAGCGCCACGACCGCCCGCAGCGCGCCCGCGCGCAGCAGGTTGGCGCGGATCCGGCGGCCCGCCCGGCGGCTGGCGGCGGCGGGTGGCATGAGGATGGCGATCAGGCCGCGGGGCCTGACGTGGGTGAGGCAGTGCTGCACCCAGGCCAGCTCCGGCTCGCCGCGTGGCGGCAGGCCGTACTCCCAGCGCGGGTCGCCGGTCAGCTCCTCGTAGCCCCAGGCTCGCTCGTTGAACGGCGGATCGCACACCACCGCGTCCGCCTTCTCGCCCGCGAACCCGTCGTGGCGCACCGAGTCGCCCGCCACGATCTCGGCATCTATGCCGCGTAGCCGCAGCCTGGAGGCGGTGATGGCGGCCGAGGTCTCGCTGAGCTCCTGGCCCAGCATCCGCGCCGCGATCCGCGGCGCTCCGGCCGGTCCGGGCACCGCCCGCGCCGGGGCGAGGAGCAGGGTGCCCACGCCGCAGGCCGGGTCGAGGATGGTCGCGCCGTCGGCGCGCACCAGCCGGACCATCAGCTCGGCCACGTCGTCGCGGGTGACGGAGAGCTGCCTGGAGTGCGCTTCGAGATAACGCTCGCAAAGGAACTCGTACGCGGTCAGCGGGTCGTGCTGCTCGGCCAGCTCCAGGATCAACTCCGCCAGCTCCGGCTCCAGCCCGCCGGCCGAGCCCCCACGCCGCGCCACCCACCCACCGGCCGACCCCGCCTCAGAGGCGGCCTCGCCTGTACGCCCGGCCGCCCCGGCGCCTGCGCGTCCGGTTGACCTGGCTTCTGAAGCGGCTTCACCTGTACGCCGGGTTGAGCTGGCTTCTGGGGCGGCTTCGCCCGTGCGTCCGGTCGGCCTGGCTTCCGCGGCGGCTTCGCCTGTGCGCGCGGCCGCCCGGGTCTCCGAGGCGGCTTCGGCGGCGTGGCCGGGTTCCGGTGTGGGCGTGTTGTCCTGGGTGGTCGGCCGGACGCCCGACGTGGTCTCGGGACCCGTCCTGCGGGCCTCCTCGTAGTGGGTGAGCAGGGCGCCGGCCTGGGCCACCAACTCGCCCAGCCGCAAATCGCCCGCGGCCTTCAGGCGTTGCCAGACCCGATCTCCCAGGGAGACCTGGTAGGACTTCCCATAGCGCCGCAGCCAGGACTCGACCTGACGCAGCGAGAACAGGGGCTGGTTGGCCGTGCCGCCGATGGGCTGGGGGAAGTCGTCGTGGCGGCGGCGCCAGTTGCTCACCGCGGCCCGCCCGACACCGGCGAGCCGGGCGATGTCCCCGGCGTTGACGGTCGGGTCGTGGCTCATGGAGCCCACAGTAGTTCACAAGAGTCTTCAGCGCATCTGCTTGTGAAGTCTTTCAACCAATGATTTACTGCTGGGTATGAAGTACAACATCCGCTATGCCGCCGGATCAGACGTGGGCCGTCGCAGGGAGCAGAACGAGGATTCGGGCTATGCGAGTGGCCGCTTGCTCGTGGTGGCTGACGGGATGGGCGGACACGCGGCCGGGGAGTTGGCGAGTTCGGCGGCGATCGCCGTCATGCGCGAGTTGGATGCCACGCTTCCCGAGACGGGCCCCGACCTGGAGGCGGCGCTCGAAGGCGCCGTGCGCGAGGCGGCGCGCAGGCTGGTCGAGCTGGCCGACATCGACCCCGCCCGCAGGGGGATGGGGACGACGGTGACCGCCATGCTGTGGGACGGCTACCAGTTCGCCCTGGCTCATCTCGGTGACTCCCGCGGATATCTGCTTCGCGATGGTGCTCTCTACCAGATGACCAAGGATCACACACTTGTGCAGTCGATGGTGGACGAAGGGCGGATAACGGAGGATCAAGCCGCCGTGCATCCCCGGCGGTCGATGGTGCTGCGCGTGCTGGGCAGCGAGGGCAGGGCGGAGCCGGACCTGGCGCTGCGCGAAGCCGAGCCTGATGATCGCTACCTCCTCTGCTCCGACGGGCTGACGACCGTGCTCGGGCCCGAGGTCCTGCACGAGGTGCTGACCACGGTGGCAGACCCCGGTGCGGCCGTCCAGCGGCTCATCGATCTGGCCAACGAGGGCGGCTCGCCGGACAACGTGACCGTGATCGTCGCCGACGTGGTCGCGCCGGGCGCGGGCGACGCGGGAGTCTATCGCGTCGGCGCCGGCTCCTAACTTCCGTAGTAGTCAGTCCCAAGCGCCTCAGCAGTCACATAACCGAAATTTCGGCTCATAGCAAGACACTTTCCGGATGTTTCGCACAAATCCGCCATGGTGCTACTACAGTCCATCGTGATTTGTCGGTTTTCTGGGAGGAGTCACCCTGGACCCGATCGCGGATGAGCTGCTGAAGACGGTGCGGCAGGAACTCGGTTACAAGGAGAAGAGCGGCCAGTTCACCAAGTTCGGTCAGTGGTACGCGGATCACGTCCAAGACTCCCAGTACCGCGACGCCGCGTGGTGTGACATGTTCATCGCCTGGGCGGCGAACAAGGCGGGCATCACCGAATACGTCGGCGAGTTCGCCTGGACGCCCTCGCACGCGGCCTGGTTCATCAAGCAGGACGCCTGGGCCCAGCAGCCCGAGCCGGGAGCCCTGGTCTTCTTCGACTGGAGCGGCGGCAAGAGCTACAAGGGCGTGGACCACGTCGGGGTCGTGGAGCGCGTCGAAGGCAAGAAGATCCACACCATCGAGGCGAACGTCGACCGCGTCTGGCTCAAGCGCAAGACCCGTGAGACCGACAAGGTCGTCGGGTACGGCCTGCCGCGCCTGGTCAAGGCCGGCGCCACGAAGCCCGACGAGATCCGCTCGACGGAACGGCCGTTCATGTCGCCGCCGCGTCCCGAGGCGGGCCACGGCTCGCCGATGGACATCCTGGGCACGCCGCCCGCGCTGCTGGCCGCCATGGTGCTGCTGACCATCGTGCTCTCCTTACGCGTCTCCGGCCGCCGCCGCGGCACCCACCGCCGCCTGCCCTGGCCGTGGAACGCACCAACCTCCCCGCGCCCGGACAAGCCCTCCACCGGCGAGAAGACCCCGGTCCGCGAGAAGACCCCCACGCGGGGCAGAGCGCCGGCCGCCCAGAAATCCCCAGCCGAAGAGAAGGCCCGCGAGAAGGTGCCGGCCCGTGCCGCGAAGCCGAGTGCGGCCAAGCCGAGTGCGGCTCAGCCGGAGCAGCCCGCCAGGACCAGGGTTCCGGCAGGCTCGGGCCGTACGGTGACCAAGCACTCCACCCCGACGAGACGCAAGCCGTACGAGCCGAGCTGAGCCCCAACAGGAGCCCGGCAGGCCGGAGAAGCCTATGTGTCGAGCTCGATGACGACCTTGACGTCGTCACCCTGCTCGAACGCCTCCATGGCGCGATCCAGCGGCACCCGCCGCGTGACCAGCCGCTCCAGCCACCCGGGATCGGCCTTCGCCAGGGCGGCCGCGGCGTCCCTGAAGTGCCGCAGGTTGGCGTTGACCGTGCCGAACACCACGTCGTTCTCCAGCACGAGGTCCCGGTTGATCACGCCCGCGTCCACCCGGTGCGTACGCCCCCCACGCGAGAGGCCGCACAGGCACACCATCCCGACGGCGGACGTGCTCGTCATGGCCTCGATGACCAGTTCGCCGACCCCCGTGCACTCGATGATGATGTCCGGCTTGAACCGGGCGAGGGACTCCAGCGAGCTCGCAGCGTGGTACGTTGCGCCCAGCTCGCCCACCAGGTCCGGCTTGAGCCCCGTCGCGGTCCGGTCGAGCACGTGCACCTCGAGCCCCCGCTGCCGCCCGATCAGCGCCGCCAGCAGCCCGATCGGCCCGGCTCCCGTCACCAGCAGCGAGTGCGGCTCGTACCAGGCCCGCGAACCGATCCGGTCGATCTGCTCCCACGCCTTGGCCACCACGGAAGTGGGCTCGACCAGCATGCCCACCCGCTCAAGCGACGGATCCAGCCGTACGGCGTACGCGGCCTCGATCGTCCAGCGCCCGCTGCCGTACCCGTCGATCTCCTTGATGCCGCGCTCGGTGTAGCGGCCGTTGCGGCACATGTCGAACTCGCCGCGCGCGCACGCCCCGCACGGCACCGGATCGGGCCGGCGCACCACGCCGACCACCAGGTCGCCGGGCGAGAACGCCGAGCCTTCCGGTGACTCCAGCACCCGGCCGAGCGACTCGTGCCCGATGACCATCCGCCGCCTGCCCGGAGGCGCCCAGCCGTACTCGGCCGCCGCCAGCTCCCTGTCGGTCCCGCAGATACCCAGGGCCAGTCCCTGGACGAGCAGGTCACCCTGCGCGGGCTCAGGGTCGGGCACCTCCTCGACCGCGAGCGTCCCTCTCCTGCCCGGCTCGAACGTCAGCGCACGCATAGGCCGTCACCCCCTGACCGTCCCCTACCCAGTTGACCGTTGGGAAATAGTTGGACGTCCTAGTATCTTCGGAAGGAGAGGCCCGGCGTAAAGGAGTGATCAGGCGTGCACGTTCCGGTACACCCAGTCCGTTTCGTGACCGCCGCGGCCCTGTTCGACGGGCATGACGCGGCGATCAACATCATGCGGCGGATTCTTCAGTCGCAGGGCGCCGAGGTCATCCATCTCGGGCACAACCGTTCTGTCGACGAGATCGTCACGGCCGCCATCCAGGAGGACGCGCAGGGCGTGGCGATCAGCTCGTACCAGGGCGGGCACGTGGAGTTCTTCTCCTACCTGGTGGACCTGCTGCGCGAGCGCGGGGCCGGGCACGTCAAGGTGTACGGCGGGGGCGGCGGAGTGATCGTTCCCGAGGAGATCGAGCTGCTGCACTCGCGCGGCGTCACCCGCGTCTTCTCGCCGGAGGACGGCCAGCGGTACGGCCTGCCCGGGATGATCAACAAGCTGATCGAGGACTGTGACGTCGAGCTGGGCGACGTGCCCTCGGTGGAGGCGGTGGTCTCCGGCGACCAGGCGGCGCTGGCCCGCGCGATCACGTTCATCGAGTCAGGGCGCGCCCCCGCCGACCTGGCGGACGGCCTGCGCGCGGCGCAGGAAGGCGGCCGCGGGGCGGCGCCGGTGCTGGGCGTCACGGGCACGGGCGGCTCGGGCAAGTCCTCGCTCACCGACGAGCTGGTCCACAGGTTCCGGGTCGACAACGACGACAAGCTGCGCATCGCGGTCATCGCCATCGACCCCACCCGCAGGCGCGGCGGTGGCGCGCTGCTCGGCGACCGCATCAGGATGAACAGCCTGGGCCCCCAGACCTACTTCCGCTCCCTGGCCACCAGGGGCGCAGCCAGCGAGGTGCCGGACCGCCTCGACGACGTGATCACCGCCTGCCGGGCCGCCGGATACGACCTGGTGATCGTGGAGACGCCGGGCATCGGCCAGGGTGACGCCGGGATCGTCCCGCACGTGGACGTGCCCGTGTACGTGATGACGCCCGAGTTCGGGGCGGCCTCCCAGCTCGAGAAGATCGACATGCTCGACTTCGCCGAGGCGGTCGTGATCAACAAGTACGAGCGCCGCGGCGCGGAGGACGCCCTGCGCGACGTACGCCGCCAGCTCGTACGCAACCGCGAGGCCTTCGGGGCGTCACCCGAGGACATGCCGGTCTTCGGCACCATCGCGGCCCGCTACAACGACACCGGGGTCACGGCCCTCTACCAGCACCTCAAGCCGCTCCTGCGGGCCGACGCGGACGCGGGCCCCGGGCTGCTCCCGCAGGTGACCTCGCGCACCTCGGAGGCGTCGGCCGCCATCGTCCCGCCCGCCAGGTCCCGCTACCTGGCCGAGATCGCCGAGACCGTCCGCGCGTACCACGCGGAGACGCTCGCCCAGGCCGAGGCGGCCCGCCGCCGCCAGCAACTCGCCGCCGTCCGGGAGATGCTGGGGGAGGACGACGCCAGGCTGGCGGAGCTGGCAGAGCGGGCAGAGCGGGAGCTGACCGACGAGAGCCGCACGCTGCTCGACACGTGGCCCGCCGTCCGCGACCGCTACACCGCAGACGAGCTGGTCGTGAGGGTACGCGACCGCGAGATCCACACCCCGCTCTGGCGCGAGACGCTCTCCGGCAACCGCATCCCCAGGGTGGCCCTGCCCCGCTACACCGACCAGGGCGACCTCCTGCGCTTCCTGCGCGGCGAGAACCTCCCGGGAACGTTCCCCTTCACCGCCGGCGTCTTCGCGTTCAAGCGGGACGACGAGGACCCGACCAGGATGTTCGCCGGCGAGGGCGACCCGTTCCGCACCAACAGGCGCTTCAAGCTGCTGTCCGAGGGGCAGCCCGCGACCCGGCTGTCAACGGCGTTCGACTCGGTGACGCTGTACGGTCACGACCCCGACCTGCGCCCCGACGTCTACGGGAAGGTCGGCACGTCGGGCGTCTCCATCGCGACGCTCGACGACATGAAGGTGCTCTACGACGGGTTCGACCTGGCCGCGCCGAACACGTCGGTGTCCATGACGATCAACGGCCCCGCCCCCACGATCCTGGCCTTCTTCCTCAACGCCGCCATCGACCAGGCCAGGGACCGCTTCCGCGCCGAGCACGGTCGTGAGCCCGGCGAGCAGGAGGACCGCGACCTGCGCGCCCGCACGCTCGCCACCGTCCGGGGCACGGTGCAGGCCGACATCCTGAAGGAGGACCAGGGCCAGAACACCTGCATCTTCTCCACCGAGTTCTCACTCAGGATGATGGCCGACATCCAGGAGTGGTTCATCAGGAACGGCGTGCGCAACTTCTACTCCGTCTCGATCTCCGGATACCACATCGCCGAGGCCGGGGCCAACCCGATCAGCCAGCTCGCGTTCACGCTGGCCAACGGGTTCACGTACGTGGAGGCGTACCTGGCCAGGGATATGAAGATCGACGACTTCGCGCCGAACCTGTCGTTCTTCTTCTCCAACGGCATGGACCCCGAGTACAGCGTGCTCGGGCGCGTGGCCCGCCGCATCTGGGCGGTCGCCATGAGGGAGCGGTACGGCGCCGCCGAGCGCTCGCAGAAGCTCAAGTACCACATCCAGACCTCGGGCAGGTCCCTGCACGCCCAGGAGATGAACTTCAACGACATCCGCACCACCCTGCAGGCCCTCATCGCGGTCTACGACAACTGCAACAGCCTGCACACCAACGCCTTCGACGAGGCCGTGACCACCCCGTCTCCCGACTCGGTGCGCCGGGCCATGGCGATCCAGCTCGTCATCAACCGCGAGTGGGGCCTGGCAAGGAACGAGAACCCGCTGCAGGGCGCGTTCATCATCGAGGAGCTGACGGACCTGGTGGAGGAGGCCGTGCTCGGCGAGTTCGAGCGGCTGTCGGACCGGGGCGGCGTGCTGGGCGCGATGGAGACCGGCTACCAGCGCGGCAAGATCCAGGACGAGTCCATGCTGTACGAGATGCGCAAGCACGACGGCTCGCTGCCCATCGTCGGGGTCAACACGTTCACGAGCGCGCGCGGGCACGACGAGTCCGACGCCCACAAGCTGGAGCTGGCCAGGGGGACGGAGGAGGAGAAGCGCTCCCAGCTCGACCGGCTGCACGGCTTCCAGGAGCGCAACCGGTCCGAGGCGGCCGCCCAGCTCGACCGGCTGCGGGAGGCGGCGATGTCGGAGGAGAACGCGTTCGAGGTGCTGATGGAGGCGGCGCGGCACTGCTCGCTCGGCCAGATCACCGACGCGCTGTTCGAGGCCGGCGGGCAGTATCGGCGCAACGTCTGACCGCGACGTCCGACATGGCGGAGTTGCGACATAGCGCATACTCGCCAAGGATCGATCTTGCTGGTGGTGGGCTGAGACGGTGAAATCGATTTCATGCCTCTCAACCCACACGCCGGCCGGTTAGCCGGTGCTCTGGCCCTGGCGCTCGCCGCGACCGTACTCACCGTCCCAGCGGCGGCGCACGCGGAGGCGCGGGATCCCGCGCCGTCCCGTGAAACGGAGATCACTCTCATCACCGGTGACCGGGTGCACTACGTGGACGGCCCCGGCGACCAGGACACCGTCACGGTGGACCGCCCGGCGGACGCCCAGGGCGGCGTCCGGATCCAGCAGTCGGGCGGCGACCTCTACGTGCTGCCCGACGAGGCGATGCCGCTGATCGCGGCGGAACGCCTCGACAAGCGGCTGTTCGACCTCACCGTCCTGACCGAGATGGGCTATGAGGGCGCCCCGCCTGTGATCGTCACCTACGAGGGCGCGGCTCCGCGCGCCGCCCTGCGGGGGTCCCAGGTGGTGCGGCCGCTGGCGAGCGTCAACGGCGCGGCGCTCAAGATCGAGGCGGACCCGCGCCCGTTCTGGGACTCGATCGCAGCCCAGACGGCCGCGAGATCGGGCGGTGTGGCCAAGGTCTGGCTGGACGGCAAGGTCAAGGCCTCCCTGAAGGAGAGCGTGCCCCAGGTCGGCGCGCCCCAGGCGTGGGCCGCCGGGTACGACGGCTCCGGCGTCGAGGTGGCCGTGCTCGACACCGGCGTCGACGACACCCACCCCGACCTCAAGGACCAGATCACCGAGTCGGTCAGCTTCGTCCCCGGCCAGGAGGTCAGGGACGGCAACGGCCACGGCACCCACGTGGCCTCCACCATCGCCGGCACCGGCGCCGCGTCCGGCGGCGCGAACAAGGGCGTGGCGCCCGGCGCCGACCTGCTCGTCGGCAAGGTGCTCGGAGACGACGGCTTCGGGCAGGACTCGTGGGTCATCGCGGGCATGGAGTGGGCCGCGGCCAAGGCCGAGGTCGTCAGCATGAGCCTGGGCAGCAACCTCCCCGACGGCGGCGAGGACCCGATGGCCCTGGCGGTGAACAACCTGACAGAGCAGCACGACACGCTGTTCGTGATCGCGGCGGGGAACAGCTACAACGCCGGGACGATCGGCGCGCCCGGCTCGGCGGCCTCGGCCCTGACCGTGGGCGCGGTGAACAAGTCGGACCAGCGGGCCGGTTTCTCCAGCATGGGTCCGCTGTATCTGACCAATGGCCTCAAGCCTGACATCTCCGCGCCCGGAGTCTCGATCAACGCCGCGAACTCGTCCTACAGCGGCCAGAGCGGGCCGTACCGGTCGATGAACGGCACCTCCATGGCCACGCCGCACGTGGCGGGCGCGGCGGCCGTCCTGGCGCAGCGGCACCCGGACTGGAGCGGGCCGGCGCTGAAGGACGCGCTGATGAGCTCCGCCAAGGCGCTGCCGTACGCGCCGTTCCAGCACGGGACGGGGCGGCTCGACGTGGCGGCGGCCGTCACGGCCACGGTCACCGCGACGGGCTCGGTGCCCACGGCGTTCTACGACTGGCCGCACGCCGCCGACGACGCCAAGACGACGCGGACGATCACCTACCGCAACCACGGCGACGCCGAGGTCGCGCTCGACCTCGCAGTGGCCGGCTCCGACGCGGCCACGCTGTCCACGCCGGAGCTCACCGTCCCGGCGAACGGCACGGCCGAGGTCACGCTCACCATCGACCCCGCCGCGCTGGCTCCGAACACGACGGTCTCGGGCCTGGTGACCGCGACCCACGCGGGCGGTGCGGTGCGTACGGCTTACGGCGCCGTCAAGGAGCAGGAGCTGTACAACCTGACGCTGAAGCTGCGCGACAGGAACGGCGAGCCCGCGTCGGGCAGGGTGGTGCTCGCCGGCTTCGACGGCAGCATGGTGCCCTACGACCTGGACGGCGAGCGGACGCTGCGACTGCGGCCCTCGACCTACGTCGCCTACGCGCTGCTGGACGTCGAGGGCGAACGGCCCGACGCGCTCGGCGTCGCGCTGCTCGTCGACCCGGAGACCGAGCTCGACCAGGACACCGAGATCGTGCTCGACGCGAGCCGGGCCAGGAAACTGAGCGTCACCACGCCCAAGGGCGGCGAGCGGCGCCAGGTCCACCTCGACTTCTCGAGGACCGTGCCGGACGGCGACCTGATCAGGCTCGCCTACGTCGCACCCGTCGCGTACGACGACGTGTACGTCACCCCGACCGAGAAGGTGACCGAGGGCTCGTTCGACTACCTGACCCGCTGGCGGATCGGCGAGCCCATGCTGACCCTGGACGCGCCGGGCAGCCCCGAGCTGACGGCGACCCCGCAGAGCGGCGGCACGCTCACCGACGGCCGTACGAAGCTGGCGACGGTGGCCGTGGGCAAGGGCGCCGCCCAGGACTACGCAGGCGTCGACGTCAAGGGTAAGGCTGTGATCGTGACCCGCAGCGCGGAGGTGCCCGCCAGGGAACGGGCCGCCCAGGCGGTCGCGGCAGGCGCGAAGCTCCTCGTGGTCGTCAACGACCGGCCAGGACGCGGGAACGAGAGTTACGGCACGGAGCTGCCCATCCCGGTGGCGCTGGTTCCCCGCGACAGCGGGGCGGCCCTGGTGGGCAAGCAGATCGAGGTCACGCAGAAGAACCACCCCTCCTACCTGTACGACGTGGTGGACCTGCGCGAGGGCGGCGTCCCCGACCGCGACCTGTCCTACCGCCCGCGGGACCTGGCCCAGGTGCGCGGCGTCTACCGCGGCCCCGCCTCCGGCGGCCAGGACGGCGGCGGGTTCCGCTACAACCTCCAGGACGGCTGGGGCCCCGCGATCGGATTCCAGGAACGCGAGTACTTCCCTGCCGAGCGCACCGAGTGGGTCACCACCGGCAGCGGCTACAACTGGTACGAGACCCACACCATCGGCGGTGACGACGACTGGAGCATGCGGCAGACGAAGCGGACCTACCGACCCGGTCAGCGGATCACGCACGAGTGGTTCGCGCCGGTGGTCCGGCCGCGGCTGAGCCCCGACTACTGGAACTCGTTCCGCACGAACAGCGGCGGGATCCAGCTCAACTTCCCGCCGCTGAGCGACGGCACCCCAAGTCACTCCGGCAGCGGCGGTGACTCCTTCGAGACGATGTCCATCGCGCTGTACCAGGGGGACACGCTGATCAAGCGGGCCCCGAGCCACTCGACGACCGTCTTCAGCGGCCTGCCCGACGAGGCCGTCCCATACCGGGTCACGCTCGACGTGAACAGGGACCCGCAGCGGTGGAGCACGTCCACGCGTACCCACACCGAATGGGGCTTCGTCTCGGCCAAGCCGCCGGAGGGCAGCCCGTACCAGACCGTCATCCCGATCATGCAGCTCGACTACGACGTCAAGGTGCACGGCCCGATCGCCACGATTGGCCTGTCGGGGACGACCCAGGAGTGGCTGAAGTCGCCGAGCAAGGCCGTGCGGGCCACGTTGTCCGTCTCCTATGACGACGGCAGGACCTGGAAGCCCGCGCCGTTGCTCCCCACGGGCAAGGGCAAGTGGACCACGGCCGTCCGCAGCGGCTCACTCTCGCTGAAGGCCACCGCGTCCGACACCAAGGGCAACACGGTGTCCCAGGAGATCATCAGGGCCATCGCCGGCTGAGCCGCAAGCCGGCGGATTGTTAGCTGAATAACCGTGCAGTCACGATTCGGGGCCGAAGGCGGCTATGGCGTCTTCGGCCCCGAGTTCGCTCCCCATGCTGGTCGGCGTTTCCGCCGAGCAGAAGGGACCGGGCACCGTGCTGGAGGCGCTGGGCCTCACCGACCGTGAGGAGGACGTCTACCGCGTCCTGGTCGACGCCCCCCGCACCGCCGAAGCCCTCACGGAAGCCCTCGGCAGGCCCGTGGCCCCGATCGCCGACGACCTGGCCGCGCTGCAGGCCCGCGGTCTGGTCTCGCGCCTGCCTGGCCCACCCGTACGCTACGCCGCCGCCCCGCCCGCGGTCGCCCTCGGCAGCCTGCTCACCGCGCGCAGGGAGGAGCTCAGGGTGCCGTTGGCGGTGCCGCCCGATGACAACACGTGGTGTGGCAGCGGTCCTACCCGCTGCGGGTGGACGTGGCCGGCACTCTGGAGGAGCCGGAGGGCGCCATCACCGAACTGGAGATGGCGGGGCTGACCGACGAGGCCGCGGCCGGCCAGCTCGACCTGTCCCTGCGTACGCTCCAGCGGCGGCTGCGGGCGCTGATGGACCTGGCGGGCGTACGCACCCGCGTCCAGCTCGGCTGGCACGCCGCCCGCAACGGCTGGGCCTGGACCGCCGCCGATAGGATCTCGACGCGGGGCCAACATCGCTATCAGGAGGTTTTCATGTCCGACGTCACCTTCATGGGCAACCCCATCACCGTGGGTGGGTCGTTCCCGAAGCCCGGCGACAGCGCGCCCGGGTTCCACCTGGTGGGCACCGACCTGGCCGAGCGCTCGCTCGGCGACTTCGGCCAGGCCGTCAAGGTGCTCAACATCTTCCCGAGCGTCGACACCGGCACCTGCGCGGCCTCGGTGCGCAGGTTCAACCAGCTGGCCACCGAGCACCCCGAGGTCCAGGTGCTCTGCGTCTCCGCCGACCTGCCGTTCGCGCAGAAGCGGTTCTGCGGCGCGGAGGGGCTGGACAACGTGACCATGCTGTCGCTCATGCGGGGTCGCGAGTTCCTCGGCGACTACGGCGTCGACCAGCAGAGCGGGCCGCTGGCCGGGCTGGCAGCGCGGGCGGTGATCGTGCTCGACGGCGACAACAAGGTGGTCTACTCCGAGCTGGTGCCGGAGATCTCCCAGGAGCCCGACTACGACGGCGCCCTCAACGCGCTGAAGTAACGCCCCCTACGAGGTCAGCCGGGCCTTGAAGGCTCCGGCCAGCTCCAGGAGGTGCTGGTCGTCCGTGGCGGTGTGCTGGAGGTCCAGGATCAGCTCGTGGACCCCGGCCTCCGCCGCGGTGACCAGATACGCCGACAGCTCGGCGACCGTGCCGCTCCGCGGCGGTTCGCCGTGGTCGGTCACGATCGGGTTGGCCCGCAGGATCATGCGGAGCGCGCCGGGGTCGCGCCCGGCCTTCTCCGCGCTCTCGCGGACGGTCCGCCACATCGAGGTCAGCATGGGGATCGGCAGCGTGGCGGTCAGCCAGCCGTCGCCTCTGCGGCCGATGCGGCGCAGCGCGGGCTCGGCGAAACCGGCCAGGTAGAGCGGCGGGCGGCGGGCCGGCTTGGGCTCGATGTGGCTGGGCGCGATCGTCCACAGCTCGTGCTCCACGGCCACCGGGTCCGGGCCCCAGATCGCGTCCAGCGCGTCCAGGGTGGCGTCGTACCGTTTCGCGCGGTCCTTCCACGGCACGCCTGCGGCGGCGTACTCGTCGGAGGACCAGCCGAGGCCGAGACCGGCGCAGAGCCGGCCGCCGCTGAGGTGGTCGATCGTGGTGAGCGAGCGGGCGAGGACCGGTGGGGGATACCAGCAGGCGTTCAGCGCGCTGGTGCCCAGCCGTACGGTGGACGTCACCGAGGCGGCGACCGACAACACCGAGAACGGGTCCAGGAACACCCGGTGCGCCTGCGGGATGGCGCCGTCGCCGCCCGGATAGCGGTCCTTGGGCCGCAGGGGCGTCAGCAGCCGGTCACCGGCCCACAGACTCGCGAACCCCGCCTCCTCGGCCGCCCGCGCCACGCGCAGCACGCTGGACAGCGCGGCGAACCTGCCATATTGCGGTACGGCCAGCCCGATGTCCATGTCTCAGCTCTTCCTGCCCACGCCGCACAGGATGAGCGACGACTCGGGATTGTCGGCGAAGTCGATCGTGTCGGCCTGCTCGGGCCGCCACTC
The DNA here is from genome assembly GCF_015645445.1 of Nonomuraea cypriaca. Lineage (GTDB taxonomy): Bacteria > Actinomycetota > Actinomycetes > Streptosporangiales > Streptosporangiaceae > Nonomuraea > Nonomuraea cypriaca. The sequence goes on along the minus strand of NZ_JADOGI010000056.1, from coordinate 25,628 downwards.
CGGCAGCCAGACCAGCCCGGGGTCCACCATTTCGAGTCCCTCGAAGAGCTCCGTGATCCGCTCCCGGCCGCGCAGCGTGAGCGGGGCGGTGGCGCTCCTGTAGACCTCGGTGCCCTTGTGGACGGCGGCGGCGCGGGCGTCGCTGGTGCCGTGGGACATGACCAGGTAACTACCCGGGACCAGGGCGTCCCGCAGGGTCGCCATGATCTCGTCGGGGCGGTCGGACTCCCTGATGAAGTGCATGACCGCCACGAGCAGCACGCCGACAGGGCGGCTGAAGTCGATCGCCTGCGTCACATCCGGATTTTTCAGGATCTCGCGGGGCTTGCGGAGATCGCCCTCGATCACCGTCGTGCCGCCCTGTCCCGCCAGCAGCGCCCGCGCGTGCACCAGCACCACGGGGTCCCGATCGACGTAGACGACCTGGGAGCCGGGGGCGGCCGTCGCGGCGACCTCGTGTACGTTTCCCTGGGTCGGCAACCCGGTGCCGATGTCGAGGAACTGCCTGATGCCGGCGTCAGCCAGGAACCGCACCGCCCGGCCCAGGAACGCCCGGTTCGCCCGCGCCGCGGCGCGCAACTCGGGAGCCACCTTCAGGATCTTCTCCGCCGCCGCCCGGTCGGCCGGGAAGTTGTCCTTGCCGCCCAGGTAGTAGTCGTAGAGCCGCGCCACACTCGGCGTGTTCGGATCGAAACCCGGTGACTTACGCTCCAACCGTCAATCCCCCGATTCACGAGTTAACGATCTTTGAGGTGATTCTAGGGATCTATACCGACATCCGGTTACGGTTATCCCGGTTTTAGGCTGTCAGTATGGACGACATCGGTGCGCCCGTGATGATCCCGGACACCGTGCGGCGGATCGTGTCCCTGGTGCCGTCGCTGACCGAGTCCGTGGCGGCGACCGTGCCTGACGCGCTGGTCGGCGCGACCGACTGGTGCTCCCACCCGGCAGACCTGGACGTGGCCAGGGTCGGCGGCACCAAGAACCCCGACCTGGAGGCCGTCAGGAGGCTCAAGCCCGACGTCGTCCTGGCCAACGCCGAGGAGAACCGCGCGCCCGACATCGAGGCCATGCGCCAGGCGGGCATCGCGGTCTGGGTGACGAGGATCGAGACGCTGGAGGAGGCGTTCGCCTCGCTGGGGCGGATGTTCGCCGGCGCATGCCGTACCGGCCGGCCGGGGTGGCTGGACGCGGCGGAGGAGGCGTGGCGCGCGCCCGCCGCGGGCCCGAGGAGGTCGGCGATCGTCCCGATCTGGCGCCGCCCGTGGATGGTCGCCGGGCGGGACACCTTCACCGGGGACGTGCTCAGGCACCTCGGCGTCGACAACCTCTACGCGGGCCACCTGGAGCGTTACCCCAGGATCCCGCTGGCCGAGCTGGTCGAGCGGCGGCCGGACCTCGTGGTGCTGCCCGACGAGCCCTACGCCTTCTCCGCGACGGACGGCCCCGAGTGCTTCCCCGGACTCGCCTGCGCCCTGGTCAGCGGGCGCCTTCTCACGTGGTACGGCCCCTCACTCGTCGCCGCCCCCACCCTCCTGCGCCGCGCACTCGGCTGACCGGCCGGCTCACGGCGGCGGCTCGGCTCACGGCGGCGGCTCAGCTCACGGCGGTGGCTCAGCTCACGGCGGTGGCTCAGCTCACGGCGGTGGCTCAGCTCACGGCGGTGGCTCAGCTCACGGCGGTGCCCAGGGCGGCGTCCACGGAGGCCGGGGAGAGCACGTGTTCCATGACGATCACCGCCATCCCCACGACCCCCGCCCGATCGCCCAGCGAGGTGGTGACGATCTCCAGATTCCGGGTCGTGTACGGCAGGCTGCGCCGGTAGACCGTCTCCCTGATCCCCGTCAGGTAGTGCTCCCCGGTGTCCGCCATGTCCCCGGCCAGCACCAGGACGCCCGGGTTGAGCAGGCTGACCGCCGTGGCGAGCACGACGCCCAGCGTCCGCCCGGCCTCCTGGGTGCGGGCGATGGCCTCCGGATCGCCCGCCTGGACGAGCCTGACCACGTCGCGGCTGGACTCCTTGCCCAGGTCGGTGGCCAGGGAGAGGCCGCTGGCCAGCGAGGCCACGCAGCCGCGCGACCCGCACGTGCACACGCGGTCGTCGGTCTCACGAATCCGCACGTGCCCGATGTTCCCCGCCGCCTCCTCGACCCCGCGGTAGATCTGCCCGTCGAGGATGATGCCGGTGCCGATCCCGGTCGACACCTTGATGAGGACCAGCGAGTCCGTCGCCCGCCATGACGACCACCACTCTCCCAGGGCCATCGCGTTGGCGTCGTTCTCGATCAGGATGGGCACGTCGTACGTCTCCCCGATCGCCGCCCGTACCGGATGGTCGTCCCAGCCCGGCATCAGGAAGGACCTGATCACCCGGCCGGCGGTGTGGTCCACCGAGCCGGGCAGGTCCAGGCCGATCCCGCACACGTCGCTCTGGGGCCGTCCGCACCGGTCGAGCAGCCGCTGGAACGCGTCCCGAACCCACGACAGGACCGCCTCGGGCCCACGGTCGATGCGCATCTCGGCACGTTCCTCGGCCATCGGCCGGGCCGCCAGGTCGGTCAGCGCCACCCTGGCGTGGGCCGCGCCCAGGTCGGCGACCAGCATCAGGCGCTTGGTCGCGTCGATGTCGAGCACCGAGGGCGGTCGCCCGCCCCCGGACGTGGCGACGCCGGACTCGTGGATGTAGCGGGCGTCGATCAGCCGGTCGACCCGGTCGGTGATCGTGGACCGCGACAGGCCGGTGTACTCGATGAGTTGCTTACGCGTTCGGCAGGTGCCATGGCGAATCAGCTGGAGGATCTGCCCTGCCGTCAGCATGGTCTATCCCTTCTCGGCTCCGGCCGTGAGGCCCTCCGTCAGCAGGCGCTCGCTGGCGAAGAACACGATCACAATGGGCAGCGTCAACACCACCGACCCTGCCATCAGGACGGTTGTGGGGATCTCGATGCTGCCCGCCAACTGTGAGAGCCCCAGGGAGACCGTCCAGCTCTCCCGCCGTTCCACGAGGAAGAGCAGGGCGAAGAGGAACTCGTTCCACGCGATCATGAACGCGTAGAGGCCGGTCGCCATCAGCGCGGGCTTGGAGAGCGGCAGCACCACCCGCCAGATGGTCGACAGCCTCGTACACCCGTCGATCGCGGCCGCCTCCTCAACGCTCTGCGGCACGGTCTCGAAGTAGTTGCGCAGCATGTATACCGTGACCGGCACTGTCTGCGCGATATAGACGAGAATCAAGCCGACCAGAGATCCGCGCAGGCCGATCATGGTGAAGAGCACGAACAGCGGGATGGCCAGCACGATCGCCGGGAACAGGTACACCGCGAGGAACAGGAAGTGCACCTGCCGCCGGCCGAAGAAGCGCAGCCGCGCGACCGCGTACGCGCCAGGGATGGAGATCAGCAGGGTGGCCGCCACCGAGGCGACCGCGATGATCGCGCTGTTCTTGATGAACGTCAGGAAGCCCTGTCTGGTCAGGACGTTCACGTAGGTGTCCAGGGTGAAGGCGCTCGGCCACAAGGAGCCTGGGTTGAGTATGAGCTCCTGGATGTCGCGTACGGACAACATCACCATGTAGACGAACGGGAACGCGGTGACCAGGAAGAGCACCAGGATCACCAGCGGCCTCAGCACCCGGAGGAGCCCGCGTTCGAACCTATCCCTGCTCACGTTCACCTCCGGCGAAGAAGCGCAGGTAGATGGCCAGGAAGACGACCAGGAAGACGGCCAGGACGATGGCCTGCGCGGCAGAGGCGCCGATGTCGTCGCGTGCGGTCAGGAAGTTGTAGACCCGTACGCTGACCACCTCGGTGCCGGCTCCGCCGCCGGTCAGCAGGTAGACGTCGTCGAACTTGGTGAACGTGAACACGAACCGCAGCACCGACAGCAACGCGACGATCCGCCAGAGCTGCGGCATGATCACGTATCGGAACCGCTGGGTCGGCGTGGCCCCGTCCACGACCGCGGCCTCCTCCAGGTCCGCGGGCAGCGCCTGCAGCCTGGCCATGATGAACAGGAACGCGAACGGGAAATACCGCCACGCCTCGAACGCGATCACCGTCAGCAGCGCGACCGGCACCCGCAGGCCCAGGAACTCGCCACTGGCCTGGGTGAGGAACGCGATCGGCTCGCTGAGCCAGGTGTTCACGATGCCGTACTGGGGGTTGAGCATCGTCTCCCACAGGAACGCCACCGCCACGACCGGCGCCACGTACGGGATCAGGATCGAGGCCCTGACCAGCGTCCGCCCCATGAACCTGTCCCGCAGCGCCAGCGCGGCCACCAGCCCGATCGCGATCGACAACGCCGTCCCCGCGACCGTGTAGACGAGCGTGTTGACCAGCGACGTCCAGAACCCCGGCTCGGAGACGACGTACGCGAAGTTCTCCAGCGTGTAGTGCCCGAGTACGCCCACCCGGCGGATGTTGATCAGCCGCACGTCCTGGAACGCCAGCATGACCGCCCACAGCAACGGCACCACCACCACGACCAGCGTGATGACCAGCGTCGGCGAGATGAGCGCCAGCCCCGCCCGCCCTTCCTGCTCCCTCAGCGTTCTCGTGCTCATGGCCTCACTCCGTGAGGCGGGCTCGGTCGCCTCACGCCGCCGCCTTCCCCCGCTCTGGTCGCTACGCTCCCGCCGCTCCTCCAGGCGACGGCACTCCCTCGCGTGTGGGGTGGAGGGGTCATTGGCGGATTCCGCGTTTGATGGTTTCCACGTCCGTTTTGGCCTGGGTGGCGGCGGCTTGGGGGGTCAGGGAGCCGTCGACGATCGCGCTGAGCGCCTTGGGGACGGGCAGTTCGCCCATGGTGGCGCCGACCAGCTTGCCCTGGCCCTGCGGGATGCCCCAGCGGGCGAACGTGTCGGGACTCTTGCGCAGCGCGTCGAGCACGTCGGGCGGGTAGACGTCGGCCAGCGGCTTCTTGGTGTCGACCCCGGCGGGCAACTGGTCCCACTTCTCCCCGAGGCCCCTTCGGGTCGGGAACTTGCCCTCCGGAGCCATCCCGATCCAGCGCTCGTAGCCCTCGTTCATCATGTACGAGACGAACTTGGCCGCCGAGTCCTTGGCCGCGTCGCGGGTGACCACCCACGAGACGATCTCGCCGTACTGCGCGGGGGCGCTCCCGTCGGGCCCCTTCAGCGCCGTGACCACCCCGGTGTTCTCGGCCAGCCACGCCGGATCCGCGCGGCACTCCTGGCAACTCGGCACCGCGTCCTTACGCAGCCCCGCCATCTCGTCGAGGATGAACGACGACCAGATCGTCATGGCCGCCTTCCCCGAGAAGTACGTGGCCCTGGTCGAGTCGACGTCCTGCTTGCCCTTGACGGAGTAGTTCTTCGCCAGGTTCGAGTAGAAGCCGAACGCCCGGACGCACTGCGGCGAATCAAGCGTGACATTCCCGGCGTTGTCGACGAGCTGGCACCCGTTCGCCTGCGCGACGTGCTCGAAGCTCTGCGCGGTGAACGAGTCCTTCGGCGCGATCGCCAGCGTGATGCCCGCGACCCCGCCCGTGTTGAGCTTCGCGGCCGCCGCCTCCATGGCCTCGTACGTGTCGGGCGGCCGCAGCCCGGCCTTCTCGAACAGGTCCTTGCGGTAGAGGAGCAGTTGCGCCCATCCGTCGCTGGGCACGGCGAGCAGCTGCCCTCCCGAGGTGCTGAGCTCCAGGGCGCGCGGCGAGAACGTGTCCCGGCCGAGCTGGTCGGCCACCTTGCCCGGCGTCTCGGTGTCGATCAGCTCGTTGGCCTCCATCTCGCGTACGGACGACAGCGGCAGCGCGCCGATCACGTCGGGCAGGTCGTCCGCCGCCGCGGCGGCCGTGAGGGTCTGGCTGAACTGGTCCTCGGCCACGCCGACGAGCTTCACCTGGACGCCGGTCCTGCGCGTGAACTCGGTGATGATCTGGTTCTGGACGGCCATCCGGTCCTCGAGGTTCTCCTCGGTCCAGACGGTGATCTGGTTCGCGGCCGGCTGTTCGCCGCCGCCGTCGCCGCACGCCACCAGTGAGGCGGCCGCCAGCAGTGCGACGGAGAGGACGGCGGTTACCTTCTTCGGCATGGCACGCTCCTCTTATCGGGGATATGCCGCACTTACCCCGGCGATCGTCCACGGAACGTACAGGTGGCGATACCGAGACCGGCCTGTACCCTCTCCGTGCCTGTCCCAACGCCTCTCCAGAAGCATCGATCCGCCCCTTCGGCAACCCCCAGGCCAAGAAGATCTACCTGTGATTTCGGTCATGTCCGGGTCGGTCTCACGGGCCGGAAACCCCTGGTGTGCGGGCGGATATGCATTGGCGATAAGTTCGCTTTCCTGAAGACACGCTGGCGGAAACCCCAATATCACCAGCAGCCCCTGGTGGAAGACGTAGACTTACAACTGTTACGAGCGCAACTATCGTATGCAAACAAGTACTAAAGCTTTGTCTTTTGTATGATCAATAAGCGTAAGTGTGGGGCATGCGCGTCATCACCTTTGAAGAGCCAGGCAAAGTCCACGTAAGCGTGGAGTCGCCTGCCGATCTGCTCCCGGGTTCCGTACGCGTCCGTACGATCTACTCCGGGGTCTCCGCCGGCACCGAGCTCACCGCCTATCGCGGCACCAATCCATATCTCAACCGCAAATGGGACACCGAGCGCCGGCTCTTCGTCGACGGTCAGACGCACGCGTACCCGCTCTCGGGCTGGGGCTACCAGGAGGTCGGCGAGGTGGTGGAGGCGGCAGCGGATGTCGCGGACCCCCCCGTCGGCGGCCTCGTGTGGGGCATCTGGGGTCACCGCGCCGAGGCCGTGGTGCCGGCGGACAAGCTGGTCGGTCACGTGCTCCCCACAGGCGCCGACCCGCTGGCGGGCGTCTTCGCCCGGGTGGGCGCCATCGCGCTCAACGCGGTCCACGCCGCCGACGTGCATCTCGGCGACCAGATCGCGATTTTCGGCCAGGGCGTCATCGGGTTGCTCGCCACCCGCCTGGCCGTGCTGAGCGGGGCCAAGGTGGTCGCCGCCGACGCCATTCCCGACCGGCTGGAGCTGGCCAGGAGGTTCGGCGCGGCGGAGACGTTCGATGTGCGCTCGGACTCGGTGGCCGAGTTCATGCGCAAGCGCGTCGAGGGTGCCGACACGGTCATCGAGCTCAGCGGCACCCATCAGGGCCTGCACGAGGCGATCAGGACCGTGCGCAAGGGCGGCCGGGTCGTCGCCGCCGGGTTCTACCAGGGCGACGGCGTCGGGCTGCGGCTCGGCGAGGAGTTCCACCACAACCAGGTCCAGCTCGTCTCCTCCCAGATCGGTGGCGTCGCCTCCTGGCTGGCGCACCGCTGGGACGTCGAACGGCTGCAGCGCACGTTCATGGAGCTCGTGCACCGCGGCGAGGTCGAGGTCGGCGACCTCATCACGCACGTCGTACCGATCGAGAGGGCCGCCGAGGCCTTCGACCTGCTCGACAAGCACCCATCCGAGGTTCTCCAGCTCGTCTTCCAATTCGAGGAGTAACAGTGAAGCTCGCCGTACAGGAGCAGCTTCTGCCTGGCCGCACGCTGCAGGAGAAGTTCGCGTTCGCGGTCGACGCCGGATTCGACGCCATCGAGTTGCGCGGCAAGGGGGACTTCCACTTCGCGGGCCGCCTGACCGAGCTCAAGCGTGCCCTGGCCGACGGTGTCGTGATGCCGACGGTGTGCGTGGACATGCCGCACTTCATCGGCGACTTCGACCCGGCGAAGCGCAAGGACGCGATCCAGCAGCTCCGCTCGCAGCTCTCGGTGATCGCCGAGCTGGGCGGCATCGGTGTCATGACTCCCGCCTCGTGGGGGCAGTTCTCCCGGAGGCTGCCGCCGTTCGAGCCGCCGCGCACCCCCGAGGAGGACCGCGAGGTGCTGGCGGAGGCGCTGGGCATCCTCGGCGAGCACGCGCAGCGCAACGGCGTGCTGATCATGCTGGAGCCCCTCAACCGCTACGAGAACCACATGGTCAACACCCTGGCCGACGCCGTTTCCTACTGCGCCATGGACTCCATCAGGGTGGTCGGCGACACGTACCACATGAACATCGAGGAGGACGATCCCTGCCGCTCCCTGATCGAGGCCGCCCCCTACCTCGCGCACATGCAGATCAGCGAGTCCAACAGGAACCAGCCCGGCACCGGTCACCTCGACTGGAGCGCCCAGCTGGCCACGCTCGACGCTGTCGGCTTCGACGGCTATCTCGCACTCGAATGCCGTCTCCGTGGCGAGCCTGAGCTCGTTCTCCCCCAAACAGCAGCATTCATCAGGAAGTATCTATGATTTTGCGCGACGCCGTGCGCGTCCTGGTCACCAACTGGGATGGCAGCTACACGGTCCCCTCCCGTCGTCTCTACCCGCATCAATGGAGCTGGGACTCCGCCTTCATCGCGATCGGCAACGCCCGCTGGTCGCCGCGAAGGGCCAGGTCCGAGCTGCTCAGCCTGTTCGGCGCGCAGTGGCGGGACGGCAGGGTGCCGCACATCGTGTTCAATCCCGCGGTGTCCGACGGCGCCTACTTCCCCGGCCCCGAGTTCTGGGCGGCGCGGGCCCCGTCCGGGTCCGCCACCTCCGGCATCGTCCAGCCGCCGGTCCACGCGCTGGCCGCGTGGAAGACGCACCTCGCCGAGCCCGACCCCGCGTTCCTGCGCAGGATCTACCCCCGGCTCGTGGCGCAGCAAGAGTTCCTGCGCGCGGCCCGGCGGTCCCCCGAGGGCCTGATCTCGATCGTGCACCCGTGGGAGTCGGGCATGGACAACAGCCCGGCCTGGGACGTGCCGCTCAAGGCCGTGCCACCGGCCGATGCCGCTTTCATCCGCAAGGATCTGGCCACCGTCAGCGCCGACGAGCGGCCCACCGACCGCGACTACGAGCGCTACGTGTCGATCGCGGGCGCCTACCGCGACTCGGGCTACCGCGAGGCGGGCGCGTTCCAGGTCGAGGATCCGCTGTTCAACACCGCGTACGCGGTGGCGGAGTCGGTGCTCGCCAAGATCGCCGAGGTGCTCGGCCTCGACCCAGGGCCCCACGAGCGCGAGGCGGCCGCCGTCACCGCCGCCATGGTGGAGCACCTCTACGACGGCTCCCTCTTCCAGCCCCGCGACGTGCTCACCGGCGACCGCCTCAGCTCCGCCAGCGCCGCCGGGCTGACGCCGCTGCTGCTGCCCGGCCTGCCTGACGACATCGCCGACGAGCTGATCGGGACCGCGCTGGACAGGTTCGCGCTGAAGGACGGACTGGTGCCCGGCTTCTCGCCGATCGCCCCCGAGTTCGACCCGGCGCGCTACTGGCGCGGGCCGAGCTGGATCAACCTCGACTGGCTCGTCTGGCAGGGGCTCAAGGACCGCCGCCCCGACCTGGCTGGACTGCTCGCCGACGGGATGATCAACGCGGCGGCGGAGTCCGGGTTCCGCGAGTACTTCGACCCGATGACGCTTCGCGGCCACGGCGCCAGGGACTTCAGCTGGTCAGCGGCCCTCGTCCTCGACGTCGTCGCGGAGCACGGCCTGGACGGCCTGCCGGCGTCCGGCCGCGAGGGCGGTCAGAAGTTCGGGAGCCTCGGAAAACCCGACGACGTCAGTGATCACGTGCCGGCGTAGCCGCCCGCCGTGCTCCCTGAGCAGGGCGATGGTCTCGTACGACAGACGCTCCCTGTCCCAGGCGTGCGCCAGGCCGCGCGGCACCCGGCCGATCTGGGCGCAGCGCACCGTCAGCCCGTTGTGGTGGAACTCCTCGCCGAGCCGCACCTCGTCCGCGCCCCGCGTGTAGAAGGCCAGGTCGACCAGCGTGCCCTGGGGGCGTAGCAGCCGCAGCCCGAGCGCCAGCGCCCTCGGCTGGCCGCGGCACTGGAAGACCACGTCGGCGCCGCGGTCCTGGACGCCGTGGCGCCAGCGGCGCTTCAGCGTCACCGCCGGGTCGTCGTCCGCCGCCAGCACGTTCGCGCCCAGGGCTGCGGCGACCGCGAGCCTGGCCGGGGTCTCGTCCACGACCACGACCTCGGCCGCGTCGCCGGACATGGCGAAGCAGGCCGTCAGCAGCCCGACCACGCCCGCGCCCACGACCACGACGCGCCGGCCGCGTACGCCGTCGCCGAGGTGGCGCACGGCCGGGCCGTGCAGGTCGTGTGCCGCGTGCAGCAGGCCGTTGGCGCAGATGGGGCCCATGTGGGCCACGTAGACGCCGAGCAGCGGGTCGAGGTCGCCGGGCAACTCGACGAACCTGTCGGTCATCGGATCCGCCACGTACGCCGTGCGGTGCCCGTAGCACATCGCGACCCGCGCGCCTTCCCGTACGGCCGGCGTACGGCTCTCCACGACCAGGCCGGCCTGCATGTAGCCGATGCCGCGTACCGGATAGGTCACCGACGGCGTGCCCTCCATGAACAGCCCAAGCGCCGGGTCCCAGGCCGCGCTCAGATAGGGGTTGGTGCCCTTGACGTAGGTCAGCTCGGTGCCGGCCGAGACGCCGCTGTGCGTGGTCGCCACCATGAACCCGCCCTTGGGCACCTCCGGCAGCTTCTCCTCGACCAGGCGAACCTCCCCAGGCCCCTCGATGCTCAGAAGGTTGCTCATGGCAGCATCACCGGCCTCTGCTCGGCGGCGGAGCGGGCGAGGGCGAGCGCCAGGCGGTGGGTGTGGAGGGCCTCGCGGTACGGTACGCGTACGTCCGCGTCCTTGCCCTGGACGGCGTTGACGAACTCGCGGTCCACCCGGGTCTTGGCCAGGCCGTCGTCCTCGATCGTCCGGTCGCCGTCGACCAGCAGCCGCATCTCGCTCAGCTCCAGCGCGATGCCCTCGGCGCACACCTCCAGCCCCACCCGGTGCTTGTTCGTGAGCAGGCAGGAGGTGGCCAGCAGCCCGGTCGCGCCGCCGGCGAACCGCATCACCGCCGCCGTGGCCCGGTCCACCTCTCCGTCCACTGTGTTCCCGGCGGCCACGGCATGCACCATCGCCACCTCACCCACCAGCAGCCGCGCCAGGTCGAGGACGTGGACGGCCTGCTCGACGATCTGACCGCCCGACATTTCCGGATTCAGCCACCAGGCCACCGGCGGCACCTTGTCCAGCCAGTGGCCGAGCGCGAGGTGTACAGGCCGGTCGTCCAGCAGGTCCCTGGCCTGCTGAACGATGTCCAGGTAACGCCAATGATGGCCGACGGCGGACGGCAGAGATCTCCGCTCAATTTCGGCCGCGATCAATTCTGCCGTTTGGAAGTCTAGCGAAAGAGGTTTTTCTACAAATATAGGCAGATTGCACGACAGAACATCGCGCTCCGGGTTACCGTGCGCGAAAGGAGGGACACAGACGTAGACGGCATCGAGACCGCCGGCATCGAGCAGGTCCGCGTGGCCGCCATAGGCGAGGGTGCCATGCTTCGAGGCCAAAGCCTCGGCTCTGCAGGGATCCGTGTCGGCGACACCGGCGATCGTGACATCGGGGAATCCGGACAGGACGTCTGCGTGGCGAGCGGCGACATTTCCGGCACCTACGATGCCGACACGGGTCATTGGGGACACAATCCGGCATATGCCACATCTAGCCGCGGCCAAACAAACATGTTCGGAGTCGCATAGATCGGGCAGAAGTCGTGACCTCATGGAGATCGGGGCTGACTGCATGGAGACAGACCTGCGAGCCTTGGCCAAAGTCCAGAAATGGTACGGTCCGCACTCGAGCACGGCAGCGGAATGGCCGGTCGAAGCATTAGTGCCGGCCAAGGGCGCCACCACGGTGAGTGTCGTACTCCCGGCCCGCGACGAGGAACGCACCGTGGGCGACATCGTCACCGTGATCCGCCGGGACCTCGTCGAGCGAACCCCGCTCGTCGACGAGATCGTCGTCGTCGATTCCAACTCCACCGACGCGACCGCCGAACTGGCCCGCGCGGCCGGAGCCCGCGTGGTGGCTCAGGACGAGGTGCTCTCACACCTCCCGCCGCTGACCGGCAAGGGGGAGGCCCTGTGGAAGGGGCTGGCCGCCTCCGCCGGCGACCTCGTCGTGTTCGTGGACGCGGACCTGCGCAGCTTCGGCGCGCACTACGTGTCGGGGCTGCTGGGGCCGCTGCTGATGGACGACGGCATCGACTTCGTCAAGGCGACGTATGAGCGGCCGTACACGGGTGAGGACGGGGTCGTACGGCGGGGCGCCGGCGGCCGCGTGACCGAGCTGGTGGCCAGGCCGCTGATCAATCTGTTCTGGCCGGAACTGGCCGGATTCGCCCAGCCGCTCGGCGGCGAGTACGCCGCCCGCAGAAAGGTGCTCGAACAGGTCCCCTTCGTCACCGAGTACGGCGTGGAGTTCGGTCTACTCGTCGACCTGCTCGAACTCGTGGGACTGGACGCGATGGCCCAGGTCGACCTGGGGCACCGTACGCACACGCACCAGTCGATGGCCTCGCTCGGCCGGATGGCCGGGCAGATCATGCTGACCGCCTGGGCCCGCCTGGAACGCCAGGGCCGCGTGGTCGCGCCGCAGTCACCGGCGCGCACGCTCCTGCAGTTCGGGCTGGAGGGCCGGGCCGATCTGGTGGACGTGGCCGTGGCGGAGCGACCACCGCTCGCCTCCCTCGTCCTGGAGGAGGATGTGGCTTGACTTCTTCCCCATGGCTGAGACCAGGGGATTCCAGCCCTCGCGGGTTGGGTTTCCTGCTTCGCCGCCAGCCGCCGGCGGCGATCAACGATGCGCGCATACACCTTCGCGACCTTCAACCGAGCCCTGGCCCGGTTGTCCGACCCTGGCTGCTTGCGGGCCAGTGCCCGCTGCGCCCGGGCCAGCTTGCGCCGGTCGCGCCGCTCGTGCCGGGGGTTGGCGACCTTCTCGCCGGTGGACAGGGTCGCCAGGGCGGTGACGCCCGCGTCGACGCCGACGGTGTTCTCGGCAGGGTCGAGGGGGCGGATCTTCTCCTGCACCAGGAGGGAGACGAACCACCGCCCGGCCGCGTCCTGCGACACCGTGACCGTGGACGGCTGCGCGCCGTCCGGCAGGGGCCGCGACCACACGATCGCCAGCGGTGTGTCCATCTTGGCCAACGTCAGCGCGCCGTCACGCCAGCGGAACCCGGAGCGGGTGTACTCGGCCGACGCCCGCGCCTTCTTGCGCGACTTGAGGACCGGATACCGGGCCCGTTTGGCGAAGAAGTGAGCGAACCCGGCCTGCAGGTGTCGCAGCGCCTGCTGCAACGGCACGCACGACACCTCGGTCAGGAAGGCGTACTCGCTGCTGCGTTTCAACGCCGTCAGCCACGCCGACGACTCCGCATAAGAGACGCCGCGGCCTTCCGTCCGGTAGGCGCGGGTGCGTTCCTCCAGCGCTTGGTTGTAGACGAGGCGGACACAGCCGAACGTGCGCGACAGTTCTGCCGCCTGCTCGGGGGTGGGGTAGAAGCGGTACTTGTACGCCCGCTTCACGATCTGTGCCACGTCGAGCACTCTACGTGTCCGACCAAGGAATCGCATGCATGTTCCCATGCTGCGGCGTGTCGCGTTTCCTGCCCACGCCTGAAGGCGGGGGTCTCCACGCTCAAGGAGATTCGATGAAAGTCCTCGTGAACGCGGGGCCGTGGCTCACGGTTCCGCCCCCCGGCTACGGCGGGATCGAGAACGTCGTCGCCACCCTTGTGCCGTCGCTGCGTGCCCGCGGCGTGCGGGTGGTCCTGGCCTCGGTCGCGTCGAGCACCCTCGAGGTGGACGAACTGATCAGCACCTACGAGGACGGCCAGTTCACCGAGTTGCAGAAGCCGTACAACCAGGTCATGGGCATCGCGCACGCGCACCAGGCGCGGGTGGCGGCCGAGTTGCGCGCCCGTGACGACATCGACCTCGTCCACGACCATCTGGAGGTGGTCGGGCCCGCGGTGCTCTCCGCGCTCGGCGGGCCGCCCGTCCTGCACACCCTCCACTGGGACCTGCGCAAGCACGCGGCCTTCTACGAGGCGTTCCCGCCGTCGATCGCGGTCAACGGCGTCTCGGAGTCGCAGCTCGCCCGCGCCCCAGAAGCCCTGCGCCTGGCCTCGCTCGGCGCCGTCCACCTGGCCACCCCCCTCACCGACCGCGACCTTCCCGCCGAGCGGGGCGAGCACCTGGTGGTCATGGGCCGCATCTGCGGGCTCAAGGGCCAGCACGTGGCGGCCCGGATCTGCCAGAAGCTCGGCCTCCCCCTGGTGCTGGCCGGCCCCGTCAGCGGCCGGAACACCCCGGCCGAGCTGGACGTCGTGGCCCAGAACCCGTACCACCCGCTGTACGGCCACCCGGACGTCCGCTACCACCTCGACCAGGTGTCCCCCTACCTCGACGGCGATCTGGTCCGGTGGGTCGGCGCGGTCGGGGGCCAGGCCAGGGACCACCTCTACGCCTCCTCCCGTGCAGCGCTCTTCCCCATCCAGTGGGACGAGCCAGGCGGCACGGCCGTCGTCGAGGCCCTCGCACTCGGCGTCCCGCCCGTGGGCCTGCGCCGCGGCTGCCTCCCCGAGATCATCGACCACGGCCGCACCGGCTTCCTGGCCGACACCGAGGAGGAGCTGGCGGAGTGGGTGCTGCGAGTGGACGAACTGGACCGCGACGAGTGCCGCCGCGAAGCCCGCCGCCGCTTCGCCCCCTCCGTCATGGCCGACCGCTACCTGTCCCTGTACGAGACGGTCACGCGGATGAGACGGCGTCCGCCGGGTGGGTGGTGAGGGCGCCGACAGAGTCACCAGGGCGATGGCGGTGCCCGTGACCGCGGCGACCAGGACAGCGCACAGCGCCAGAAGCACGCCCAACCCTCTCAAGCTGCCAGCAGCTTGGTCGGCGACGGGGCAGAGGAGGCCCGGCCCTCAGGGATCCTCAGGGTATTGATCAGTGATGTCCCGGATGCCGGGCGCTTTCCGACGTGGTTACGTTGCGACGCATGCTGAACACACGCGTGACTCGTTGCTGGCCCGGTGTCCTCGTTGGTCTCGTCGCTGGGGCGGTCTCGGCGCCGATGGTGGCCGCGGCCGATCGGACCGATCGTGACCAGCGGTATGGGTGGCACGAGTGCGCTCACGCGACGACCGCGTGTGAGGGCACGCTGCGGGTCCCGCTGGACTGGGACGATCCTTCTGGCGAGAAGATCGAGGTCGGGTTCACGTTCGTGCCCCGCGAGGACCGGTCGCGGCCGGCCACGGGCACGGTCATGGCCAACCCGGGCGGTCCAGGACCGGTCGTCGGCCAGCTTCCGTCGTTGCGTCTGGTGTTCGGGCCGGTGCTGCGGCGCCAGAACCTGTTGCTGATCGATCCACGCGGCCTGGGGAGGTCGTCGCCGTTGCGGTGTGAGGGGTTCGACGCGCGGGTGCCGGCGAAGGTCCGTGACTGTACCGCGCGGCTGGGTGACGGGTTGCGGTACTTCGCCGCCGATCAGGCGGTCACCGACTTCGACGCGGTACGGCGGGCGGTCGGCGTGCCCAAGGTGACCTGGTGGGGGCACTCCTACGGCACGGTCTTCGCCACCGCGTACGCCACCAGGTTCCCGGAGAGTGTGACGGCGCTCTATCTGAACGGCACCAAAGGTCTCCGCGGGGACGGGTACGCCGCCGGATCGCTGACGTCGGCGCTGCACGACGAGAGCCTGCGTGTCCTGGACTCGATCTGCGCCGCGTCCTCGGCCTGCCGCGCGCTGCCGGGTGACGCGCGCGAACAGCTGAGCCGCCTGACCCGGTCGCTCCGCGCCCACCCCGATCCGCAGGTGTCGTGGGCCCAGTTGTCGCAGCTCGTGACGGCCTCCGGTGACTCGGTGACAGGGCGAGAGCTGTCCGCGGCGGTCGCCGGTCATCTGGCCGGAGACAAGGCGCCGTTGCGACGGCTCGCCACCCAGTACGCGAAGGTCGAAGACCAGGTCGAGCAGTACGCGAAGGACCCGGCCTATCCGGGCAGGCTGACCTACATCTGCAACGACGCCGTGTACCCGTTCGCCAGGCACGCGTCGGTCGCGGAGAAACGCCGTCAGTACCGTGCCTACAACGCACGGCATCTCGTCGAGCCGTTCCGGCCGGAGGAGGTGCTGACCGGCGCCAACGGGGACGAGGTGTGCCCGGACTGGCCGACACCGCGGGAGAGCCCGCCGGTGCCGCCCGGCGCGCAGTACCCGGATGTGCCGGTGCTGGTGGTCAACGGCGCCAACGACGCGACCACACCACCGCACGGCGCGGCCGAGACCGCTCGCCGATTCCCCCGCGCCACGTTCGTGACAGTGCCCCACGGAGTCCACGGACACGGATGGGGCGGCCTGGGTCCCTACAGCGACTGCGTGGTCGAGGCCATGCGCACGTTCGTCGAGCGCCCGCGCCACCCCGTGCGGCACCCACGGTGCGACGGGGAGAGCCACCGTGCTCTGGGCGGTTTCCCGCGCACCGCCGACGCCGCCGGTGACCGGGTGCACGCGGAAGGGCTGACCCCGGCGCAGCGCCGGATCATCGGCGTCGCCTACGCGACCACGGCCGACGCGATCGCACGGCGGGACCCGACGAACCGCATCACGTTCCGCGAGCCACGTCAGCAGGGTCTGCGTGGTGGCACAGTTCACTTCGACGACCAGGCCGAGCAGATCACCTTCGACGGCGTCCGCTACGTGAGCGACACGGCGGTGGACGGCCGCGCGTCCTTCGCGGACCTCGCGCGAGCCACCGTCACGGTGACAGGCGGCGACGGCCGGCGGCATCAGGTCCGGCTGAGCTGGAAGGCGTACGGCGCGGCGGAGACGATCTCCCTCACCGGTGCCGTCGACGGGCGGTCCTTCACCGCTCGAACGTCCATCGGCTAGGAGAACCCCCTGGGGAGCACGGCGACGGGGCAGGAGGAGGCCCGCAGCACCTTCATGGCCAGCTCTCCGAGGAACACCCGGTGCGGCTGGGCGTCCTCGCTGGCCGCGCAGACCAGCAGCTCGCCAGGCAGCCACGTCACGTCCTCCATCGCGGCGGCGACGTCGTGGCCCTCGGCCACCTCGGACTCGGCCTCGATGCCGGTGCTCTCCCAGGCCAGGCGCACGGCCAGGGCGAGATCGTCCCTCAGCTTGCCCTGGTCCTCGGTACGCAGGTCGAACGTGATCAACCGGAGCGGCACCCCGAGCCGCAGGGCCGCCTGCGCCATCCGCTCGACCGCCTCGTCGCACTGGGGCCGGTGCACGTAGGCCAGCGTGAGGCGGTCGAGTTCGCCGGGCGGGACGTGGCCGGCCGGGGCCAGCATGACGGCCTCCGACGACAGGTGGAGCAGGTGGTCGGAGGTGGCGCCGATGGCGATGCGGCCGTGCTGTCCGCCGCCCGCCGAGCCGGCCACGATCAGGTCGGCCCTGATCCTGCTGGCCAGCACCGACAACCCGCGCCCCGATCCCCGGCTCTCGAACGCCATGTACTCGGCCGGCGTCGTGTCCAGCTCCTGCGCCGCGTGCGCCAGGTTGGCCTGCGCCTCGACCGCCAGCCCCGGGCTTCCCGGCGGGTAGATGGTCGCGACGGTGAGCTCGCCGCCGGTGACGCGCGTGATCGCGGCACCGAGGGCCAGAGCGTCACGCCCGCCCGGGTCGCTGGTGTAACCGACGATCACGTGCTCTCCGATCACGAATGCCCTCTTACCCCCTCTGAGCAGGGAATACGCGGTCTTGATCGGAACGTTGCAAACATCCGGAGGCGCAAAAACAGTGAAGATCACTCTTGACACCCGCTTCAACGGGTCCCTGGGGCAGATTACGCTTCGTGAAGCGGTTCAGCAGCTGAAGGAGCACGACCTGACGTGCACGGTGGCCGCCGAGGCCCTGGAGCGGAAGGTCACCGTCTTCACCGACTGCGTGGAGCGCGGGTTCACGCCGCTCCGCAGCGAGATCATGGCCGCGTGCTACATCGCCGAGCGCGACGCCACGACCGAGGCGTTCGACCGGGGCCTGATCACCAAGGGTGAGCTGGAGACGCGGCAGGCCGCTCTGGTGAAGCGGTTCCTGGCCTGAACCCTTTCGAGGGATTTTCCGGACATTCAGCCGTATGGTCGAGGCGACTGAAGATCTTTTTCCGTAAGGTCGTGTCCATTGCCCGTTCACGGATTGGACACGTGTGTACCGCGACATCGTCGACTTCGCCCTGACCACGCCGGAGTGGCTGCACCAGCTCGCCGAGGTCGGCACGGACGCCGGGTTGTTCGTGTTCGCGGCGTTGTTCGTGGTGGCGGCCCTGCGCGCGTGGCGGGCGCCCGCCCGCGACCTGGCGCTCGTGATCGCCGGGCCGGCCGGGGTGGTGTTCGCGTACGTCGTCAGCGAGGTCGTCAAGATCCTCATCCGGGAGGACCGTCCGTGCCGGGGGATCGCGACGATCGCCCAGTGCCCGCCCGTGGACGACTGGTCCTTTCCCAGCAACCACTCGCTGATCGCGGCCGGCGCGGCGGCCACCCTCGTGCTCGTCTGGCGCTCCCTCGCCTGGGTGGTGTTCCCGCTGGCGGCGCTCACAGCCTTCTCGCGGGTGTTCGTGGGCGTCCACTACCCGCACGACGTGGCCGCGGGCTTCCTGCTCGGGGTGGTCCTCGCGCCGCTCTTCGCGCTGCTGGCGGTGGGGGCGGTCACCCCCGCCGTACGTCTCGCCAGGCAACGCCTCACCGGGGCGCGCTCGCTGAGCCGCTCAGGCTGGTGACCATTCGTGGCGGGTCAGGAAGGCGCGCTCGCCGGTGGCGTACTCGTTGAACGCGCGCCGCACCTCCTCCAGCTCCGGCACCATGGCGCGGACGAGCGTGCCCTCTTTGTACTCCAGCTCGTGGCCGGGGGAGACCTGCAGGAAGTGGTGGCCGAAGTTGACCAGGGCGACGAACGGGTTCTGCGGCGACAGCGTGGCCAGCACGTCGTGCACCAGGCCGAGGTCCGGATCGTGGACGATCATGCCGTCGCCGGTGTGGAGCTGCATGCCCTCGTAGACCCCCAGTGGCGCCACGTTGTGCACCAGGTCGCGTTGGGGGTCGTAGCAGACCAGGCCGTGCGCCCGCGCGATCGTGAACACCTGCGCGGACAGCTCGTCCATCGTGTCGAGGTCCATCGTGATCAGTACGTGCCCCGGGTAGATCGTGACCTCCCCGGGCAACTCCTTGGCGATGTCGGGCTCGTCGCCGTTCACCGGGCCGGTGCGCTTGACCGCCAGATAGGTCGCCCGCGCCTGGTCACGGCTGATCGGCACCGGCTCGTCCCAGACCATCAACTCAACGCTCATCGGTTCATCTTGCCGAACCGCGACGGCGCCCGCGCGCCACTGACGCGAAGTACCGAAAAACCCACGCGGAACATGGCCGGACATATCACTACCTAAACGCACGCGCGGAGCCGAGGGGGCGGGCGGTCAGGTGACCGCTCGCCGGGGAAGCGCGGTGTTACTGTGCCATTGGACGTGGCACACGAAGCGCACGCCACTCGGTGTGGGCGCACAGCGGAACGAGGCCGCCGCGGGTTCGCCGTCCCGCGCCGCTCGTACGGGCCGCCGCGGCCCGGCGTTCGCGCCCACCTCCGCCGCGACGACCGCGACGGCGAGGCTCCCAGCGTGGGCCGCCCCCGATACCGCGCCGTCGGGGGCGGCTCACCCCTGTTGACCTCGGCCGGAATGCCTCGGGCAAATGCCTCGGCGAATACCACGGGCGGAATAAGGACCAGCCCAGCGTGGAAAGGAACAGGGTGGTCAATAGGTCCGGGCTTGTCCGGTGGAGCGGGGGAACGCAACATGGGGAGAGACCGCAGAGGAGCCTCGATGATCGAGATCTGGCCGGGGGACCCCTATCCGCTCGGGGCGACGTACGACGGCGCGGGCACCAACTTCTCGCTCTACACCGAGGTGGCCCAGGCGGTGGAGCTGTGCCTGTTCGACGAGGACAACGTCGAGTCCCGGGTGCCGCTCACGGAGGTGGACGGGTTCATCTGGCATGGCTACCTGCCGGGGATCGGTCCAGGCCAGCGGTACGGCTACCGCGTCCACGGCCCGTACGACCCGAACAGGGGGCTGCGCTGCAATCCGGCGAAGCTGCTGCTCGACCCGTACGCGATGGCCATCGAAGGCGGCGTGCGCTGGCACGAGGCGGTCTACGGATACCGGTTCGGCCAGCCCGACACGCGTAACGACCTCGACTCGGCCCCGTACGTGCCGAGGTCCGTCGTGATCAACCCGTTCTTCGGCTGGGGGCACGACCGGCCGCCCGCGACGCCGTACCACGACACCGTGATCTACGAGGCGCACGTGCGGGGGCTGACGATCAGCCACCCCAAGATCCCCAGGCACCTGCGGGGCACGTACGCCGCCCTCGGCCACCCGGAGATCCTCGACCACCTGACCAAGCTGGGCGTGACGGCGCTGGAGTTGATGCCGGTGCACCAGTTCGTGACCGACCACATCCTGGAGCAGCGCGGCCTGTCCAACTACTGGGGCTACAACTCGATCGGGTTCTTCGCGCCGCACAACCGCTACTCCAGCCAGGGCCAGCGCGGCGGCCAGGTGCTGGAGTTCAAGGCCATGGTCCGGGGCCTGCACGAGGCGGGGATCGAGGTGATCCTCGACGTCGTCTACAACCACACCGCCGAGGGCAACCACCTGGGGCCGACGCTGGGGTTCAGGGGCATCGACAACCCCGACTACTACCGGCTGGTCGAGAACGACAAGCGTTACTACGTGGACACCACGGGCACCGGCAACAGCCTGCTCATGCGCTCCCCGCACGTCCTTCAGATGATCATGGACTCGCTGCGGTACTGGGTCATCGAGATGCACGTGGACGGGTTCCGCTTCGACCTCGCCTCGACGCTGGCCAGGGAGCTGCACGAGGTGGACCGGCTGAGCTCGTTCTTCGACCTGGTGCAGCAGGACCCGGTGTTGTCGCAGGTCAAGCTGATCGCCGAGCCGTGGGACGTCGGACCAGGGGGATACCAGGTGGGCAACTTCCCGTCCCGCTGGACGGAGTGGAACGGGCGTTACCGCGACACGATCCGCGACCTGTGGCGGGGGCAGGCGGCCACGCTGCCCGAGTTCGGGTCCAGGTTCACCGGGTCGAGCGACCTCTACCAGGACGACAGCCGCCGTCCCGCCGCCTCGATCAACTTCGTCACCTGCCACGACGGGTTCACGCTGCAGGACCTGGTGTCGTACAACACCAAGCACAACGAGGCGAACAAGGAGGGCAACCGCGACGGCACCGACGACAACCGGTCGTGGAACTGCGGCGAGGAGGGCCCGGCGGGCATCGCCGTCGAGACGCTGCGCGAGCAGCAGAAACGCAACTTCCTCACCACGCTCTTCCTCTCCCAGGGCGTGCCGATGCTCTCCCACGGAGACGAGCTGGGCCGCACCCAGCAGGGCAACAACAACGGCTACTGCCAGGACAACGAGCTGACCTGGGTGGACTGGTCGGACGTCAGGGAGAACTGGCTGCTGCTCGAGTTCACCCAGAGCCTCAGCGCCCTGCGCAAGCGACATCCGGTGTTCAGGCGCAGGAGGTTCTTCTACGGCAAGCCGGTACGCGGGCTGAGCGACATCGCCTGGCTCACCCCCTCAGGGGAGGAGATGACCGACGGCGACTGGACCGTCGGATACGCCAAGTCGCTGGCCGTGTTCCTCAACGGCGACGCCATCCCCGAGCCGGACCGGCGCGGCCGCCCGATCCGGGATGACTCGTTCCTGTTGCTGTTCAACGCCCACTACGACACGATCAGGTTCACCATCCCCAAGGACTACGGCGAGATGTGGCACACCGAGATCGACACGGCCATGCCGATCAGGCTCGACGCGCGGATGTGCCGCGGCGGCGAGGCCATCGCGGTGCCGGGCCGCAGCGTGCGAGTGCTGCGCCGTGTCTAGGCCGACCTCGACCTACCGGGTGCAGCTGACCCCGGACTTCGGCTTCGCCCAGCTCGCCGAGATCGCGGGCTACCTGCGCGACCTCGGCGTGAGCCACGTCTACCTGTCGCCGATCCTGCAGTCCATGCCCGAGTCGCGGCACGGCTACGACGTCGTCGACCACTCCAGGATCAGGGAGGAGTTCGGCGGGGCCACGGGGTTCAGGGAGATGGCTCAGCAGCTCGCCGCCCACGACCTGGGGCTCGTGGTCGACATCGTGCCGAACCACATGAACACGGTCAACGCGCAGTTCTGGTCGGTGCTGAAGGACGGGCCCGGGTCGCCGTACGCGAGCTGGTTCGACATCGACTGGGTGGACGGGAAGGTGGCGCTGCCCGTGCTGGGCGACGACGGCGTGGAGCCCGTCGTCGACGGCGACGTGCTGCGCTACCACGAGCACGTCTTCCCGCATCCCGGGCACTACCGGCTGACCGGGTGGCGCGAGGGGCCCGGATACCGGCGCTTCTTCGACGTGTCCACCTTAATCGGGCTGCGGGTCGAGGACCCGGCCGTGTTGTTCGCCACGCACGAGGTGATCTTCTGGCTGCTCGACGAGGGGCTGGTGGACGGGCTGCGCGTCGATCACCCGGACGGGCTCGCCGACCCGCGCGGCTATCTCGAACGGCTGCGTGACCGGGCCGGTTCGGCCTGGACGGTGGTCGAGAAGATCCTCATCGGCCCGGAACGCCTGCCGGACGACTGGCCGTGTGACGGCACCACCGGCTACGAGGTGCTCAACCGGGTCAACGGCCTCTTCGTCGACCCGTCGGGCAAGGAGCCGCTGGTCCGGCTCTTCACCGAGCTGACCGGACAGCCGGGGGAGTACCGCCCGGTGATGGCGCGGGCCAAGCGGGAGGTGCTGGAGCTGTTCTTCGGTGCCGAGGTCGACCGGCTGGCGCGGGCCGCCTCCAGCGACCCCGAGGTGGTGCGCGAGCTGCTCGCCGCGATGCCGGTCTACCGCGCCTACGTGGTGCCGGGCGAGCCGCCGCCGCCCGAGTCCGCCGAGATCGTCGAGCTGGCCGCCGACGCCTGCTCGCCCGCCGTGCGGCCACTCGTCCGCGAGGTGCTGTACGGCTCCGCAGAGTCGATCGTCCGGTTCCAGCAGGCGTGCGGCCCGGTCATGGCCAAGGGCGTGGAGGACACGGCGCTGTACCGGTGGTATCCGCTGGCCTGCCTGAACGAGGTGGGCGGGGAGCCGGACGCGTTCGGGGTCTCGGTGGAGGAGTTCCACGACTTCTGCGCGGAGATGCGGCCGTACTCGATGACCACGTTGTCCACTCATGACACGAAGCGGTCGGAGGACGTACGGGCGCGGTTGTCGGTGTTGTCGGAGATGCCGGAGGAGTGGGCGGCGGCCGTGGGGGAGTGGTCGTCGGCGGTGCGGTTCGATCCCTGCCTCGACTACCTGGCCTGGCAGAACCTCATGGCCGCCTGGCCGATCTCGGCCGAGCGGTTCGCGGACTACCTGCTCAAGGCAGCGCGGGAGGCCAAGACCGCCATTTCCTGGATAAATCCGGATCCGGCCTATGAGTGGGCCTTGCGGGACTTCGCCGAGGCGGCTGTCCGCCTGCCGGTCGGGGAGTTCACCGAGCGCATCGAGCCCTTCGCGATGTCGAACTCGCTCGGGGCCAAGCTCGTCCAGCTCATGATGCCGGGGGTGCCGGATGTGTACCAGGGGAACGAGACGACCGACTTCTCCCTGGTCGATCCGGACAACAGACGCCCTGTGTCATACCCCGCCAAGCCGGAGACCTCGTGGGACGCGGCCAAGCTGCTGGTGACGACGCAGGCGTTGCGGCTGCGGCGGCGGCTCGGGGGCGTGGCGACGTACGCGCCGCTGTGGGCGGAGGGGGAGGCGGCGGAGCACGTGATCGCCTTCGCCCGGGGGGCCGCCGCGGACCCCCGGGACCGGCCGCGGGCCGTCGCCGTCGCCACCCGGCTGCCGGTACGCCTCGCCGCGTCGGGATGGGGCGCCACGACGCTGACGCTGCCCCCGGGGAGCTGGCGCGATCTGCTCACCGGTGGCCTCCACACCGGCAGGATCCCGCTGGCGCACTTGCTCGGTCAGTATCCGGTCTCACTCCTGGAGAGACATGATCTTTGAGGTCTGGGCGCCGAAGGCCACGGCTGTCGAGGTGCTCATCCTGGGCGGCCGCCGCGCGATGTCCCCCGGGGAGGGGGGCTGGTGGTCGGCCGAGGTGGCCGGCGCGGAGCACGGCACCAGGTACGCCTTCGTGGTCGACGGTGACGGGCCGTACCCCGATCCACGCTCGCGGCGGCAGCCGGACGGGGTCTTCGGGCCGAGCGCCGTCTACGAGCACGCCCGCTTCACCTGGTCCGACCACGACTGGAGGGGGCGTGACCTGCGGGGCGCGGTGATCTACGAGCTGCACATCGGGACGTTCACGGCGGAGGGGACGTTCGCGGCGGCGATCGAGAGGCTGCCGCATCTCGCGGAGCTGTCCGTGGACTTCGTGGAGGTCATGCCGGTCGCTCCCGTGCCCGGCGGGCGGAACTGGGGTTACGACGGCGTCGACCTGTACGCGGTCAACGAGACGTACGGCGGGCCCGACGGGCTCAAGTCGTTCGTGGACGCGTGTCACCGGGCGGGGATCGGGGTCATCCTGGACGTCGTCTACAACCATCTCGGGCCGTCGGGGAACTTCCTGCGGCCCTTCGGCCCCTACTTCTCCGGATTCGAGGGCAGTTATTGGGGCGAAGCGGTCAATCTGGATGGGCCGTACTCGGACGAGGTGCGGCGCTACTTCCTCGGGAACGCGGCGCAGTGGCTGCGCGACTACCACATCGACGGGCTGCGGCTGGACGCCGTGCACGCGCTGCACGACCGGCGCGCCGAGCACCTGCTGGAGGAGCTGGCCGAGGAGGCGGACGCGCTGGCGTGCTCGGTCGGCCGGCCGCTGTCGCTGATCGCCGAGTCCGATCTGAACGATCCGCGGATGGTGCGTTCCCTCGACGCCGGCGGGCTGGGCATGACGGCGCAGTGGGACGACGACGTACACCATGCCCTGCACTGCGCGGTGAGCGGCGAGAGCCACGGCTACTACCAGGACTTCGCCTCCCTCGCCGCCCTGACCAAGGTGCTGACCGGCGGCGTGCTGCACGACGGGTCCTATTCGAGCTTCCGCGCCCGCCGGCACGGGCGCTCGTTCGCGGGGGTGCCGGGGCACCGGCTGGTCGCCTGCCTGCAGAACCACGACCAGATCGGCAACCGCCCCGCCGGCGACCGGCTCCCCGTCCCGGCGCTCAAGCTGGGGGCCGGGCTGCTGCTGACCTCGCCGTTCACGCCGATGCTGTTCATGGGGGAGGAGTGGGGGTCGCGTTCGCCGTTCCTGTTCTTCTCCGATCACGTGGAACCCTCGCTGCGGGACACGGAGGCGGCGCGCAGGGAGCGCGAGTTCAACGGGTTCGGGTACGTGTGGGAGGCGCCCGATCCGTCGGAGGAGGAGACGTTCCTGCGGTCGAAGCTGGACTGGAGCGAGGTGAAGGAGGAGGCGCACTGGTCGCTGCTGTGCTGGTATCGCGACCTGATCGCGCTGCGCAAGGCGTTGCCCGAGCTGTCGGATCCGCGGCTGGAGCGGGTGCGGGTGGAGTCGGATCCGGACGGGAAGTGGCTGGTGATGTGGCGTGGGGCGCTGGCCGTGGCGGTGAACTTCGCCGCGGAGTCGGTCACGTTGCCGCTTCCCGCCGGGACGGTGCTGCTCGCCTCCGACGAGCCGGTCACGACGGACGACCAGGGCCTCCACCTCCCCGGCCAAGCCATAGCCATCCAC
>NZ_JADOGI010000559.1 GCF_015645445.1 Nonomuraea cypriaca | reverse complement strand
GGGTTAGATCGAGCTTATGGCGATGGAATGGCCTAGAGACGCGGTCAGTGGTCAACGGTGTGCATATCACAGGGATTTGCCGCTATCGTCTAGAGATCATGTTTGTGAAGACGACGGTCCGGAAAACCAAGAGCGGCCAGACCCGGTATCTGCACCTGGCACACAGTGAGTGGGATCCGGTCGCGGGCCGGTCGGTACCGAAGATCCTGTTCAGCTTCGGCCGCGAGGACCAGCTCGACAAGAACGCGGTCGCTCGGCTGGTGGCGTCTCTATGCCGGCTGCTGGATCCGGCCGACGCGCTGGCCGTGACGGCCGATTCGGAGTTGTCGTTCCTGGAGGCACGGCCTTACGGCGGCGTCTACGTGCTCGATCACCTGTGGCGCCGATTGAACATCGACACGGTGATGAACGGGCTCGGCAAGGCCGGCCGGGGGCGCCCCCGTGACACAACGGCCACCGAACGGGTGCTGTTCGGCCTGGTCGCCAACCGGGCACTGGCCCCGTCCTCGAAGCTGGCCGCTGCCGACTGGATCACCAGCGACGTGCACATCGACCAGTTGCCCGAGGTCGGCGAGCAGGCGTGCTACCGCGCCATGGACTGGCTGCACGACGTGCACGAGAAGCTGGAGCACGAGGTGTTCCACCAGGTCGCCAACCTGCTGAACCTCGAAGTCGATCTGCTTTTCTTCGATACGACACCCACCTATTTCGAAGTCGATGAGGCAGATGCACCGATCGCTCGAGACGAGCGGGGCATGCCAGCTCCCGACACCGACACCGACACCGAC
>NZ_JADOGI010000558.1 GCF_015645445.1 Nonomuraea cypriaca | reverse complement strand
CCCCCGCGCCAACCCCCAGCACCCCGGCCAGCCCGGCGGGACCGTCGCCGCTGCCGACGGAGGCGATCACCTTCCCCGGGCCGGAGGGCACGACGTTGCAGGCCGCGTGGGCGGCCGCGGCTGAGCCCAAGGGCGCGGTCCTGGTGATCCACGAGAACCGCGGCCTCACCGACCACATCCGCTCGGTCGCCGGCCGGCTGTCCGCGAGCGGCTACTCGGCCCTGGCCCTCGACCTGCTGTCCCGCGAGGGCGGCAGCGCGTCGTTCACCGACACCGCGCAGCTCACCGCCAGGCTCGGGGAGATCGGGCCCGAGCGGTTCGTGGCCGACATGAAGGCGGCGGTGGGCGAGCTGGGTGAGCGGGCCGAAGGGGCGAAGCTGGGCATGATGGGCTTCTGCTTCGGCGGCGGGATGACGTGGCTGCTGCTGTCGTCGTCGGAGCCGCGCCTGGCCGCCGCCGCGCCCTTCTACGGGCCGCTGCCGGACAACGCCGACATGACCGGCACCAAGGCCGCCGTCCTCGGGGTGTACGCCGAGCAGGACGACCGCGTGAACGCCACCAGGGACGCCGCCTCGGCGGCACTGGAACGCGCCGGACTGACCCACGAACTGGTCACGTTCCCCGGCGTCGGCCACGCCTTCTTCAACGACACCGGCCAGCGCTACAACCCACAGGCGGCGGCCCAGGCATACCAACGCGTCCTGGACTGGTTCAACCAGCACCTGGCATAACCGGCGGGCGGCGGCGTGCCACCATCCCGCGAGCGAGGAGGGCGAAGCTCTCCTCGCGGAACGGCAAG
>NZ_JADOGI010000557.1 GCF_015645445.1 Nonomuraea cypriaca | reverse complement strand
CGGCTGGCCGCCCCGTTGGTGGTGACCGTTGGCGCCAGGCGTGCGGCGGGGCAGGGGCTGGGCCGGGCCGGGCGCCGAGGCCGCAGGTCCGGGGCCCGCCTCGGGAGGCACACCCTCGAGCCACGCCTTGGCCGAGTGGGCGCGGATGCCCAGCTCGCCCATCAGCTCCACGACGTCGCTGTCCGGCGGGCTCTGGGCCAGGAGCTGACGCGTACGGGCCTGCAGGCCGTGGAGGTCGCCCACGACGAGCCAGCCGTCCTGGAGGCGGCGGTCGGGCATGAGCGTGACCAGCACCCGCCAGAGCGGTGTACGCAGGGACGGGACCGTCACAGGGTGGGCCGGGTCGGCGCCGATGAGCTGGTCTTCCGTGGCCGCCGCGCCCAGCCACTCGGTGAGGGCGAACATGTGGCCCGTGACCGGCGCGGACTCCGAGGAGCGGAGCCAGTGCAGGACGCGTTCCTCGGCGGTGCGCTGGGCCTGGGACAGGGCGTCCCGGTCGACGAGCATCTTGTGCGCGAGCGTGCGCAGGCTGACCGGGTCCTCCGCGAACAGCCGGTGCACGGCCACCGCCAGCTCCAGCTTGTCCAGGCTGCGGAACAGGTTGTCCACGACCCGGACCATCGCGTGGTCGGCGTCGGAGGGCACGGGGCCGCTGGACGATGCCACGCCGCTGGTGGCGGGCGTCGAGTACGAGGAGCCCTTGGACGAGTTCCTGCCCGGTACGGCCGGCATCGAGCCGGTGTGCGGGCCGCTGGAGGCGGGGCCACCGGGGACGGGTGGGATGGAACCGGTGTGGGGAC
>NZ_JADOGI010000556.1 GCF_015645445.1 Nonomuraea cypriaca | reverse complement strand
CATTCGGGGTTCGTGTCGCGGTGGCTCGCCCTCCACCGGCTCGGGGGGTTCGTGTCGCGGTGGCTCGCCCCATCGGCCCCCGCACCGCGAGGGGGCGTGCCGCGGGGCCCGCTCCCACCCGGGGGTTCGTGTCGTGGTGGCCAACGGGTACGGAGGTATGAGACCAGGCCGCTGGGACCGCGTTTCAGGGAGGCGTTCATGCTGGAGGAGATGTTTCCGGGGCATGAAGGGCTGCTCGCCGACCCCTACCCCGCCTATGCGCGGCTGCGGGAGGCGGGCGGGCTGCATCGGGTCAGTCTGCGCAGCGGGTTGTACGGGTGGCTCGTGACCCGCTACGACGACGCCCGCGCCGCGCTCGCCGATCCCCGGCTCAGCAAGGATCCACGCAACGCGCCACCCGACTGGCGGGAGGCGGGGCGCGGGCGGCCGCTGGAGGACCGCTCCGGGCTGGGCACACACCTGCTCACGACCGATCCGCCCGAGCACACCCGCCTGCGCCGCCTGGTCTCCGGGTTCTTCACGCCGCGGCGGCTGGCGGAGCTGCGGCCGGGGATCGAGGCGCACGCGTACGCGCTCGCAGCCGGCCTCTCCCCGGGCGCCGACCTGATCGGCGACTTCGCCTCGCCATTGCAGTTCGCCACGATCTGCGACGTGCTCGGGGTCCCCCCAGGCGACCGCCCGGACTTCCACCGATGGACGTCAGCAGTCGTCTCCTCAGGCACGTCCGGCTCGCCAGCGGCGTCCGACTCCCCAGGGGTGGCCGGCTGCTCTGGGGTGGCAAGCTCCTCTGGGGTGGCGGGGGCGTTGGG
>NZ_JADOGI010000555.1 GCF_015645445.1 Nonomuraea cypriaca | reverse complement strand
GGCGACACGCGGCCGGTGGTGATGCATCTGCGGGCGGAGACGTGTTCCCGATGCTCCGTCGACGTCGAGGGTGAGGCGAAGGTGTGCGTCGCGGGGCGCTCCATCGACTACCGGCTCTCGGGCGAGGCGGCGGACCGCAACGCCCGCCGCTTCACCCTGGACAGCTGGCCCTACCCCGACACCCGGGAGCCGGGCACCCACCTGGGTCACATCGAGGCCACCTGGGCAGGGGGAGACGAGATCAGCATCACCGCCACACTGCATGTCACCAACCCCGACGGATCGTGGAGCAGCAACGAGCAGCCCGCCGAGCCGTCACGTTTCCGGCTGCACCGCGGCACCGAGACGAACGTCCGAACAGCTTGCTGAGCCCAGGCAGGCCGTCCACATCGACGGACGGGCGAACCTTCCCGGGGCTGGGTCCGAATCGCACAACAGGCAGCAAGGCGCCGCGGTCGACGAGGCCTGCGCTGCCTTGCAGGCAAAGAGCCGCGCCGCCCAATGGCGCGGCGTTCGGGAAGTATTCGAGCAAATGGGGGTCCCGTCGCCGACCGAGGAACAGGTTGCCGGAGTACTGGCGGTGACGTGTAGCGACGTCTACCTGTTGCTGACCCGGGAGGTCGGCATGGACAGGGCGTCGTACGTCAACTGGCTTGCCGCCACACTGTCCGAGCACTTGGCCCGAAGTGGTCGGCGCGGTGCCGGAAAGTAGGGGAGATGAACCACGACGGCCCGGCAGACATCCAGGACATGCGTATCGTCCATTCCGCACTGCGCCGCGATCTCGAGCGGACCAGGATGGTGGCATCCGATC
>NZ_JADOGI010000554.1 GCF_015645445.1 Nonomuraea cypriaca | reverse complement strand
GGCGGTTGTCTCCGAGGGCGGGCCGTGTCAGTGGCGGCTGCCATGCTGGGCCCATGACTGACCCAACTACCGCCTCCGATTACGCGTGGATCCGGGAGCGAGACCAGTACGAGACGTACTGCGTCACGCTCGTCCAAGGGCTTACCCCCGAGGAACTGCTCCAGGCCCTCGGAGTCGAGTCTGGAATGCGGATCATCGGCGTGGACGGACTGATCAAACCGTCACAGGACGCAGTGCTCGACCATCACCGGGAGTTCGCGGGCGCCACTTCCCTCGGCGGTTGGTCGCTGATGTTCGAGCCCGACGGCTTTCTGGGCGTCACGGATGAGGCCATGCTCCCCCTCTCGCGCGGGCGCACGGTGGTCACGAACCACAACGCCATCGCTGGGGCGTGTCGCTTCTGCTGGTACCGCGACGGCGCCATACTCCTGGATTTCGACCAGGCTTTCCCCGACGACCGTGCCGGCAGCCACCCGGACGGACTCCTCACCGAGATGCGGGAATCCGGCTTCGACCTCAGCGGCGCCGACGACCTGGACCACGGCAAACAGTTTCTCGCCGCCTTCGCCCTCGCCCACCGCATCACGGGCATACACCTGACGCCGGAGCTCTTCGCGTCCGCAGAGTTCATCGGCGGCCTTGGGCCTCGGCTGCCTTCTTTCTCCCTTCCGGGTCGTGCGGAGCCGTAGCCGGATCACTGCCCGAGATCTCCACCTCCTTGAAGGTGTCGTCCCGCGCGAGAGGCGTCAGCCAGCCGAACAGCCGGACCATCAGCAGGTACAGGAGGCGTAGGAACACGAGCGCTGAGGATAGATG
>NZ_JADOGI010000553.1 GCF_015645445.1 Nonomuraea cypriaca | reverse complement strand
ACCCCAGGCACCCTCCCGAGCGCTCGGCTGGCTGCTGGCCGTTCCCGCGTTCCTCGGCACCCTGATCTCGCTGGTGCTGCCGACCGCTCAGACGATCTGGCTCAGCCTCCAGAGCGGCGGCGTTCTCACCGAGAGCACGTTCGCGGGGATGTCCAACTACCTTGAGCAGTCGACCAGGGACGCGTTCTGGCGGGCGCTGGGCTTCACGCTCTCGCTCACCTTGGTGCCGCTGCTGGTCGCCGTCGTGGTGGCGCCGCTGCTCGCGCTGGCGCTCGACCGGGCCGGCGCCTGGCCGCGGCGGGCCGGGCGCGTCGCGCTGTCCCTGTCGATCGTCACGTTCTCCCCGGTGGGGGTGGCGGTGGCGTGGACGCGCGGACTGCTGCCGGACGCGTCCGGCGTGGCCGCCCTGGCCGAAGGGCTGCGCGAACCCGGCACGGCGCCCGGCACGCTGCGGCTCATCGTCGCCGCCGCCACGTTCGGCGTGGTCTGTGCCCTGGGGATGATCGCGTTCCTGCCCGTCCTGCGCGGCGGGACCGTCGCTCCCGGCATGCTCGTCGTCGGCGCCCTCGTCGCGCTCGCCACGGTGGCCGTGGGGCTCCAGACGTTCGCGATCGGGCTGGCGCTCACCGGCGGAGGCCCTGAGCGCTCCACAGAGACGCTCGCGGTGCTTCAGTACGACCACGCCTTCAGAATGGCCCAGTTCGGCCCTGGAGCGTCCGTGGCGGCCCGCACAGGCGTGATCCTCGCCGTGCTGGGCATCGTCGCCACGGTCATCGCGCTGGCCTCCCGCCTGCGCATCACCCTCACCCCCAGGGCCCCGCACCTGCCCCAGAC
>NZ_JADOGI010000552.1 GCF_015645445.1 Nonomuraea cypriaca | reverse complement strand
CCACCGACCTCCCCGTAACCACCACCGGCAGCCCAACCGAGCAGACCGACCTCGGAAGCCGGCAAACCAACCGGCGTACTTCCACTCCGAGCCCTGCTCATTCCCGCGGCCCCTCCCGCGCCTGCGCTGCCGGGGGTCAACACGCCGACGAGGTCGTCCGCCCTGACCGCCCACAGACCGTCAGTGATCGTTCCTTTCATGGTCAGCGATCACAACGGAAGCGGAACACGAGCCTCTCCAGGGAGGCCACCGAACCTCCTCATCGGAACAGGACATGCGGGCTACGTGAACAGGGAGGTCGGAGAGAGGCGGCGGGCGATTCTGCTCGTCAGGCCGATCTTCTGCCGGACCAGCAGGTCGACGCCCGCGAAGTGCCGCCAGGCCAGGTCGGCGTCGCCCTGGTCCATGGCCGCCGCGCCGAACGTCGCCAGGTTCGCCAGGTCGGCCAGCGCCGTCAGCGGTTCACGGGCGGGCGTACCCAGGACGGACTCCCCCAGCAGCGCCACCTCCCGCGCCGTCAGCGCACCGGAGCCGACAGGTAGCCCGGCGCCGCGCAATCTGGCCACGGTCTGCCGCCACGCGCCGGTCACCCGTACGGCGGGCGAGGCGGCGCGGCGGCGGCGCGCCCGGCGCAGCGGCGGCACCACGATCACCGCCAGCAGGTACGCCCCCAGCACCCCGGCCAGCACCACACCCCAGACGACGATCGAGTCCACCGGGGAATCCGGGCGGGGCTCGGCGACGGGGGTCGGCGGCTTGGAGGGCGTCGGCGTCGGCCGGGCCACGTCGGTGTCGCCGTTGATGGCCTGCTCGATCTCCCGCGCCTGCTTGGGGGCCCCCTC
>NZ_JADOGI010000551.1 GCF_015645445.1 Nonomuraea cypriaca | reverse complement strand
GTGACGCAGTACGTCTCGTACTGGTCTCGCTCCCGGATCCACGCGTAATCGGAGGCGGTAGTTGGGTCAGTCATGGGCCCAGCATGGCAGCCGCCACTGACACGGCCCGCCCTCGGAGACAACCGCCGCCCCTGGCTCTGGTCCGCCCGGTGACTCCCGGTGCGGCTCCCGGATCTTCTTCGCTCCCGAAGACCTCAGCCGCAGCAGGACCGGAGGGCACGTCGGCCGCGGTTCCTGCTTGCCCGCCTCGACAGCGTCCTCGCCGCCGGCACGTTCAACATGATCAGCACGCATGTCCTTCCAGCGCGCGTATCCCATCAGCTCTACCCTCCTCTGCCTGCCGTTCTTTCAGGTAGATCTCGTAGTGCTGCTCGGCGAGCGGGATTGCCTGCGTGTACCAGGCGTTCCACTGACCGACCTTGTCACCCGCGACAAGCAGGATGCTGGATCGCCATGGGTCAAAAGCGAACAAGATCCGCACGGTCCCTAGCCGAAGCTCCTTCGGATTCCGCAGACGTGAAGCGGTGATCGTATCGACCAGCCGGCTGTCCCAGGCCTCGTCCTACTTCGGCGAGTGAGTCGATCGCGACGCGCCCACACTTCCCGCTCCCGTCAAGCCCCGGCCCTCCTTGAAGCCACTCCTCCCGCTTGTCGCACTAGACAAAGTAGGCCTATAGTGTCAAGAAGCCGAGCGAGGAGCGTGATGACGACACAGACATGGACTGAGCGCCGGATGCCTGACCCGGCGGACCGGACGGCGGACGTGGCCGGGGCGAACTCCGGCAACCGCGAGCGGGCCGCCACCGACACCAACGCGCCGGGCGGCAGGCTCCGGGCAGGGCGGGTGCGCGCATGACGGGCGAGGACAAG
>NZ_JADOGI010000550.1 GCF_015645445.1 Nonomuraea cypriaca | reverse complement strand
AAGGGCGGGAAGGATCTCGCGGGGACCATGGGACGCGAGGGCAAGAGGGTCGTCATGGTGGAGCAGTCGGATCAGATGTACGGAGGGACGTGCATCAACATCGGCTGTGTACCGACCAAGGCGCTGGTCCACCACGCCGATGTTCGTCGTCCAGGCGACGAACAGCAAAGCTGGTACCAGGACGCGATCGGCGCGGTCACCGACATGACCACGATGATGCGCGGCAAGAACTTCCAGATGCTGGACACCCTCGACACCGTCACCGTGGTCACCGGCAAGGCCTCGTTCCTCGACTCCACGACGGTCGAGGTCGCGGCGGGGGACGACCGCCTGACCATCAGCGCCGGGACCATCGTGATCGACACTGGATCCGTGCCCGTGATCCCCGACATCCGTGGGCTGCGCAAGAGCGAGTACATGGCGACGAGCACCGACCTGCTCCACACCAAAGAGCTCCCACGCCACCTCGCAGTGATCGGGGGCGGTTACCTCGGCCTGGAATTCGCCGCCATGTACCGGCAGTTCGGCTCGGAAGTGACGGTTCTCGAGGCGTTTCCCACATTCGTGGGTCGCGAGGACGACGATGTCGCCGAAGTCGTCGTCGGCATCCTCCGCGATCAAGGAATCACTCTCATCACCGACGCGAAGGTGACCGAGGTCAGGGACGGCTCCGCCGACGCCACCATCCATTACGAGGTCGACGGGCGTCCGCAGACCCTGAAGGCGGACAAGATCCTCGTCGCCACTGGGCGCGCTCCCGCCATCGAGGGACTCGGTCTTGACAAAGCGGGCATCCGCACGACCGAACGTGGCGCCATCGAGGTGGATGAGCACCTGCGCACGAGCCGGCCGCACATCTACGCGATCGGCGACGTCAACGGGGG
>NZ_JADOGI010000055.1 GCF_015645445.1 Nonomuraea cypriaca | reverse complement strand
CAGCCGGATCAACCCCGAGACATGGAGGAACCCCTGATGGAAAACCGTACAAAGCCCTGGCACGGCGTCATGGTGGCCACCGCGCTGCCCCTTCGCACGGACCTGTCCGTGGACTTCGACGGCTACGCCGGCCACTGCCGCTGGCTGGTCGAGAACGGCTGCGACGGGGTCGTGCCCAACGGGTCGCTCGGCGAGTACCAGACGCTCACCCCGCAGGAACGGGCCAAGGTGATCGAGACCGCCGTCGAGGCCGTCGGCGGCACCGGCGTGATGGCCGGAGTGGGCGCGTACGGCGCCGCGGAGTCGCGCCGCTGGGCCGAGCAGGCGGGTGAGGCGGGCTGCGGCTCGGTCCTCCTGCTGCCGCCCAACGCCTACCGGGCCGACGAGCGGGCGGTCGTCGCCCACTACCGCGAGGTCGCCAAGGCGGGCGTGCCGATCGTGGCCTACAACAACCCGTACGACACCAAGGTCGACCTGACCCCCGCGTTGCTGGCCAGGCTGCACGAGGAGGGCCTGATCGTGGCGATCAAGGAGTTCAGCGGGGACCCGCGGCGGGCGTACGAGATCGCCGAGCTGGCGCCCGGCCTCGACGTGCTCATCGGCTCCGACGACGTGCTGCTCGAACTCGCCGTGGCCGGGGCGGTCGGCTGGATCGCCGGCTACCCGAACGCGCTGCCCGCCTCCAGCGTGGCCCTCTACCGCGCGGCGCTCGCGGGCGACCTCGAGACCGCGCTGCCCCTCTACCGCACGCTGCACCCACTGCTGCGCTGGGACTCCAAGACCGAGTTCGTGCAGGCCATCAAGCTGTCCATGGACCTGGCCGGCCGCTACGGCGGCCCCTGCAGGCAGCCGAGGCAGCCGCTGACGGACGCGCAGGCGGCTATCGTTCGGTCGGCGACCGAGAAGGCATTGGCAGAAGGGCTGCGGTGACGGCCCTGTGAGGACGACCCTGTGAGGACACTGTGAGGACCAAGCGCGTTTTCCACGCCGTCGACTCCCACACGGAGGGCATGCCCACCCGTGTGATCACCGGCGGGATCGGGGTGGTTCCCGGCGCGAGCATGGCCGAGCGGCGGGTCTACTTCCGCGACCACCTCGATCACATCCGCACCCTGCTGGTGACCGAGCCGCGCGGCCACTCCGCCATGAGCGGCGCCATCCTGCAGCCGCCCACCAGGCCGGACGCGGACTTCGGCGTGCTGTTCATCGAGGTGTCCGGGCTGCTGCCGATGTGCGGGCACGGCACGATCGGCGTGGCGACCGTGCTCGTCGAGACCGGCATGGTCGAGGTCACCGAGCCGGTCACGACCGTGCGGCTGGAGGTCCCCGCCGGGCTGGTGGAGGCCGACGTGGCCGTCGAGGACGGGATGGCCATGTCGGTGACGCTGCGCAACGTGCCCTCCTACTGCGACCGCCTGGACGCCGCCGTGACCGTGCCCGGGTTCGGGGAGATCCCGTACGACCTGGCGTACGGCGGCAACTTCTACGCCGTCGTCGGCCTCGACGCCTACGGCCTGCCCTTCGACCGCAAGGCCAAGAACGAGATCATTGCGGCCGGCCTCGCCACCATGGAGGCGATCAACGCCGCCGACGAGCCCGTGCACCGCGAGGACGACCGCATCCGCGGCTGCCACCACGTCTACTTCGCCGCGCCCGGGTCCGACGCCCACCACTCGCGGCACGCCATGGCCATCCACCCCGGCTGGTTCGACCGCTCGCCGTGCGGCACCGGCACCAGCGCCAGGATGGCGCAGCTGCACGCCCGCGGCGAGCTGCCGGCCGGGCGCGACTTCGTGAACGAGTCGTTCATCGGGACCAGGTTCATCGGGCGGATCCTGGAGGAGACCACGGTCGGCGGCCGGACCGCCGTCGTGCCGTCGATCACCGGACGCGCCTGGATCACCGGCACCGCCCAGTACTTCCTCGACCCGCGCGACCCCTTCCCCGCGGGGTTCGAGCTGTGATCACGACGGTCGACTACCACACGGGCGGGGAGCCGTTCAGGATCGTGACCGGCGGCGTGCCGGAGATCGCCGGGGCCGACGTGCTCTCGCGCCGCACCACCGCCATGGCCGAGCACGACGACGTGCGCCGAATGCTGTGCCACGAGCCCCGAGGGCACGCCGACATGTACGGCTGCTTCCTCGTGCCGCCGGACGACCCCGGCGCCCGCTTCGGCGCGCTGTTCTGGCACAAGGACGGGTTCTCCACCGCGTGCGGGCACGGGACCATCGCGCTGGGCGCGTACGCGGTGCACGAAGGGCTGGTGGCGGCGGATCCCGACGGCGTGACCGACGTGCCGATCGACGTGCCGTCCGGGCGCGTCACGGCCCGGGTGCGGTGCGCGGGCGGGAAGGTGGCGTCGGTGACGTTCGTCAGCGTCCCGTCGTACGTGATCGCCCGCGACGTCCCGGCCGGCGGCGTCAAGGCCGACCTCTCCTACGGTGGCGCGATCTACGCGTCCGTGCCCGCCCGGGCGCTGGGGCTGTCGGTGGAGCCCAGGCACCTGGGCGACCTCATCGGCCACGCCCGCCGGATCAAGGCCGCCCTGGCCGGTCATCCGGCCTCGAAGCACCCGTCCGACGACCGGCTGTCCGGCGTCTACGGCGTGATCTTCCACGACGAGCTGCCCGACGTGGACGGAGTCGCGCGCCAGCGCAACGTCACGGTGTTCGCCGACGGGGAGGTGGACCGTTCGCCGTGCGGGTCAGGCACGGCGGCGCGGCTGGCGCTGCTGCACGACTCAGGGCTGCGCGGGCCGCTGATCCACGACAGCGTCGTGGGCAGCTCGTTCCGCGCCGAGGTCACCGGCGTGACGGACGAGGGAGTCGTGCCGGAGATCGAGGGGATGGCGTACCGGACCGGGCGGCATGTGTTCGAGCTCGATCCCGGGGATCCGATCGGAACGGGGTTCACACTGCGATGACCGGACTGCCGTATCTCGACGCGGCCACGCTGGAGCGGCTGGTGCCGTACGGGCGGGCCGTGCAGATCCTGGAGGACGCGCTGCGGGACGGGCTCGATCCTGAGGCCACGCCGCCGCGCACCGTCGCCGGCGTCCCCGCGGGGCAGCTCCTGCTGATGCCCGCCGCCACCCGACGGTACGCGGGGGTCAAGGCGGTCAGCGTCGCCCCCGGCAACCCCGGGCGCGGGCTGCCCCGGATCCAGGGGACGTACCTGCTGTTCGACGGCGACACCCTGGCGCCGCTGGCGGCCATGGACGGCATCGCGCTCACCTCCCTGCGCACGCCCGCCGTATCGGCGCTGGCCGTGCGGCATCTGGCGGATCCCGAGGCCAGGCGGCTCGTGGTGTTCGGGAGCGGGCCGCAGGCGTGGGGGCACGTGCTCGCGTTCCGTGAGGTGCGGCCGGTCGGCGAGGTGACGGTGGTGGGACGCGACCGGGCGCGCGCCGAGGCGCTCGCCGCGCGCTGCCGTACGCTCGGCCTCACCGCCGAAGCCCTGACGGCGGGTGAACCATCAGTGGCGGCGGCGGTGACGGCGGCGGACCTCGTCGCGTGCTGTACCACCGCCAGGCAGCCGCTCTTCCCCGGTAAGCTCGCCCGCGACGGTGTCACCGTGGTCGCGGTCGGCTCGCACGAGCCCGGCGCCCGCGAGCTCGACGGCGATCTCGTCGCCCGCGCCACCGTGGTCGTCGAGGCCAGAGCGGCCGCCCTGGAGGAGGCGGGCGATGTGATCATTCCCATCCGTCACGGTACGATCCCCACCGGTCATCTCGCCGGAAACCTCGCCGAGCTGATCGCCGGAGGGGTGATCACGGGGGCCGGGCCGCGCGTGTTCAAGAGCACGGGCATGGCGTGGGAGGACCTCGTCGTCGCGGCCGCCGCCTACGAGGCGTGGATCTCTCCGGGGGAATCCGCGTAACGGGGCTGCCGTCACGGCCTCGAAGGTCCGTCAGGAGTTTTTCGGGTGAGCAGGGAAGGGATGGGCGGATGGCTGCCGAGGAGCGGCTCGACCTGCCGATGGTGGGGGAGCGGCAGAGCCTGCGCGAGCAGGTCGCGCACGCGCTGCGTGCCGCGCTGATCACCGGCGAGATGCGGCCTGGGGTGGTCTACTCCGCGCCGGTGCTGGCCGCCCAGTTCGGCGTCTCCGCGACGCCCGTCCGCGAGGCCATGCTCGACCTGGCCAAGGAGGGCCTGGTCGAGGCGGTGCGCAACAAGGGCTTCCGGGTGACCGAGCTGTCCGACCGCGACCTCGACGAGCTCACCGAGATCCGCCAGCTCATCGAGGTGCCCACCGTGGCCAGGCTGGCTGACAGTTCGCGGGCCGAGGAGTTCGAACGCCTCCGCCCGATCGCCGAGGAGATCGTCGTGGCCGGCGAGCGCGGCGACCTGCTCGCGTACGTCGACGCCGACCTGCGCTTCCACGTCGAGCTGCTGAGCCTGTGCGGCAACGACCACCTCGTCTCCGTGGTGCGTGACCTGCGCAACAGGGCCAGGCTCTACGGCCTGTCCCAGCTCTTCGAGCGCGGCACGCTGGGCGACTCCGCCAGGGAGCACCTCGACCTGCTCGACGCGCTCAAGCGCGGCGACGGCGACGCCGTCGGCCGGATCATGGCGGAGCACATCGGTCACGTACGCGGCATCTGGGCCGAGCACTGATTTAGGGACAAGTTCCGATATTTCCGGATCGAGCATGCTCGGATGGCGGTACTCTCGAATTCGGGCCGCCTGAGCGATGCCAGACGGTCACTCGCCTCGTGGTCGTGGTCCTCGCAGGACCGGCCACGCCGACCGGCCGGAGACATCCGGTCCGTCACGGCACCAGCGCCTGGTCACGCGGAACCCCGCACTCCGCTGACCTTCCATGGGCTCGGCACACCCCGCCCACCGATGCCGAGCCCTCCGCCGCGCGCCCGAGACCCCAATCCCAGGGCGCGCGGCGGCCCTCCACGGGACTATTCCCGCCGCCGCGACATCCGGGTCGAGCCCAGGCTGGCGGCCACGATGCAGATGACGGCCACCCACTGCTGCGCGTGCAGGAACTCACCCAGCAGCACCAGCCCGATCAGCGCCGCCACCGCCGGCTCCAGGCTCATCAGGATCCCGAAGACCCGCTTGGGCATCCGCCGCAGCGCCTGCAACTCCAGTGAGTAGGGGATCACCGACGACAGCAACCCCACGCCGAGCCCGATGAGCAGCAACTCCGGCCGCAGCATCTCCGTCCCGCCCGTCGTGAACCCGACCGGAGCGATCACCACGGCCGACACGATCATCGCGAACGCCAGCCCGCTCGTGCCGGGGAAGCGCCGCCCGGCCGCCGCCGACAACACGATGTATCCGGCCCAGCAGGCTCCCGCCAGCATCGCGAACGCGATGCCGATCCAGCTCACCGACGCCGACTGCCCCCAGGGGGCGAGCAGCGCCACCCCGGCGCCAGCCAGGCCGACCCACAGCAGGTCGATCCTGCGCCGCGACGCCGCCACGGCCACGCCCAGCGGCCCCAGGAACTCGATCGCCACCGCGATGCCCATCGGCAGCCGTGACAGGGCCTCGTAGAAGGCGAGGTTCATGAGGGCGAGCGTCACGCCGAAGCCGATCCCCACCGCCCAGTCACGCGACGACAGCCCCTTGAGCCGCGGCCTGACGAACGCTCCCATGATCAGCGCCCCGGCCCCGATGCGCAGGAACACCACCGCGCTCGGCGGCAGCGCCGCGAACAACTCCTTCGCGAACCCCGCGCCGAGCTGCACCGAGAAGATCGCCAGCACCACGAGGCTCGACGGCGGGATCGAGTCCGCGGCCGTGCGCAGCACGTTGCCCGGCCCGGGCAGGCCGGGGCCGCGATCGAGGGGATCGTCGAGGGCGAAGGCGGTCACGGGACTCCTAGACGTCGAGACAACCTCATGAGACTACTGGGGGCCGATGACATTTCCCGATTTAGGGTGGTACTACGCTGGGCCGATCATTAAATCGGACAATTCGCACGCGTGGACGTATGAAAACCTCCCCCGCCTCCTCCGCGAGTCTCACCCGGCCACCGCGTGCCCTGTCCGTGGCCGCGTTCGTCAGCAGCTTCGACCGCTTCGCCGTGAGCCCCATGCTCGTGCTGATCGCCGCCGATCTGGGCGTCTCACTCTCCGCGTCGATCGCCGCCGCCAGCGGCTACTACCTGTCCTACGGGCTCACGCAGCCGTTGTGGGGGGTGCTGTCCGACCGGTTCGGCCGCGTACGGCTGATGCGTGTGGCCCTGCTCTGCGCGGCCCTGGCCGGCGTCGTCTCGGCGCTCATGCCCGTGCTCGGCGCCCTGGTGGTGGCCAGGGTCGTGGCGGGCGCCTGCTTCGGCGCGGTGATCCCCACGGGCCTGACGTACGTCGGCGACACCGTCGAGCAATCCGTACGCCAGCGCGCCCTGACGGACCTCATGGCCGCCGCCGCGCTCGGCACCGCCCTGGCCACCGGGCTGGGCGGCGTGCTCGCCGGCCTGCTGGACTGGCGGGTGGCCTTCATCGTGCCCGCCGTCTGCGCCCTGGTCTGCGCGTTCATGCTGCGCTCGCTCCCCGAGCCGGCCCGCGCCTGGCACCACACGGGAGCGCCGCCGGGGGTGGGCCGCTACTTCGGCGCGGTGCTCCGGCAGCGGTGGGCGCTGCTGGTGTTCGGGCTCGCGTTCGTTGAGGGGGC
The DNA here is from genome assembly GCF_015645445.1 of Nonomuraea cypriaca. Taxonomy (GTDB): domain Bacteria; phylum Actinomycetota; class Actinomycetes; order Streptosporangiales; family Streptosporangiaceae; genus Nonomuraea; species Nonomuraea cypriaca. The sequence goes on along the minus strand of NZ_JADOGI010000055.1, from coordinate 44,160 downwards.
GATCCTGCTGGGCGCCATGCCGTTCCTGGCCCCCGCGCTGCAGCACACGGGGATCGACGCCGCCGTGGCGGGCCTCGCCATCACCGCGTACGGGCTGGGCCTCTGGGCGTCGTCGAAGGTCGTCAAGCGGCTGGCGGGCCGCCGGCCCGCGCCGGTGCTGATGAGCGTGGGCGGCGCGCAACTCTGCGCCGGGTTCGCCCTCGTGGCGGTGGACGTCGGCATGGTGACGGTGGTCGTCACCGCGCTGCTGCTCGGCGGCGGGTGGTCGTTCCTGCACTCCTCGCTGCAGACGTGGGCCACCTCGGTGGTGCCGGAGGCGCGGGGCACCAGCATGGCGTTCTTCGCCGCGGCGTTGTTCGTGGGCAGCGCGGTCGCGTCATGGGCGGCCGGGCCGCTGGCCGAGCTCGGGCGCTACCCGCTGCTGTTCGGGATCGCCGCGGGCGCCATGATCCCGCTGACCGTGGTCGCCGCCCTCGCCAGGCACCGCTACGGCCCCCTCCGCACGGAAACGACCCAGCCCCAGCCCGAATGACCGCCCCGGCCACTCGCGGCCCGCCCTCGCCGCACCCCGGCTACTCCCAGCGGAACGTGCGTGACACAAGGCCGAGCGACAGCACCGCCCAGGCCGCGAGCACGCCCAGCGCGGCCACCGGGAGCGCCGCGCCCTCGGCGAGCACCGCGCGCAGACCGCCGGTCAGCGCCGAGATCGGCAGCGCCTCCAGGACCGGCCGCATCCCCTCGGGGAACTTCGACAGCGGGAACATCACGCCGCCGGCCCCGAGCAGCACCAGGTAGACGAGGTTGGCGGCGGCCAGCGTCGCCTCCGCGCGCAGCGTGCCCGCCATGAGCAGCCCCAGCCCGCTGAACGCCGCGGTCCCGGCCACGACGAGCAGCGCCGCGCTCAGGAACGAGCCGTGCGGCCGCCAGCCCAGCGCCAGCCCCACCGCCACGATCACCACGGCCTGGATGACCTCCACGGCCAGCACGGCGGCCGTCTTGGCCAGCATGAGCCCCGGCCTGGACAGCGGGGTCGCGCCCAGCCGCTTCAGCACGCCGTAGCGGCGCTCGAACCCGGTCGCGATGGCCTGGCCGGTGAACGCCGTGGACATGACGGCCAGCGCCAGCACGCCGGGCGTCAGGAAGTCGACCCGCCGGCCGCCGCCCACGTCGATCAGCGGCGCCAGCGAGAAGCCCGCCAGCAGCAGCACCGGGATGATCAGGGTCAGCAGCAGCTGCTCGCCGTTGCGCAGCATCGCGCGGATCTCCGCGCCCGCCTGCGCGAGGACCATCCGCGGGAACGGCGCCGCGCCGGGGGCCGGGGTGAAGTCCAGCGCGGTCATCGCAGCTCCCTGCCCGTGAGTTCGAGGAAGACGTCTTCCAGGGTGCGCCGCTCGATGCGCAGGTCGTCGGCCGTGACGCCCTCGGTCGCGCACCAGGCCGTCACCGTGGCCAGCAGCTCGGGGCCGACCTGGCCCTCGATGATGTAGTGGCCGGCGGGCGACTCCTTGGCCGCGCTCCCCGTGGGCAGCGCGTTGAGCAGCTCCTCCAGCGTCAGCCCCGGTCTGGCCCTGAACCTGAGCTGCCGCTCCGCGCCCGTCAGCGTGGCCGGGGTGCCCTCGGCCACCACGCGCCCCTTGTCGATGATCACTACGTGGTCCGCCAGCCGCTCGGCCTCGTCCATGTGGTGCGTGGTCAGCACCACCGACACGCCGGCGCCGCGCAGCTCGCCCACGAGGTCCCAGCACGCGTGCCTGGCCTGCGGGTCGAGCCCGGCCGTCGGCTCGTCGAGGAACACCAGCTCGGGCCGGCCGATGACGGCGGCCGCCAGGGACAACCGCTGCTGCTGGCCGCCGGACAACCGCCGGTAAGGAGTGCGTACGTGATCCGAGAGGCCCAGCCGCGCCAGGAGGGCGGCGGCGTCGAGCGGATGGGCGTGGAAGCGCGCGACCAGCCGCAGCCACTCGCCGCACCGCGTCGCCGGCGGCACGCCGCCCGCCTGCGGCATGACCCCCACCCGCGCGCGCAGCTCGGGCCGCGCGGGCGCCAGGCCGAGCACTCTGACCGTGCCCGCGTCGGCCGGGCGGAACCCCTCGCAGATCTCGACCGTGGACGTCTTGCCGGCGCCGTTGGGACCGAGGACGGCCGTCACCGCGCCGCGCTCGGCGCGGAGCGTGAGGCCGTTGACCGCGGTGTTGCCGCCGTAACGTTTGACCAGGTCGATGATCTCGACGGCTGGGGATCCCATGAGCACGAGTTTAGGGACTGTGGCAGGCGGTCCAGGCCGCAGGTAAGGGATCGACCGGATGTGGACCGGTCCCAGTCTGCTTGAGGGTCGCGGGCCGGCTTCGCGACCCTCGCGTTACCTTCTTGTGAACTTTGCCGATTTATCAGATAACCGGGAATTAGGAGGATCGGATCCCCGTTTGACGCCTCGGCCCTCGTGGGGCCACAGGTCCGCGAGGGAGAGGGGTACACGCATGTCCGTGGCAGAAGCCACGTCCGCCGCCGTCCAGCAGAATCACAGGAGCCGCCGTGCGCTGCTGCTGGTGATCCTCGGCGCGCTCTCGGCGATCGGCCCGCTCTCCATCGACATGTACCTCCCCGCACTGCCCGTCATCACCTCCGAGATGCTCAGCGGCGCCGCGCAGGTCCAGCTCACCCTCACCGCCTGTCTCATCGGCGTGTCCGTCGGCCAGATCATCGCCGGGCCGCTGAGCGACGTACGCGGGCGGAGGGTGCCGCTGATCGTGGGCGTGGCCGGGTTCATGGCGGCCTCCCTGCTGTGCGCGTTCGCGCAGACGGTGCCCATGCTCATCGCCTTCCGCCTGCTCCAGGGCATGCTCGGCGGCGCGGCCCTGGTCATCGTGCGGGCCGTCGTGCGCGACCTCTACGACGGCGCCGCCATCGCGCGCATCTTCGCCACGCTCATGCTGGTCAGCGGCCTGGCGCCGATCCTGGCGCCGATCGCGGGGGCACAGCTGCTGGCGTTCACGTCGTGGCGCGGGGTGTTCGTGGCGCTCAGCGTCGCGGGGCTGGTGCTGCTGGTGGCCGTGCTGACGGGCGTACGCGAGACCCTGCCCGCGAGCGAGCGCGAGAGCGGCGGGCTGAGGCACACCGTGCGCACGTTCTGGCAGCTCCTGCGCGACCGCGCCTTCATGGGGTACGCCCTCACCGCCGGCCTGGCCTTCGCGGCCATGTTCGGCTACATCTCCGGCTCCCCGTTCGTGCTCCAGGAGGTGTACGGCGCCACACCCCAGCAGTACTCCCTCATCTTCGGGCTCAACGCGTTCGGCCTGACCGTCACGGCCCAGCTCGGCGGCCGCCTGTCGGGCCGGGTGTCACCGGTCCGCCTGGTCGTCACCGGACTCGTCACAGGACTGGCCGGAGCCACGCTGCTGCTGACCGCCGCGCTCACCGGGCTCGGACTGTGGGGCATCGTGGCCGGGCTGTTCGTCATCATGCTCGGCCAGGGCCTGGTGCTGCCGGGCACCGGCGCGCTGGCCCTGGGCTCGCAGCCCGCCCAGGTGGCCGGCAGTGCCTCGGCGCTGCTCGGCGTCGTGCAGTTCGCGCTCGGCGCGGCGGCCGCCCCGCTGGTCGGACTTGCCGGTTCCGGGACCGCGGTGCCCATGGGCTGCGTCATGCTGGTGCTCATCTTTTGCTCGGGTTTGGCGTTCGCCATCCTCGGTCGCCCAAAATTTAGGTAAGCCTTGCCTGCGTGAGGAATTCCATTCGCGGCCTTGGTCCGATCCGTTTGTGCAGCGGGAAGGAATTACGGCACACTGATGTTGTGAAAAACATGTCCTCGATCGAGCCAGGCAGCGAGCGCGGCACCCGCGCCCGTGTCGCCAGGCTGATCCTGGAGCATGGTCCCGTGACGGCCGCCTCGCTCGGCGAGCGGCTGGGGCTCACACCCGCGGCGGTGCGGCGTCACCTCGACGCGTTGCTGGCCGATGGGCTGATAGAGCCTCGCACGGTGCGCCCGCGCGGTCAACGCGGGCGGGGGCGACCGGCCAAGCTGTTCGCCATCACCGACGCGGGGCGCAGTGCTTTCGAGCATGCCTATGACGATCTGGCCGGGAGCGCGCTGCGTTTCCTGGCCGAGCGCATGGGACGGGAAGCGGTGACCGACTTCGCCCGTTCGCAGGTGTCCAGCCTGCTCAAGCGGCTGGAGCCGGTCATGCGGACGGTGCCCGCGGACCAGCGCGTACAAGTGCTGGCGCAGGCGCTGTCGGCGGAGGGGTACGCCGCCTCGGCCAGCAAGGCCAAGTCGGGTGGCGACCAGCTCTGCCAGCATCACTGCCCGGTGGCGCACGCGGCGGCGGAGTTCCCGCAGTTGTGTGAGGCCGAGACGGAGGCGTTCGCGCAGCTGCTCGGCACGCCGGTGCAGCGCCTGGCCACGATCGCGCACGGCGACGGGGTCTGCACGACACACGTGAGCCCGCAGACGCTGGGCGAATCCGCACATAGAGACAAGAGCAAGGAGACCGGAAGGTGACTGTCACCGACCGCCCGGAGCTGGAAGGCCTCGGGAATTACAAGTTCGGCTGGGCCGACCCGGATGCCGCGGGCGCGGCGGCCAAGCGCGGCCTGTCCGAGGAGGTCGTACGCGACATCTCCAGGCTCAAGAACGAGCCGGAGTGGATGCTCGACCTTCGCCTGAAGGGCCTCCGCCTGTTCCACAGGAAGCCGCTGCCCACCTGGGGCTCCGACCTCACCGGCATCGACTTCGACAACATCAAGTACTTCGTGCGCTCGACGGAGAAGCAGGCCGCCTCCTGGGACGAGCTGCCCGCCGACATCAAGAACACCTACGACAAGCTCGGCATCCCCGAAGCGGAGAAGCAGCGCCTCATCGCCGGTGTCGCCGCCCAGTACGAATCCGAGGTCGTCTACCACAAGATCCGTGAGGACCTCGAGGAGAAGGGCGTCATCTTCGTCGACACCGACACGGGCCTGAAGGAGCACGAGGACCTCTTCAAGGAATACTTCGGCTCGGTCATCCCGGTGGGCGACAACAAGTTCGCCGCGCTCAACACCTCCGTCTGGTCCGGTGGCTCGTTCATCTACGTGCCGCCGAACGTCGAGGTGGAGATCCCGCTGCAGGCCTACTTCCGGATCAACACCGAGAACATGGGCCAGTTCGAGCGGACCCTGATCATCGTGGACGAGAACAGCTACGTCCATTACGTCGAGGGCTGCACCGCGCCGATCTACTCCAGCGACTCGCTGCACAGCGCCGTCGTCGAGATCATCGTGAAGAAGAACGCCCGCTGCCGTTACACGACCATTCAAAACTGGTCCAACAACGTCTACAACCTGGTCACCAAGCGCGCCGTGGCCTACGAGGGCGCGACCATGGAGTGGATCGACGGCAACATCGGCTCCAAGGTCACGATGAAGTACCCGGCGGTCTACCTCATGGGTGAGCACGCCAAGGGCGAGACGCTGAGCGTCGCGTTCGCGGGCGAGGGCCAGCACCAGGACGCCGGCTCCAAGATGGTGCACCTGGCGCCCCACACGAGCTCCAGCGTCATCTCCAAGTCGGTGGCGCGCGGCGGCGGCCGCACCTCCTACCGCGGTCTCGTGCAGATCGAGGAGGGCGCGCACGGCAGCGCCAGCACCGTCAAGTGCGACGCGCTGCTGGTCGACCAGATCAGCCGCTCCGACACCTACCCGTACGTCGACGTCCGCGAGGACGACGTCAGGATGGGCCACGAGGCCACGGTCTCCAAGGTCAGCGAGGACCAGCTCTTCTACCTCATGAGCCGCGGGCTCGACGAGGACGAGGCGATGGCGATGATCGTGCGCGGCTTCGTGGAGCCGATCGCGCGCGAGCTGCCCATGGAATACGCCCTCGAGCTCAACCGGCTGATCGAGCTGCAGATGGAAGGAGCCGTCGGCTGATGGGCCTGAACGAGAAGCCCTTGTCGACTCTGCACGAGAAGGCGTCCTTCGACCTGGGCGACTTCGACGTCCCGACCGGGCGCGAGGAGGCGTGGCGGTTCACGCCGCTCTCGCGCCTCAAGGGTCTGCACAGCGGCAAGGCCGACCCCGTCGGCCATGTACGCGTGGACGCGGACGCCGCCCCCGAGGTCACCGTCGAGACGGTCGGCCGCGACGACTCCCGCGTCGGGAAGGCGTTCGTGCCGACCGACCGGGTGAGCGCGCAGGCGTGGAACGGCTTCGAGAAGGCCACCGTGATCACGGTGCCGCGCGAGGCCGTCACCTCCAGGCCGACCGTCCTCACGCTGACCGGCAGCGGTGACGGGGCCGCCTACGGGCACATCGTGGTCAAGGTCGAGCCGATGGCCGAGGCCGTGCTCGTGCTCGACCACAAGGGCAGCGCGGTCTACGCCGACAACATCGAGTTCGTCGTCGGCGACGGCGCCACGCTCAGGGTCGTCAGCCTGCAGGACTGGGACGCCGACGCGGTCCACGTCTCACACCACTACGCCCAGCTGGCCAAGGACGCGACGTTCCGCAGCTTCGTGGTGACGCTCGGCGGCGACCTCGTACGCCTGTCGCCCAACGTGTCCTACACCGCCGCGGGCGGCGACGCCGACCTGTCGGGCGTCTACTTCGTGGACGCCAGGCAGCACCTGGAGCACCGCCTGCTCGTCGACCACTCGCAGCCCAACTGCAAGAGCAACGTCGACTACCGCGGCGCGCTGCAGGGCGAGGAGGCGCACGCCGTCTGGATCGGCGACGTGATCATCAGGGTCGAGGCCGAGGGCACCGACACCTACGAGCTCAACCGCAACCTCATCCTCACCGACGGCGCCCGCGCCGACTCGGTGCCCAACCTGGAGATCCTCACCGGCGAGGTCGCGGGAGCGGGGCACGCCTCCGCCTCCGGCCGGCTCGACGACGAGCACATCTTCTACCTCCAGGCCCGCGGCATCCCCTACGACGAGGCCCGCCGCCTGGTCATCAGGGGCTTCCTCGGCCAGCTCATCGAGAAGATCCAGATCGAGGAGATCCGCGAGCGGGTGCTCACCGCGGTGGAGGCGGAGCTCGCGAGATGACCGTGTTCGAGAAGGTGTGCAAGCTCGACGACATCCCCGACGGGGGTGCCCTCGGCGTCGAGGTGGGGGAGACGCCGGTCGCGCTCGTACGCAAGGGCGGCGAGGTGTTCGCCCTGCACGACGTCTGCTCGCACGCCGAGGTGAAGCTCAGCGAGGGCGAGGTCTACGACGGCACGCTGGAGTGCTGGCTGCACGGCTCGTGCTTCGACATCCGCTCCGGCAAGCCCACCGGCCCGCCCGCCACCAAGCCCGTGAACGTCTACACAGTCAAGATCGACGGCGATGACGTCCTCGTCTCGCTCTCGAAGGAGTCATAAGTGTCAATCCTGGAGATCCGTGACCTGCAGGTCGCCGTCGAGGACAAGGAAATCCTGCGCGGCGTCAACCTGACCGTGAAGTCCGGACAGACCCACGCCATCATGGGCCCGAACGGCTCGGGCAAGTCGACGCTCGCGTACGCGATCGCCGGCCACCCCAAATACACGATCACCGGCGGGCAGGTGCTGCTCGACGGTGCGGACCTGCTGGACATGTCGGTCGACGAGCGGGCCCGCGCGGGCCTGTTCCTGGCCATGCAGTACCCGGTCGAGGTCCCCGGCGTTTCCGTCTCGAACTTCCTGCGCTCGGCCGTGACCTCGGTCCGCGGCGAGGCGCCCAAGCTGCGCGAGTTCGCCAAGGATCTCAAGGGCGGCATGGACGCGCTGTCCATCGACCCCGCCTTCGCCCAGCGCAACCTCAACGAGGGGTTCTCCGGCGGCGAGAAGAAGCGCCACGAGATCCTCCAGATGGAGCTGCTCAAGCCGAAGATCGCGGTGCTCGACGAGACCGACTCCGGCCTCGACGTCGACGCGCTGCGCGTGGTGTCGGAGGGCATCAACCGCTTCCGCGCCTCCGGCGAGACCGGCGTGCTGCTGATCACGCACTACACCCGCATCCTGCGCTACGTGCAGCCCGACTTCGTGCACGTCTTCGCGGGAGGCCGGATCGTCGAGGAAGGCGGTCCAGAACTGGCCGAGAAGCTCGAGGCCGAGGGCTACGAGCAGTACACGAAGGCGACTGCATGACTTCCACCAGCTTCGATGTGGAGAGGATCAGGAAGGACTTCCCGATCTTCTCCCGCGAGCTGCCCGACGGGCGCCCGCTCGTCTATCTCGACTCGGGCAACTCCTCGCAGAAGCCCGCCCAGGTCATCGAGACCATGCGCGAGCACTTCGCGATGCACTACAGCAACGTCGGGCGGGCCATGCACGTGCTCGGCGCCGAGTCGACCGACGCCTACGAGAACGCCCGCGACACGATCACGGGCTTCGTCGGGGCACCAGCGCGCGACGAGATCGTGTTCACCAAGAACGCCTCCGAGGCGCTCAATCTGGTCGCGTACTCCTTCGGCAACCCCGCCAACACCGATCCGCGCTTCACGCTCGGTCCCGGCGACGAGATCGTCATCTCCGAGATGGAGCACCACTCCAACATCGTGCCGTGGCAGCTGCTCGTGCAGCGCACCGGCGCGACGCTGAAGTGGTTCGGCGTCACCGACGACGGCCGGCTCGACTACGACCCGGCGGTGATCACCGAGCGCACGAAGATCGTCTCGATCACCCACCAGTCCAACGTCCTCGGCACCGTCAACCCGGTCGCCGAGGTGGCCGGGCGGGCGCACGAGGTGGGCGCGCTCATCATGCTCGACGCGTCCCAGTCCGTGCCGCACCACCCGGTGAACGTCACCGAACTGGGCGCCGACTTCGTGGCCTTCACCGGTCACAAGATGGTCGGCCCTTCCGGCATCGGCGTGCTCTGGGGCAGGTCCGAACTGCTGGAGGCGATGCCCCCGTTCCTGGGCGGCGGCGAGATGATCGAGGCGGTCTGGATGGACCACTCGACGTACGCGCCGATCCCGCACAAGTTCGAGGCGGGCACGCCGCCGATCGTCGAGGCCATCGGGCTCGGCGCGGCCGCCGACTACCTCACCGAGGTCGGCATGGAGGCCATCGAGGCGCACGAGCGCGCCCTGACGGCCTACGCGCTCGACGCCCTGCGCGAGGTGCCCGGCCTGCGCTTCATCGGCCCCGACTCGCTGGAGCGGCGCGGCGGCACGGTGTCGTTCACGATGGAGGGCATCCACCCGCACGACGTCGGGCAGATCCTGGACGACCGGTTCGGCGTCGCCGTACGCGTCGGCCACCACTGCGCCCGGCCGCTGCACCTGCGCTTCGGAATACCCGCGACCACGCGGGCGTCGTTCTACCTGTACAACACCACGGGCGAGATCGATGCCCTGGTGCGCGGCCTCCACCACGTTCAGAAGGTGTTCGCATAGCCATGATCGGCGAGTCGATGTACCAGGAGCTGATCCTGGAACACTACAAGCACCCGCAGGGGCGGGGGCTGCGTGAGCCGTACGACGCCGAGGTTCACCACGTGAACCCGACGTGCGGCGACGAGATCACGCTCAGGATCAAGGTGGGCGACGCCGGCAAGATCCTCGACGTCTCCTACGAGGGCCAGGGCTGTTCCATCAGCCAGGCCGCCGCCTCGGTGCTGCACGAACTGGCCACCGGCTCGACGGTCGTGGAGACGCTCGCCGTGGTCGACGAGTTCACCAGGCTCATGCAGGGCAGGGGCCAGGTGGAGGCCGACGAGGACGTGCTCGGCGACGCGGTCGCGTTCGCGGGCGTGGCCAAGTTCCCGGCGCGTGTTAAATGTGCGTTGCTTTCGTGGATGGCCTACAAGGATGCTGTTGTGAGGAGTGCTGCCGAATGAGCAAGCCGGTGGAGACCCCGACCGACCTCGACGGTGACGCCACCGTTGAGGAGGTCATGGAGGCGCTCAAGGATGTCGTCGACCCCGAGCTCGGCATCAACGTCGTCGACCTGGGCCTCGTCTACGGGCTCAACCTCGATCCGTCCGACGGCGGGCAGCCCGTGGCCACCATCGACATGACGCTGACCAGCGCGGCCTGCCCGCTGACCGACGTCATCGAGGACCAGGCGCACTCGGCGCTCGACGGTATGGTGTCCGACGTGAAGATCAACTGGGTCTGGCTGCCGCCGTGGGGCCCGGACAAGATCACTGACGAGGGGCGCGAGCAACTGCGTATGCTAGGCTTTAACGTCTGATCTTTTCTGCTGCTATGGCTGACGTAAAGCGTCAGCCGTTTCAGCGTGCCAAAGTGGGTTTCGGAAGGTCCGGGCCCGTCCGGGGAATATCCGATAACATCCACGGCGTTGGCACCAGGTACACCTGACGTCTCATTGCGCGTCTCGCGCCGCCTGCGGCCGGTGCCCCGGTGTATCCCCCTCATCTGACCCGCCCCGACGGCGGGTGCCCTTGAACCCTGTGCGGCCCATGCCGCACGCCTTGGCTCGTCCTTTCGCAGAAGTGACGCGCCACTTCGATGGAAAGGCACGACTTTCGTGACCATGCTTGACGCTGTCATGCCCGAACTCGGCGAGAACACCCCCGAGCCGGGCCCGTCCGAGTTCGAGCTGCTGGGCCTGCCCAAGCCGCTCATCACCGGACTGGCCAAACAGGGCATCGACAGCCCTTTCCCCATCCAGAGCGCCACCATCCCCGATGTGCTCGCCGGCAAGGACGTGCTCGGCCGCGGCCAGACCGGCTCAGGCAAGACCCTCGCCTTCGGCCTGCCCACCATGGCCCGCCTCGCCGGCGTGCGGCCCGCTCCCGGCCGCCCCCGCGCCATGATCCTCGTTCCCACCCGCGAGCTCGCGCTCCAGGTGCACGACGCCCTGGAGCCGCTGGGCCGCGGCCTGGGCCTGCGCATGAAGGTCGTCGTCGGCGGCATGTCCATGGGCAAGCAGATCGAGGCGTTGCGACGCGGCGTCGACGTCGTGATCGCCACCCCCGGCCGCCTCGGCGACCTGATCCGGCAGGGCGAGTGCTCGCTGTCCGAGGTCGAGGTCAGCGTCCTGGACGAGGCCGACCACATGTGCGACCTCGGCTTCTTCCCCGTCGTCACCGACCTGCTCGCGCAGACGCCGGCCGACGGGCAGCGGCTGCTGTTCTCGGCCACGCTCGACGGCGACGTCGACAAGCTGGTGCGGCGCTTCCTCAAGGACCCGATCACCCACTCCGTGGCCCCGGCTACCTCGCCGGTCGACACCATGGAGCACCACGTGGTGCAGGTCACCCGTGACGACAAGTTCGACGTCACGGCGGAGATCGCCAACCGCGAGGGCCGTACGATCATCTTCGTCCGCACCCAGCACGGCGTGGACCGGCTGTGCAAGCAGCTGGCCAGGGTCGGCGTCAAGGCGGGCGGCCTGCACGGCGGCAAGCGCCAGAACCAGCGCACCCGCATCCTCGCCGAGTTCCGCGAGGGCTCTGTCAACGTGCTGGTCTGCACCGACGTCGCCGCGCGCGGCATCCACGTCGACAACATCAGCCTGGTGCTGCACGTGGACCCGCCGCAGGACCACAAGAGCTACCTGCACCGGGGCGGGCGCACCGCCCGCGCCGGCGAGAAGGGCACCGTCGTCACGCTGGTGCTGCCCAACGAGCGCCGCGCGACCGACGCGCTCACCCGGCGCGCCGGGATCCACCCGTTCCGGCTGAAGGCCACGCCCGGCCACCCCCGGCTCGCCGAGGTGGCCGGCGCCCGCACGCCGAGCGGCGAGGCCATCCCGGTGTGGGAGCCGGACGTCCGCAAGCCGCTGCGGTCTCGCCGCGACGGTGGCGGTCATGGCGGGTCCGAGCGTCGTGGGCGTCGTCCGCGCCGCGAGTTCGACGGCGAGCGCCGCCCGCGCCGCCACGAGGACGGCGGGCGGCCCGCCGCCTCCGGCGAGCGTCCGTTCGCGTCCGGCGACGACCGCCGTCCGCGCCGGCACACCGACGGTGAGCGGCCGTACGCGCGTCCGGCGCAGGAGCCGCGCACGTTCAGCGACGACCGGCGCGGTGACAGCAGGCCGCGGGGCGGCTACCGCTCCGACGATCGCCCGTTCCGGCAGGACGACCGCGGCCAGCGGGGCGGCGGGTTCCGCTCCGACGACCGCGGCGGCCGCTACGCCTCCGACGGCGCCCGGCCGGCCGTGGGCGACCGTGACCGCGGGTTCGTCTCCGATGACCGCGCGCCGCGTGACGGCTTCCGCTCCGGCGGCCGTACGGACGAGCGCGGCAACGGCGGCTTCCGCCGCAACTCGGGCCGCCGCTTCGACCGCTGACCGACGCCACTGAACCGACGGCGCTGAACCGACGGCGCCGACCGACGGTGTTTCGTCGACGGCGCTGGCCGATCATGACCGCTGCCCGCCGTGCCCGTGAGGGTGCGGCGGGCAGCGTCGTGTTCCGGCCCAGTGGTACGACGCGAGCCGTCGGTCTCGAAGCTCCATCGGCCGCGGCGCTGTCGAGATATACGGGGGTTGACCTGCATGTTTCGCCGACACCTTGGAAAATTCGGCCCCATGGAAACCGGGGGCGTCTCGCGTGGCGGACGCGGGGCGTGGTCACCCTGTCCCGCAGACTAGGCTTGACAAGCACGTCAGCCGACCGACGAGAGAGACCATGAAGACCTTCGAAGAGCTGTTCGCCGAGCTGTCAGAGAAGGCCAGGACCCGGCCCGCGGGCTCGGGCACCGTGGCCGCGCTCGACGCCGGCGTCCATGCCATCGGCAAGAAGGTCGTCGAGGAGGCCGCCGAGAGCTGGATGGCCGCCGAGCACGAGTCAGACGACAGGGCAGCCGAGGAGATCTCACAGCTCCTCTACCACGTGCAGGTGCTCATGATCGCCAAGGGCATCGGGCTCGACCAGGTCTACAAGCATCTCTAGGGCGCCGTGCGCCCGCCACCGGCCCTGGAGAAGCAATCACGAGAGACCGAAGGACCTGATCATGCTGCGTCTGGCAGTACCCAACAAGGGCGCGCTCAGCGAGGCCGCCCAGAGCATGCTCAAAGAGGCCGGCTACCGGTCGCGCAGGGACAGCAAGGAGCTGGTCGTCGTCGACCAGGACAGCGGCTGTGAGCTGTTCTTCCTGCGCCCCCGCGACATCGCCGTCTACGTCGGTGAGGGCACCCTCGACGTCGGCATCACCGGCAGGGACATGCTGATCGACTCCGGCGCGCCGGTCGAGGAGATCATGCCGCTGGGCTTCGGCGGCTCCACGTTCCGCCTGGCGGCCACCGCGGGCACGATGACCTCGGCCGACGACCTCGACGGGCGGCGCGTCGCCACCTCCTACCCGGGGCTGCTGGAGAAGTACCTCTCAGAGAAGGGCGTCGACGCCCGGGTGATCAAGCTCGACGGCGCCGTCGAGACCGCCATCCGGCTCGGCGTGGCCGACGCGGTGGCCGACGTCGTGGAGACCGGCACGACGCTGCGCAACGTCGGGCTGGAGGTGTTCGGCGAGCCGATCATGCGCTCCGAGGGCGTGCTGATCAAGCAGCAGAGCGCCTCGGACACGCCCGGCCTGGAGCAGCTCATACGCCGTTTCCAGGGCGTCGTGCATGCCCGCGACTTCGTCATGATGGACTACGACATCCGCGCGGAGCGGATCGAGGAGGCCATCGCGCTCACGCCCGGCATGGAGGGCCCCACGGTCTCCCCGCTGCACAGGGAGGGCTGGGTCGCGGTGCGCGCCATGGTCCGGCGCAAGGGCCACCAGCGGGTGATGGACCAGCTGTGGGACATCGGCGCAAGAGCCATCCTGGTCACCGACATCTACGCCTGCCGCCTGTGAGATCTGCCCGCTAGGCCACGGGCCGGGTGGGCATATCGGTACCGTGCGTAACGAACTGGTCGCCTGGCGTGGCACTGCCAGGCAAATGTGGGCAAGGCTGGAGCAGGGTAATCGGCGCTGGGCGGCGGGCACGTCGCACCGCCCGCGCCAGGACCCCGAACGCAGGAAACAGGTCGCGACGAGCCAGGCACCGTACGCGGTGGTCCTGTCGTGCATCGACTCGCGGGTGCCACCCGAGGTCGTGTTCGACGTAGGCATCGGCGATCTCCTCGTCGTCCGTACGGCGGCGCACACACTCGACTCGCTGGGCATCGCCGCCGTCCAGTACGGGCCGCAGGACCTGCGCGCCCCCCTCGTCGTGGTCCTCGGCCACCAACGCTGCGGCGCGGTCACCGCCGCGGCCCGGGCTTTACGCGGGCGGGAGACGCTGCCCGGCGAGCTGCCCCACGTCGTCGCAGCGCTCGAACCCGCCTACGCCTCCTCGGACGGCCAGGTCGAGCCCATGGTCCGCGCCCATATCCTGCGGACCGTCTCGCGCCTGAGAGCCGACCCGCTCCTCTACGGCGCCGCCACCGTGATCGGCGCCTACTACAGCCTCGACACGGGCCTGGTGACCCGGATGGCCTGACAAATGTCATGGTCAACGCCGGAGGGAACGCACTAACCCGGCCGAGATCCCGGCCATAGCGTTCCCTCTATGAACGCCATCGTGTCCGACCACGTCAGCAAGTACTACGGGGGCGTGCTCGCCGTCGACGACCTCTCGCTCACCATCGAGCCGGGCAGCACCGTGGCGCTGCTCGGCCCCAACGGCGCGGGCAAGTCGACCTCCATCAACCTCCTGCTCGAAGCCATCGACGGCGAGGAACTGCAAGCTCGGTCGGTTACGGCCGAGAAGCTGACTAGCGTAGTTCGGCCGCCCGGGGCCAGGCGCTCAGGACGTAGTCGAAGCGGCGGTCCGGGTAGAGGCCGGGGCGCGCCCACGGGTTGGCGTTGCTCCACGTGTGGCCGGGGCCGCCGTCGCCGGCGACCTCCCAGGCGTCGTAGAACACCACCCGCGGCGTGGCGGGCGCGGTGCGGCCGGTCAGCATCCTGATCTCGTCGCTGTCGGGCGGCGCGTTGAAGTCGCCGCACACCACCGTGAGATGTCGGCGCGAGGCCACCTCGGCCACGAACGCGGTCAGCGCCCGCACCTGCGACCGGCGCACCTCCGACTCGTCCAGCCGGAACGAGCCGATGATCGCGCTGAACACCTGCAGCGGCCCGCGCGGCCCTGCCAGCTCGCAGAACCGCGCGGTGCCCGGCATCTCCCCGCCGGGTAGCCGGCGCTCCTCCGTGCGCGTGATCGGCCAGCGCGACAACACCGCGCAGGGCAGCGTCCCCGTGCCGGAGGCGGCGTGCTCGTAGCCGAGCGTCTGTCCGGCCCACTCCTGCAGGGTGACCACGTCGGGGTCGAGCTCGCCCACGACCTTCCTGATCAGCTGGGCGCGTTCGGCGTACGGGCCGTACTCGCCCCAGACGTTCCACGTCAGCAGGCGTACGCGGGTCTCGATCAACGGTCCGTACGGCTCCGCCCAGTCCATGCCGGCCCCTCCACACCACCTTGACGGGGTCGTCACGATACTGGTTCGGGACCGCGGGAGCGAGGGGCAGGTCGTCAGCTTCTGGCCGAGGTCACCTGCCTGATCAGGTCGGAGACGCGGACGATGCCGAGGCAGCGGTTCAGTTCGTCGGTGACCACCAGGTCGTCGTAGACGCGGGCCGAGTCCCGGCCCGCCGCCTGCATGGCCGCGATCGCCGGGGTCGTCCTCGGCACCGTGCGCGGCCGGTCGGCCAGGCGCTGCGCGGGCTTCGAGCCGTGCAGGGCATGGCCGTAGCGGGCCGCGAACGACAGCAGGAAGCGGCTGCGGTCCAGGCTGCCCATGGGCCTCTGGAACTCGTCCACCAGGATCACGCTGGTGATCGTCGGCTCCTGCCCGAACGCCGCCACCGCCTCCTCCGCCTTCGCCTCGGCCGGCAGCGTCACGGCCGGGATCAGCAGTTCCTGCACGCGCGGGCCGAGCATGATCCCGGCGGGCGACTCGTCGGTGACGGGGAGCGGCACGCGTACCTTGCCGTCGGGGCCGGGGGCCAGGAGGGGGCCGTGTGCGAGGCGTACGCCGAGGCCGCGGGCCACCGCCACCTGCGCCTCGCGCTCGACTCCCGGCGCCAGCACGTGCGCGCCGACCCCGCGGGCCAGGGTCACGACCGCCCGTGCCACCGCGATCGCGCGGTGGTCCCCGGGAATGCGCGCCACCAGTTCGGGGTCCAGCGCCACCAGGTACGGCGCCGCGTCCGAGACCAGGTCAAGCGACATGCCGTCCGACCCCACGCCGCCGAATCCCAGCAGGTAGCCGATCGTCCGCAGGCCGTCGAGGCTCACTCTCAGCAGCCGGCGGTGCTGCTCCTGGCACGGTCCAGTGAGCAGCAGGATCGCCTCGCGGGGATGGCGGCCGGCCCGGCGCAGCGCCTCGTGCAGCGGGGCGAGCGCGCCCGCGCCCGACAACACCACGCCGATGGGAAGCTCCATCACCATGGGCAGCGGGGCGGCGCGCAGGGTCCCGGTGGAGTCCACGACGGCGGGGTGCGCGATGACGGCCCCGGAGTCGAGATCCACCATGGGGCTGGTGAGCAGGGAGGACACGTTCAGAGGATCCTCGCGTCGCATGTGTATCAGAAGTCCCGGGAAACAAAATTTACCGACATTTCCATTTAGGTTCCCTGCCGGCTCCGAGGGGAATGCCGTTCGGTTAGCCTTCGGGGCATGAGCGCGCGTCCCGCCAAGGGTGGCGGCCGGTGGGTGACGGTGCCGCCAGAACGCGTGCACCCCTGGATCGACGGCTTCGCCGCACGTCACGGCCCCTTCACGGCGACGGGGGACGCCCTGGTGGTGCGGCTGCTGGCCGCCGACGGGGCCCTCGCCGAGTTGCACGTGCCCTTCCCGCCCATGCAGGCCGGGCCGCCGCACGTCACCCGGCTCGTCGCGCACGCCCGGGCGGAGCGGAGGGCGGGAGTGTTCCTGGTACGCCTCGGCGGGTACGCGGCCGGCGTCTTCCACGGGTCCGGACTGGTGGCATCCAAGGTCGGGTCACGGCTGGTGCAGGGGCGTACGGCGGCCGGCGGGTGGTCGCAGCAGCGCTACGCCAGACGGCGGCGCAACCAGGCGGCCCAGGTCTTCGACGACGCGGTGGAGACGGCGATCCGGGTGTTGTCGCCGTACCTGGGGGAGCTGGACGGGGTGGTGCTGGGCGGGGACCGCAGGGCGATGGACGCTCTGCGTCCCGACCGGCGGCTGGCGCCGCTGCTGGCGCTGGAGACCGAGCCGTTCCTGGTGGTGCCGGATCCGCGGCTGGCCGTGCTGCGCGACACCCCCGCCACCTTCCGCGCGGTCCGCGTCCGCGTACTCGACCCTTGAACGACTCCCAGGCCGGGACCCTTGCGCGACTCCCGAGCCGGCCGCGTTGAGTGGCTCCCGAGCCGGGGTTGAGTGGCCGAGCGAGCTTCAGAGCTTCAAATGGCCTTCAGGGCTTCAGGAAAGGCGTCCTTGTGGTCGGCGAGGAAGGCGGACAGGGGGCGGGGCGGGCGGCCGGTCAGGTCCTCGACCGCCGTCGTGGTCGTCGCCCACCGGCCGTCGCCGGTCTCGGCCATCAGCGCGGCCAGGTCGCCGGCGTGCGGCTGGGGGACGCCCTGGCGTTCCAGGTGCGCGGTCATCTCCGGCACCGGCAGATCCACGTAGCGGACCGTACGGCCGAGCGCGGCGCCGATCTCCCCGGCGATCCGGTCGTGCGACAGGGATTCCGGCCCGGTGAGCACGTGGTCGCCGCCGGGGCCGACCGGTCCGGTGAGCAGGGCGGCCGCCACCTCGGCGATGTCCCGCGCGTCG
Organism: Nonomuraea cypriaca; assembly: GCF_015645445.1. Classification (GTDB taxonomy): domain Bacteria; phylum Actinomycetota; class Actinomycetes; order Streptosporangiales; family Streptosporangiaceae; genus Nonomuraea; species Nonomuraea cypriaca. The sequence goes on along the minus strand of NZ_JADOGI010000055.1, from coordinate 26,525 downwards.
ATGTAGTTGACCTCCTTGGGGCCGTACGAGCCGTAGAAGCGGCCGTCCTGGACGTCGCGCGGCAGGTTCTGCATGAACCTGGTCGGCTGGAGGATCGACCAGGGCACGCCCGATTTCCTGAGATGGGCGTCGACCTCGCCGTGCATGCCGCCGCCCAGCTTCGCGCCCGGGGTGGCGCCGCGTACGGACACCGCGACCACCTGGGCCACGCCCGCGCGGGCGGCAAGGTCGATCACCGCGCGGTGGGCGTCGGCCGCGCGGCCGATCGACCCGGTCGCGCCGGTTATCACGATCACCCTGACCTCCTAAGTGGAATCTCGAATTCCGGTTAGCCCGGACGGTACACTAAGCGGAATCGAGCCGTCCACTTTGGAGTCGTACGTGCGCGCGGATGCCAGGCGGAATCTGGACAAGATCGTTGAGGCGGCCGCCGAGACCGTGGCCGAGCGCGGCGTGGACGCCCCCATGGAGGCCATCGCCAAGCGGGCCGGAGTCGGCATCGGCACGCTCTATCGCCGCTTCCCCGACCGCCACGCGCTGATCGCGGCCGTCGGCGACCACTACATCCACACGATGGCGAACGCGCTCGACGAGGCCGCCAGGAGCCGGGCCGACGCCTGGAGCGCGATCTGGGACTTCGTCTCCTGGGTCGCCGAGCCCGGCCGGGCCGCGCTGGCCACCGCGCTGGCCGTGCTCCCCGAGGAGGCGATCGCGGAGCGGGCCGAGTTCGCGCGGGCCAGGCAGGGGTGGGTGGAGCGGTTCGACGGGCTCGTACGCCGGGCGCAGGCCGAGGGCTCGATGCGTACGGACGTGGGCGTCGAGGACCTCATCCACCTCCTGAACGTCTTCACCTGCCACCCCGGGCAACTCCCCGAGCCGGTGGCCTCACACCCGGGGAGATACCTGCGCCTGATGCTCGACGGCATGAAGGCCACCGCGGCCACCGTGCAGTGTTGAGTCTTTGAGACGATTCAAAAAAATCTTGGATGCCGCTATGATGCGAGAGTTCACGGCGGGCCGCTCCCAGCGGGCCACCGTCAGTAGCCGACCATGCACCTACAGCAGCACGGCCTCGTGAGGATCGATGGCGACCAGGAACATCAAGGAGGTCGCGCAGCTGGCGCGGGTCTCTGTGGGCACCGTCAGCAACGTGCTCAACCGCCCGGAGATCGTGTCTCCAGCCACACGCGAACGCGTCTTCGAAGCGATCAAGAAGCTGGGTTTCGTCCGCAACGAGGTGGCCCGTCACCTGCGGGTGGGACGCAGCAGGACGGTCGGGCTCGTGGTGCTCGACGTGTCCAACCCGTTCTTCGTGGACGTGGCGCAGGGCGCGGAGTCGGTGGCCGACGACCACGACACGATGGTGGTGCTCTGCAACAGCGCCGCCGACATCGGCCGCGAGAAGCGCCACCTCGACCAGCTCGAACAGCAGCGGGTGATGGGCATCCTCATCACCCCGGTCGAGGTGGAGAGCCCGTGGCTGGCCGAGCTGGTCGCCCGGGGCACGCCCGTCGTGCTGGTCGACAGCCCGGCCACCGGCCTGCAGTGCTCGGTCGCGGTCGACGACCGGCTCGGCGGGCAGATCGCCGGCGCCCACCTGATCGAACGGGGGCATCGGCGGATCATGTTCGTCGGCGGGCCGCCGTCCATCAAACAGGTGGCCGACCGGCACGCGGGCGTCAGCGGCGCGGTCGCGGCCGTCGGCGGCGCCGTCGAACTACTCACCGCCACCGCGCCCACGCTGACCGTGGCCGAGGGGCGGGCGATCGGGGAGCGCGTGGCGGCGCTGCCCGCGGCCGAGCGGCCCACGGCCGCCTTCTGCGCCAACGACATGATGGCGCTGGGCCTGCTGCAGGCCATGGCGACGCACGGGCTCCGGGTGCCTGAGGACCTGGCCATCATCGGCTACGACGACATCGACTTCGCCGCCGCGGCCGCGGTGCCGCTGTCGTCCGTGCGACAGCCTCGCGAGCTGCTCGGGCGGACGGCGATCGACCTGTTGCTCGAGGAGGTCGCGGAGCCCGAGCAGCATCGGCACCGGCAGGTCATCTTCCAGCCCGACCTGGTGATCCGCGAGTCCAGCGCGCCGTACCGCGATCATCGCTGAACCCATTCACCCAGCGCGCCCGGCCACCTCGGACGGCGCAGGCCACTGCGGCGCACGCCGCGGCAGGCGCGGCGGGTGGGCGCGCCGAGCGGTGTGCCGGGCGCCGCGATCCCGAAGGAGCCCCCCTTGGCCGAGATCTATCAGAACGCTCTGGCCTGCCGGGAAGACCTGGCCGGCTTCCGCATGGAGGGGGACGGCGCCACGTCCTTCCCGCAGGGACGGCTGCGCCTGGAGAGTCGCCGGCCGCCGTCCGACGGGCAGGAGGCCAACCTGGTGCTGTGGTGTCCCGGGGAGTTCCCCGCCGACGTGCGGATCGAGTGGGACTTCTGGCCGGTCAGGGAGCCGGGGCTGGCCATACTCTTCTTCCACGCCAGGGGCCGCGACGGCGCGGACCTCTTCGATCCGCGCCTGGCCGCGCGCACGGGGCCGTACGAGCAGTACCACCACGGCGACATCGACGCCTACCACGTCTCCTACTTCCGGCGCAGGTGGCCCGCCGAGCGCGCCTTCCACACCTGCAACCTGCGCAAGAGCCACGGGTTTCACCTGGTCGCGCAGGGAGCCGACCCGATACCAGGCGTCCTCGACGCCGACGGGCCCTATGCCATGCGGCTGGACGTCAGCGGCCGGGAGGTCGTGTTCTCGGTCAACGATTTGGTCTCGTTCCGCTGGGAGGACGACGGCTCGATCGGTGGTCCCGCCCTGGCAGGGGGCAAGATCGGGTTCCGGCAGATGGCGCCGTTCATCGGTGAGTACGCAAATCTCCGCGTGTCTTGTCATTGACTTTGAGTCGATTCAACACTAATTTCGCACCAACCGCCGTTCACCAGCTTGTAACAGGGCAGGAATTGCGGTGCAACAACCCACCCCCGTATCCGTGCACGTGCCACGAGAAGGTGGTGCCGGATGACCCATCCCGCCATGTCGATCAGGATTCAAGCTGCCTGCTCAGAGCTCATCTGGGCGGTCAGGCTGAATCTGATGTGGATCGTCTTCACCCTCGCGGGAGGCGTGCTCCTCGGGCTCGGGCCCGCCACCGTCGCCGCCTACACCCTGGCTCGGAGGCATGCCCGAAATGAATCGTTTCAGGGCTGGACCGAATTCTGGACCGTCTACCGGCGGGAGTTCGTCCGGGCCTCGTTGCTGGTCCTGCCCGCGGCGGCGACCGCCGTCGTCCTGATCGGCAACTACCTGTACTTCTCCGCTCTGGGGCCCGGCATGGGGACGTTGCGCATCGCGACGCTCGTCGCGCTCCTCGCCCTGGCCGGTACGGGCGCGTACGTAGGCCCCCTCTACGCGCATTTCGACCTGCCGCTGCGGGCCTACTGGCTCAAGGCGTCCCAGCTAGCGCTCCTGCGCCCGGCCTCGTCCGTGCTGTTGCTGCTAGCGCTCTCCGCCATCGCCTTCGCGACCTCGGTGGCGCCCATCCTCGCGCCCCTGGTCAGCTTCGGCGCGTGGATCCACCTCAACACGTGGCTCTGCCTGCGCTTCTTCGAGGAGAACGAGGCGCGCCTGCATTCGAAAGGGAACTCATGAGCGCATCCCGTCGCCGGCGGCTCATGGCCGGCGCATTAACGCTAACGGCTGCTCTCACCGCCTCGGCATGCTCAGGCGGTGCCGCCCCCCAGGCCGACGCCAACACGCTGACCATCATGACTAAGCTGCACGGCACGGCGCCCGACCCCAAGGGCGAGTTGCAGCAGGCGGTCGAGAAGTTCCTCGGCAAGAAGCTCCAGATGACCTGGGTGCCCAACGCCGAGTACACCGACAAACTGAACGTCACGCTCGCCTCGGACGACATCCCGCAGGTCATGGTCGTGGACCCCAAGCTCCCGGCGTTCGTCAGGGCGGCCCAGGCCGGAGCGTTCTGGGACCTGACCGACAAGCTGGACAAGTACCCGAACCTCAAGCCGATGGACCAGCGCACCGCGCTCAACTCCTCCGTCAACGGCAAGATCTACGGCATCTACCGGATGCGGGCCGCGTTGCGCTCGGCGGTCATCCTCCGCAAGGACTGGCTGAAGAAGGTCGGCCTGGAGGAGCCGGAGACGGTCGACGACCTGTACGAGGTCGCCAAGGCGTTCACCGAGAAGGACCCCGACGGCAACGGCAAGAAGGACACCTACGGCCTGATCATCCCGAAGTGGCCGGGCAACTACGCCAGCTCCAGCCCCTACGACACGCTCGAGACCTGGTTCGGCGCCCCGAACGGCTGGGGCGAGCGGGGCGGCAAGCTCGTCCCCGGGTTCGACACCCCGGAGTTCCTCGAGGCCAACAGGTTCCTCAAGAAGATGGTCGACGAGGGCCTGGTCAACCCGGACTTCGCCACCCTCGACTCGGCCAAGTGGAACGAGCCGTTCTTCCACGGCAGGGGCGGCATCATCATCGACGTGAACGTCCGCTCCAGGCAGGCTTTCGACCTGTTCAGGGACGACGGTGACAAGAACTACGGTGACAAGGTCGCCATGGTCGGCAACCTCAAGCGCTCCGACGGCCAGAAGTTCTCCCTGCCGTTCACCGGCTACCTCGACGTCCTGGCCATCTCCCGGCAGAGCGTGCCGACCGAGCAGGACCTCGACAACGTGCTGAAGACGCTCGACAAGCTGGGCACGAAAGAGGGCCAGAACCTGGTCCAGCTCGGCATCGAGGGCCGCAACTACGAGGTGGTGGACAACACCGCGACGCTGATCAACGAGACCGACCCCGTGATCAGGACCATCCAGGACAACGCCGACGACGCCTTCGTCCAGCTCAGTTTCAAGGGCGACCTGGACATCGGGGGCATCGCCTACCCGCGCACGCCGTCCGGTCAGCCGTACAAGGACACCCTCAAGCTGCAGAACGAGTTGATGGCGGAGGACCTCAAGACGGCCGTGCACAACCCGGCCCTGCCGGTCATCTCGCCCACCGCCGTCTCCAAGGGCGGCCAGATCGACACGATCATTCCCGACGCCCGGATCAAGTACCTGTCGGGGGCCATCACGGAGGAGCAGCTGAAGGGGGAGATCAAGCGCTGGTACGACAGCGGCGGCACGCAGGTGGCGGCCGAGGTCAACGACCTGGTCTCCAAGCTCGGCAACTGACCACCGGCCCTGAGGGGCCCTGGGACGCGTCTCCTGGGCCCCTCGCATGAAAGGAGGCCGCTGTGGCCACCGACCTGGCGCCGCCTCCTGAGAAGGCGGTGCCCAAGAGCGGGCGGGGAGCCGGCAAGGTGTCGCTGCGCGTCGCGCTGCTACGCTATCGCTGGCTCTACCTGATGCTCATCCCGGGCATCGCCTACTTCGCGCTTTTCAAGTACCTGCCGATGTACGGCGTGACGATCGCCTTCCAGGACTTCGTGCCGTTCCTCGGCTACTCCGGCAGCCCGTGGGTCGGGTTCGAGAACTTCCGGCAGCTGTTCGCCGGGCCCGACTTCGGCCGGCTGATGTTCAACACGCTGTTCCTGGCGTTGCTGAACGTGCTCATCGTCTTCCCCGCGCCGATCATCGTGGCGCTGCTGCTGAACGAGCTGCGGATCAACATCGTCAAACGCTCGGTCCAGTCGCTGATCTACATCCCGCACTTCCTGTCCTGGACGATCGTCGCCTCGCTGACGTACGTGCTGTTCGCCGCGGACTTCGGGGCGATCTCCGGGTGGATCCGCGACCTGCTGGGTGACACCGCGAAGGTCGACTACATGGCGCAGGAGGAGTGGTTCCGCCCGCTGATCATCCTGCAGCTGCTGTGGAAGCAGACCGGCTGGGGCACGATCATCTACCTGGCCGCGCTGGCCGGCGTCGACCCCAACCTGTACGAGGCGGCCCGCATGGACGGCGCGGGACGCTTCCGTCAGCTCTGGCACGTCACGCTGCCCGCCATCCGCCCCACGGTCGTCGTCATGGCCATCCTCATGTCGGGGAACCTGCTCGACACGGGCTTCGAGCAGATCTGGCTGATGACCACTTCGCTGAACCGCTCGGTGGCCGACGTGTTCGACACCTACGTCTACAACACCGGCATCATCCAGGGCGCGATCAGTTACTCCACCGCCGTCGGCCTGTTCAAGGGCGTGGCGGGCGTCATCCTGATCTTCGGCTCCAACTGGCTGGCCAAGCGCCTCGGCCAGCGTGGGCTGTTCTGAGGAGCCACGCATGTCGACCAAGACCGCGACCAAGCAGGCGGTCCACCACCACAACTCGCCCGGCGGCCGCGTGTTCGACGCGCTCAACGTCGTCGTGCTCGCCGGGCTGGCGCTGATCACGGTCCTACCGCTGCTCTACGTGCTGGCCGGGTCCTTCGCGGGTGAGGCGGAGATCTCCTCGCGACCGTTCTTCCTGTGGCCGCAGAAGTTCGTCACCGAGTCGTACGAGTACATCTTCGCCACGGACGCCTTCCTGCGCGCCCTGGTCACCACCGTCCTCGTGACGGCGGCGGGCACGGTGGTGCAGGTGCTGCTGACGTTCACCATGGCATACCCGCTGGCCAAGCGGTATCTGCCGGGCCGGGCGCTGGTCCTGAACCTGATCATCTTCACGCTGGTGTTCGGCGGCGGCATGATCCCCACCTTTCTGGTGGTGCGCGATCTCGGGCTGCTCAACAGCTACTGGGCGCTGATCCTGCCGTTGGCGATCAACCCGTTCTACCTGATCATCGTGAAGAGCTTCTTCCAGGAGTTGCCGCAGGCCCTGGAGGAGGCGGCGCGCATCGACGGCTGCAACGAGATGGGCGTGTTCTTCAAGATCGTGCTGCCGCTGTCCAAGCCGATCATCGCGACGTTCTCGCTGTTCTACGCGGTGGGCATCTGGAACGACTACATGTCGCCGCTGCTGTACATCAACGATCCGAGCAAGTGGACGCTGCAGATCCTCGTACGCCAGCTCACCAGCACCGACGCGGCGACCGCGCTGTCCCAGCTGGACCGGACCTGGGTGCCGCCCGAGCAGGGGCTCAAGTTCGCGGTCGTGGTGATCGCGACGCTGCCGATCCTGTTCTTCTACCCGTTCCTGCAGAAGCACTTCGCCAAGGGTGTGCTGATCGGAGGGGTCAAGGAGTGACCCCTCCGGTGCCGCCGGCCCTGTCCGGCGGCACCCGTTTCCGCTTCCGCGGCGCCGGCAAGGTGGCCGCGATCGTCGCCGAGTGACTCAGGGAGATCACATGACCGCACTTCGCTGGCTGGACCGACCGGGCGAGCAGGGGGTGACCTGGGGAGTCCCGTGGCCGCGCGGCGCGGTCGGGCGGGACACCGCGTTCGCGCTGGCCGACGAGGGCGGGCGCGAGGTGCCCGTGCAGAGCTGGGTCACCGCGACCTGGCCCGACGGCTCGGTCAAGTGGACGGCCCACGCCGTCGGCGCGCACGCCCCGGTGGAGTCGTACCGGCTCGAACCAGGGCGCGAGCCCGCCGCGGCGGGGACGCCCGTCACCGTCGAGCGAGCGGACGGCGTGCTGCGGGTCGGCACCGGCGTGGTGACGTGGACGATCGAGGAGCAGGGCGGGACGCTGGCCCGCTCGATCTCGCGCGGGAGCCGCGAGATCGCCAGGGACGTCCGCCTGGTCAGCCTCCGCCAGAGCGAGCCCACCCCCGACGAGGGCGGCGGCGCGCCCCGCGAGCGGGCCACCGGCGTGGTCGAGCGGGTCACCGTCGAGCAGGACGGGCCCGTGCGCGCCGTGGTGCGTCTGGAGGGCCGCCACGGCGACTGGCTGCCGTTCACCGTGCGCCTGTACTTCTACGCGGGGGCGGAGGACGTGCGTGTCATGCACACGTTCGTCTGGGACGGCGACCCCGAGCGCGACTTCCTGGCCGGGCTCGGCCTGAGCGCCGACGTCGTCATGCGCGACGAACCGCACGACAGGCACGTGCGGCTGGCCGGGGCCGAGGGCGGCTTCCTCACCGAGGCCGTACGCGGGCTGACCGGCCTGCGCACGGACCCCGGCGAGGCCGCGCGCCGGGCGCAGATCGAGGGCAGGGCGGCCGGCGAGCTGAACCCGGAGGTCGGCAACCGGTTGCACTTCATCCCCGCCTGGAACGACTACACCCTCGACCAGAGCTCCGCCGACGGCTTCACGCTGCGCAAACGCACCGCCGACGGCCACGCGTGGGTGACCATCCCCTCCGGCACCCGCTCGGCCGGGTACGGCTACGTCGGCGGCGTCAGCGGCGGCCTCGGCTTCGGCCTGCGCGACTTCTGGCGCCTGCACCCCACCCGCCTGGACATCAGGAACGCTGCCACCGACCTCGCCACCGTGACCGTCTGGCTCTGGTCGCCGTCCGCGCCCGCCATGGACCTGCGCTTCTACCACGACGGCCTGGGCCAGGACACGTACGCCAAACAGCTCGAGGCCCTGGAGATCACGTACGAGGACTACGAGCCCGGGTTCGGCGACGCGCACGGCGTGGCGCGTACGCACGAACTGACCCTGCGCGCCTGCGACGCCACGCCCCCGTCGCGGGACCTGGCCGGGCACGCGGCCGCCATGAACCGGCCGGGGCTGCTGGCCGTGGCCCCCGAGCGGATGCTGGAGGCCGGCGTGTTCGGCGTGTGGGGCCTGCCCGACCGCTCCACGCCCGCGCACGCCAGGATCGAGGACCGCCTGGACTTCCTGTTCGACCACTACGTACGCGAGCGCGAGCAACGCAGGTGGTACGGGTTCTGGGACTACGGCGACGTGATGCACACCTACGACCGCGACCGCCACACCTGGCGTTACGACATCGGCGGCTACGCGTGGGACAACTCCGAGCTGTCGCCCGACCTGTGGCTGTGGCTGCAGTATCTGCGCACCGGAAGATCGGACGTCTTCCGCTTCGCCGAGTCGCTGACCCGCCACACCGGCGAGGTCGACGTCTACCACCTCGGCAGGTGGAAGGGCCTGGGCAGCAGGCACAACGTGCAGCACTGGGGGTGCAGTTGCAAGCAGCTGCGCATCTCCAACGCCGCCTACCGGCGCTTCTACTACTACCTGACGGCCGACGAGCGCACCGGCGACCTCATGGACGAGCTGAGCACGCCCGAGGAGACGTTCGTGGTGATCGACCCCACGCGCAAGGTGCGCGAGGACGTCTACACCCCGGACCCCTCGGCGCTGTCGGTCGGGCTCGGGACCGACTGGGGGGCGCTGGCGGCGGCCTGGCTGACCCGCTGGGAGCGGCACGGCGACGAGCGGGCCAAGGACCGGCTGCTGGGCACGATGGCCGGCATCGGCGCGCTGCCGCACGGATTCCTGACCGGTGAGGCCAGGCTCGACCTGGCGGCCGGGCGGTTCGACACCACGCGCGACAAGATCTCCATCTCGCACCTCTCGTCGTTGTTCGGGCTGCCGGAGATGTGCGCCGAGCTGATCGGGCTCGGGCTGGACGTGCCCGGCTTCGAGAAGACGTGGCTGGACTACTGCCGGCTCTATCTCGCCACCCCCGAGCAGCAGGAGGCGGAGGTGGGGCAGCGGCTGACCGGCATCTCGCTGGTGCAGGCGCACAGCCGGCTCACCGCGTACGCGGCGACGCGCCTGGACGACGCAGGGCTGGCCGCCTGGGCGTGGCGGAAGTTCTACCTCGACGAGGGCGACCAGCGCAACACGAACATGCTGCAGCGGCAGGCCGACTGGGAGATCGCCGTGGTCGACGGGCCGAACGTGCTCTCTCCCGTCCGGGAGGCGCCCTTCGTGAGCACCAACACCGCCTCGCAGTACGCGTTGGCCGCGATCCACAACCTGGCGCTGATCGGCAAGCACCTGGCGGAGCATTAACCAGAAGTGGGGCCCCGGAAGGGGCCCTACACTGATCTGTATGCACACTCCCGATTGAACCGGCGTCGCACGCCCAAACCCTCGTTTCCTAGCTCGGGAGTGTTCCGCCAACATGATCATCGCCAGTGATATCGAGCTGCGCGCGGGCGCGCGCCTGCTCATCGAGAAAGCCACGTTCCGGGTCAACCCGGGCGACAAGATCGGGCTCGTCGGCCGCAACGGCGCCGGCAAGACGACGTTGACCAAGGTGCTGGCGGGCGAGGCCCTGCCCGCCACCGGCACCGTGACCACCAGCGGCAGCGTGGGCTACCTGCCGCAGGACCCGCGCACCGGCGACCTGGAGGTGCTGGCCCGCGACCGCATCCTGTCCGCGCGCGGGCTCGACGAGGTCATCCGCAAGCTGCGCGAGGCGGAGGTCGGGATGTCCTCGGCCGACGACCGCACCCGCGAGAAGGCCGTCAAGCGCTACGGCCGGCTCGAGGACCAGATGCACGTCCTCGGCGGCTACGCGGCCGAGTCGGAGGCGGCCTCCATCGCCTCCAGCCTCGGCCTGCAGGACCGAGTGCTCTCGCAGTCGTTGCAAACGCTTTCCGGGGGCCAGCGCAGGCGCGTGGAATTGGCGCGAATTCTTTTCAGCGGAGCGGAAACTCTCCTTCTCGACGAGCCCACAAACCACCTGGATGCGGACTCAATCGGCTGGCTTCGCGATTTTTTGCGAAGTCATCAAGGTGGCTTGGTGATCATCAGCCACGATGTCGGCCTTCTTGAAGCCACGGTCAACAAGGTCCTGCACCTGGACGCCAACCGGTCGGCGATCGATCACTACAACGTCGGCTGGACCGCCTATCTCGCCCAGCGCGAGACCGACGAGAAGCGCAGGAAGCGCGAGCGGGCCAACGCCGAGAAGCAGGCGGGCGCGCTGCTCGCGCAGGCCGACAAGATGCGCGCCAAGGCCACCAAGGCCAAGGCGGCCCAGGACATGATGCGCCGTGCCAACCGGTTGCTGTCCGGCACCGAGGAGGTGCGCAAGGCCGACAAGGTGGCGCGGTTGCGCTTCCCCGACCCGCTGCCCTGCGGACGCACCCCGCTGATGGCCGAGGGCCTGTCCAAGTCGTACGGGTCGCTGGAGGTCTTCACCGACATCAACGTGGCCATCGACCGAGGTCACAGGGTCGTCATCCTCGGGCTCAACGGCGCGGGCAAGACCACGCTGCTGCGCGTGCTCGGCGGCGTCGAGGAGCCCGACACCGGCGAGATCAGGCCGGGACACGGCCTGAAAGTCGGCTACTACGCCCAGGAGCACGAGACCCTCGACCCCGGCCGCACCCTGCTGGAGAACATGCGTTCGGCCGGCGGCCAGTTCACCGACACCGAGTTGCGCAAGGTCCTCGGTTCTTTCCTGTTCACCGGAGAGGATGTCGACAAGCCGGCCGGGGTCCTGTCCGGCGGTGAGAAGACCCGTCTCGCGCTCGCCATCCTGGTGCTCTCCAGCGCCAACGTCCTGCTTCTCGACGAGCCGACCAACAACCTCGACCCGGTCAGCAGGGAGCAGGTTCTCACCGCTCTGAGGTCGTATTCAGGAGCAATCGTCCTAGTCACACATGACGAGGGTGCCGTTGACGCCCTGTCACCGGATAGGGTGATCTTGCTACCTGACGGAACTGAAGACGCATGGAGCGCCGAATTTTCCGATCTTGTGGCACTTGCCTGATCTTAATTTGAGTGGGTACGGATCTTTTCCCGTGGAGTAGGTAGCCGATCCCGCTGAAATGACTGATCATGGCGGAGTAACGCTGCGGAAGTCCGGCACTACAGGAGGTACTCGTGGCCGAGACACTGAAGAAGGGCACCCGGGTCACCGGGGCCGACCGGGAAAAACTGGCCGGCGATCTCAAGAAGCGCTACGCGCAGGGCGAGAGCATCCGCGCGCTGGCCGCTTCTACCGGCCGGTCCTACGGGTTCATCCACCGCATCCTTAGCGAGTCCGGTGTGACTCTGCGCGGGCGCGGCGGGGCGACCCGAGGCAAGTCCAAGCGCTGACGACCGCCTCGGAACGTGCGACCGCAGCCGCCCGTCCCTAGTCGGCCGACGTCGCGCCCGAGCCAGAACGATATTCTGTAGGCTCGGGCGCGACGGTCAGCGTCGGCGGCGCACCGTGGTGCGCAGCCGGGACTCACAGGGAGCGGACGATGGCGGAAGCGCAGGCGCGACAGCGCGGGGGGAAGGCGAAGGACGTCTCCGTGGCAGCACTCGCGGAGATCGGGCTTCGCTTCGAGGTGGACGGTGAGATAGCGACGATCACGCTGGACCGGCCGGAAAAGCGCAACGCGCAGACGTTCGCGACATGGTCGGCACTGGGCCGCATCGGCGAGAGCCTGCCCGAGCAGGTGCGCGTCGTCGTCGTGAAAGGTGAGGGACCGTCCTTCTCGGCAGGGATAGACCTGCGGATGTTCACACCCGAGGGGGTGCCCGGACAAGGCTCGTTCAGTTCGGCGGCCAGGAGCGGCGGCGCGGACTTCGAGCAGCGCATCAGACAGGCACAGGCGGGGTTCCTGTGGCTGCGCCGCCCGGAGATCGTTTCCATCGCCGCTGTGCAGGGGCACGCGATCGGCGCGGGATTTCAGCTCGCGCTCGCCTGCGACCTGCGGATCGTGGCCGATGATGTCAAGTTCTGCATGAAGGAGCCCGCACTGGGCCTGGTGCCCGATCTGACGGGGACCAAGCCCCTGGTGGAGCTGGTTGGCCTGGCCAAGGCGATCGACATCTGCCTGACCGCCAGGATCGTGCACGCGGACGAGGCCATGCGCATCGGCCTCGCGGAACTCGTGGTCGCCGGGGGCGACCTGGAACAGGCCGTACAAGACAGGATCGCGCAGTTGCTCGCCGTCAACCGGGACGCGGCTGTCGCGACCAAGCGACTCCTCCAGGGGGCGCGCTCACGCACCCTGGAGGAGCAGAGTGTGGCCGAGGGGATCGAACAGGCCGCACGTATCAAGGCCCTCTTCGGCTGACCGGCCGCGCCCGGGGTTTCGCGGTGAGCGGAGCCGGGAATCCGGCGGATCCCTGTGGCGCTGACTCCGGGGGAGGAGGAGGATCCCCCGAATGGCGATGATGGGTGGGGGCTTCGGCCCACATGCGATGGCGTCACTGCGACGCGACGGCTCGGTGACCGGCCAGCGGCTGCGGCCGGGCACGGTGCGGCGCATCGCGCGTTACGCGCGGCCGCACACGCGGCAGATGGCGGCGTTCCTGGCGCTTGTGGTGCTCGGCGCGGTGATCGTGGTCGCCAACCCGCTGCTGATGAAGGCGATCATCGATGACGGCATCCTGGCCAAGCGGCCCGGTGTCGTGGTGGGGCTGGCGGTGGCGATCGCCGTGCTGGCGCTCGCCGACGCCGGGCTGACGCTGGCGCAGCGGTGGTTCTCGTCGCGTGTCGGCGAGGGCCTGATCTACGACCTGCGCACCGAGGTGTTCGACCACGTGCAGCGCATGCCGGTGGCGTTCTTCATGCGGGCGCAGACCGGCGCGCTGGTCAGCAGGCTCAACACCGACGTGATCGGCGCCCAGCGGGCGCTGACGAGCACGCTGTCGTCCGTGGTGTCCAACGTGGTGAGCCTGATCCTGGTGCTGGGCGCCATGCTGGCGTTGTCGTGGCAGGTGACGCTGGCCGCGCTCGTGCTGCTGCCGATCTTCATCGTGCCGGCCAAGTACGTCGGCCGCCGCATGTCGGCGCTGACCCGCGAGCAGATGGAGCTGGACGCCGAGATGAGCTCGGTCACGACCGAGCGGTTCAACGTGGCCGGCGCCATGGTCGCCAAGCTCTACGGCAGGCCGGAGGACGACGCCGAGATCTTCGGCAGGCGCGCCGCCAGGGTGCGCGACGTGGGCGTGACGGTCGGCATGTACGGCACCGTGTTCCGGGTCGCGCTCGGCCTGGTCGCCGCGCTTGCCACGGCCCTGGTCTACGGCATCGGCGGCGTGCTGTCGGTGTCCGACGTCTTCGAGCTGGGCACGCTGGTGGCCCTGGCCGCCCTCCTGATGCGCCTGTACGGCCCCCTCACGTCCCTGTCCAACGTGCACGTGGACGTGATGACCGCGCTGGTGAGCTTCGACCGGGTCTTCGAGATCCTCGACCTGCGGCCCATGGTGGCGCAGAAGCCGGACGCCGTGCCGGTGCCGGCCGGGCCGGTCACGATCGAGTTCGACGACGTGCGCTTCCGCTACCCGGCCGCCGAGGAGGTCTCGCTGGCCTCGCTGGAGTCGGTGGCCAGGCAGGACGGCGGGCCCTCGCACCCGGTGCTCAAGGGCGTGTCGTTCCGCGCCGAGCCGGGGCAGCTCATCGCCCTGGTCGGCCACTCCGGGGCGGGCAAGACCACGATGACCTCGCTGGTGTCACGCCTCTACGACGTCAACGAGGGCGCGGTGCGGATCAACGGGCTCGACGTGCGCGACGCCACCCTCGACTCGTTGCGCGAGACCGTGGGCGTGGTCATGCAGGACGCCCATCTCTTCCACGACACGATCGGAGCCAACCTCCGCTACGCCAGGCCGGAGGCGAGCGAGGAGGAGATCTGGGAGGCTCTCAGGGCCGCGCAGATCGGTGAGCTCGTCGAGAGCCTGCCCGACCGGCTCGACACCGTCGTCGGCGACCGCGGCTACCGCCTGTCCGGCGGCGAGAAGCAGCGCCTGGCGCTGGCCAGGCTGCTGCTGAAGGCGCCGCGCGTGGTCGTGCTCGACGAGGCCACCGCGCACCTCGACTCGGAGTCGGAGGCGGCCGTGCAGGTGGCGCTGAAGACCGCGCTGAAGGGCCGCACGTCGCTGGTCATCGCGCACCGGCTGTCGACGATCAGGGAGGCCGACGAGATCCTCGTGGTGCACGACGGCCGGATCGCCGAGCGCGGCGCGCACGAGGAGCTGCTGGCCCGCGGCGGGCTCTACGCCGAGCTCTACCGCACTCAGTTCACGTCCTCGCCAGATAGCCCAGCCGCGTGAGCTCCGGCCTGGCGACCTTCTCCACCAGCGTCAGGTCGCCGGGCGAGAGGCGGGTGCGATGGGCCCCCACCTTGGGCACGTCGTCGCCGTACAACGTGACCTTGGGCACCCGCGTCTCCAGAAACTCCGACAGCTCCCTCACCGCCTGGGCCGGATGGAGCACGAGGTCCTCGTAGCGCAGGGTCAGGAGCTGCTGCTCGGGCAGCGTCCTGCGCAGCTCCGCGCTCAGGCGTACGGCGCCGCGCCAGCGCAGGGCGCACTTGCCCGCCACCGGCATGTCCCGCCACCGGCCGAGGTGCTCGTCCTTGTTGACGCCGAGGAACGCGTTGGGGAACTCGGTCTGGTCCGGCGACATCGACGGCCTGAACCAGGCCAGGCACGCCGGATCGTCCAGTATGCCGGCCGCGACGTCCCTGCCGTCCCGGATGAGCTGCACGAAACGGGCGTCGGGGAACGCCTGGAGCAGCACGGGAGCGCTGTAGATGAGGTCGGGGCCGCCCTCGCCGAACCTGACGATCTCGGCGGCGGACACGCAGGGCCCGGCGCCGGTGACGCCGCCCGCCTCCCTGCACGGCTCGGCGCACCGCCCGCATGCGCCGGGCAGCACCTGCCACGACTCGGCCAGCGCGTCGCGCAGGACGCGTACGGCGCCGGGCGTGCGGCCCATGGACGGTTTCCTGGCGAAGGCGTACACCACGTTGGCCACGCACGCGCGGCCCATCGTCATGTGGAAGCCGGGGGAGCGTTTCAGGGCGCGGGCGAGCAGATCCGCGCCGGAATGCGGAGCTCCGAGCAGGAAGACCGGCCGGCGGACCTTGATGCCGTTGACCACGAGGATGTGGGGCGGAAGTCGCATACGACACGTAAGTGTGGCACCGTTTGGCACGTGAAAGGACCAATGCCGGCGTCGCCGCGGGCATCAAGCGGGAAAGCGCGGGCCGCCAGGCCCGCGCGCGTTCCCCTGGCCCATCTCGTCAAGGAGTTGATCGATGCAGCGGGGTGACACCGTCGCCATCGTCTCGCCGTCAGGACCGGCCGACGCCGCGATGCTCGGGCGGGGCGTGCGGCGGCTGGAGGGGCTCGGGCTGAAGGTGGTGGTCGGCGCGCACGCGCTCGACCGCCAGCGACTCGGCTACCTGGCGGGCGGCGACGCCGAGCGGGCCGCGGACCTGCAGGCCGCCTGGTGCGACCCGGCCGTCTCCGCGGTCTTCTGCTGCAGGGGCGGCTACGGCGCGGGCCGGCTGCTCGGGCTGCTCGACTGGGACGCCATGCGGGCGGCCGGCGACAAGGTCCTCCTCGGGTCGAGCGACATCACAGCGCTGCACAACGCGTTCGCCATCGAGCTGGGCGTGCCCACGCTGCACGGGCCCATGCCCGCGAACGACCTCGTCGGCGGCGAGGACGGGCCCGAGCCGCGTACCTGGGAGAGCCTGCAGGCGGCGCTGTTCGGCACGGGCGCGCCCGTCCAGGGTGACCGGGTGCTGGCGCCTGGACGGGCCGAGGGCGTGCTCGCCGGGGGCAACCTGTCGCTGCTGGCCTCCATGTGCGGCACCCGGTGGCAGCCGTCCTTCGCGGGCAGGGTCGCGTTCCTGGAGGACATCGGCGAGGAGCCGTACCGGATCGACCGCATGCTCACGCAGTTGCTGCAGGCCGGGGTGTTCGACGGGGTGCGGGGGATCGCGCTCGGGTCGTGGGTGAACTGCGGGGATCCCTACCCGGTGCTCGAGGACCGGCTGGGGGCGCTCGGAGTGCCTGTTCTGGCGGGGCTTCCTGTGGGACACGGGTCACCACAGATGACGATGTGGCTGGGGAGGCTTGGTGTTATCGATACCGAATCGTGCTCGCTGGCTGGCCCGTTCCGCAATGGGGAGCAGGCAAGGTAGAAAGGACGAACCCGACAGAAAGGGACACGGCGCGTGAACTGGTTCAGGCGTGACCGGGAGCCCTCGCGCCGGCCGGTCGAGGACGTCGATCTCGACTCGTTGCTCGCGCTCGTCGCGGAATCCCTCGGATACACCTTCGAGTTCGCCCGTGACGGCGCTTCCGTGACGCTCAGAGGTGAGACGACGCTGCACGTCAAGCTCACGGGGCTGCGGCGGGAGGCGGGGCGCAGGCCCAGGGAGGACTGGCCGATGCTGGTCTCCGAGCACCTCGCGCACGCCGTCGCCACCGCCGGGGAGTGGCTGGACGTGTGCGATCTCGAGCAGGCCGCGCCGCTGCTGCGCACCCGCGTGGAGTCCGTGGACGAGGTGCCCGACCTGACCAGGGTGGTCGGCCGCCACCTCAACGCCGACCTGGTCGAGCTGCTGACGGTCGGCTCGCGTACCGTGCGGCCGGAGGAGGCCGGGTGCTGGCCCGTCCCGTCGGCGCAGGCGCTCGACCGGGCGGTCGCCAACGTCAGGCGGGACGAGCGGCTGCTGGTGGAGCACATCGAGCTGTCGGGGACGCCGGTGACGCGGCTGACCGGCGCGATCCCGGCCGCCGCCACGCATCTCCGCTGGCTGGGGTCCTACCTGCCGGTGCCGTCCGACGGGGTGCTGGTGGTGCTGCCCGACCCGTACACGCTGCTCCTGCATCCGGTGGACGGGATCGGCGTGGTACGCGCGATCGAGCGGCTGCGCGTGCACGCCGTACGCACGGGCGGGCTCAGCTCGCAGGTCTACTGGTGGCACAGGGAGCGGCTGACCCTCATCAGGGCCGACATCGTCATGCGGCGAGGGCAGACCAGGCTGGTGGTGGCTCCGCCGCCGGAGTTCGCCAGGGTCCTGGCCCGCCTCGCCGTCTGAGACGCGCCTACCGCTACGGTCGTCCCACGTAGTCCCGCAGGTGGATCGCGGTCAGCGAGGTGCCGCCCGCGACCAGCCTGCCCGGCGTGCCGGAGAACACCACCTGCCCGCCGTCATGACCGGCCCCCGGGCCCAGGTCGATGATCCAGTCCGCGTGGGCCATCACCGCCTGGTGGTGCTCGATCACGATGACCGTGTTGCCGTCCTCGACCAGCCGGTCGAGCAGCGCCAGCAGCTGGTCCACGTCGGCCAGGTGCAGGCCGGTGGTCGGCTCGTCGAGCACGTACGTGGTGCCGTTCTTCGCCATGTTGATGGCGAGCTTGAGCCGCTGCCGCTCGCCGCCCGACAGGGTGGTGAGCGGCTGACCGAGCCCGACGTAGCCGAGGCCGACCGCGACCAGGCGGTCGAGGATCGTGCCCGCCTGCCCCGTGGTGAAGAACTCGCGCGCCTCGGCGACCGGCATGGCCAGCACCTCGCTGATGTTCTTGCCGCGCAGCGTGTACGTCAGCACCTCAGGCGTGAACCGCCGGCCCTCGCACTCCTCGCACACCGACGCCACCTCGGCCATCATCGCCAGGTCGGTGTAGATGAGCCCGATGCCCTTGCACGCCGGGCAGGCGCCCTCGGAGTTGGCGCTGAACAGGCCGGGCTTGACCCCGTTGGCCTTGGCGAACGCCGCCCTGATCGGGTCGAGCACCCCGGTGTACGTGGCCGGGTTGCTCCTGCGCGACCCCCGGATCGGCGACTGGTCGGCGACGACCACGCCGTCCCGGCCCGCGACGTACCCGTGGATCAGCGAGCTCTTGCCCGATCCCGCCACCCCGGTGATGACCGTGAGCACGCCGAGCGGGATGTCCACGCTCACGTCCTGGAGGTTGTGCAGCGTGGCGCCCTCGATCCGCAGGTGGCCGGCCGGCTCGCGGACGTTCTCGCGCAGGCGTACGCGGTGGTCGAGGTAGCGGCCGGTCAGCGTGTCCGAGGCGCGCAGCCCGTCCAGGTCGCCGGCGTAGCAGAGCGACCCGCCCGCCGTGCCCGCGCCCGGCCCGAGGTCGACCACGTGGTCGGCGATCGCGATCGTCTCCGGCTTGTGCTCGACGACGAGCACCGTGTTGCCCTTGTCGCGCAGCTGGAGCAGCAGGTTGTTCATCCGCTGGATGTCGTGCGGGTGCAGCCCGGCCGTGGGCTCGTCGAAGACGTACGTGACGTCGGTCAGGCTGGAGTTGAGGTGACGAACCATCTTCACCCGCTGGGCCTCGCCGCCCGACAGCGTGGACGACTCGCGGTCCAGGCTCAGGTAGCCGAGGCCGATCTCGACCAGCGAGTCCAGCGTGGCGCGCAGCCCGTCCAGCACCGGGCCGACGGCCTGGTCGCCGATGCGGCGCACGAAGTCGGCCAGGTCGTTGATCTGCATCGCCGAGCACTCGGCGATGTTCCTGCCGTTGATCCGCGCGGACCTGGCGGCCTCGTTGAGCCGGGAGCCGTCGCAGGACGGGCAGACCGCCTGCCTGACCGCCCGGTCGGCGAACGCCCGCGCGGTCGCCTGCATCGATTCGCGGTCCTTGCCGAGGTAGCTCTTCCTGACCTTGGAGGCGATGCCCTCGTAGGTGAAGTTGTTGGAGCCGTACTTGAGCTTGGTCGGGGGTTTGTGGAGGAGGTCCTCCCACTGCTCGGGGGTGAAGTCCTTCAGCTTGACGTCCCGGTCGAACAGGCCGGAGCCGGCCACGACCTGCCAAGGCCACGAGTCCACCGCGTAGCCGGGAACCTTGATCGCCCCTTCGTTCAGCGACAGCTCCCGGTCGACCAGCTCGTCCAGGTCGATGTCCGTGGCCTTGCCGAGCCCCTCGCACTCGGGGCACATGCCCTCGGCCATGTTGAAGCTGAAGGCGGAGGCCGAGCCGACGTGGGGTTCGCCGATCCGGCTGAAGATGATGCGCAGCATGGTGTGGGAGTCGGTGGCGGTGCCCACCGTGGAGCGCGCGTTGGCGCCCATCCGCTCCTGGTCGACGATGATCGCCGCGCTGAGGTTGCGCAGCGCGTCGACGTCGGGGCGGGCCAGGCTCGGCATGAACCCCTGGATGAACGCCGTGTACGTCTCGTCGATCAGCCGGCGTGACTCGGCGGCGATCGTGTCGAAGACGAGCGAGGACTTGCCGGAGCCGGATACTCCGGTGAAGACGGACAGACGCCGCTTGGGGAGGTCGAGGGAGACGCCCTTGAGGTTGTTCTCCCTGGCGCCACGAACCTGGATGAGGTCGTGGCTGTCCGCTGCGGTGTGATCGCGGTGATGGACGCTGCTTGCCTGATGGCTGGAGACCACGGAACCCTTCCATCGTCGAGCGACTATTTAGGCGGTAAGCGGATAGCCGGGACAGCCTACCGTCCACCGGGCGCCGGCTCACCCGGTACGGCCGGTGCGGGTTGCCGGGCGCCGAACACCTTGTGAACGATTCGTGCCTCCCAGACCGTAGATCCAGAAATAGCGAGAATCGAAGACGTAAAGGGGGATTCACTGAGGGGGCATCGGTGGCCGTGCTGGAGTCGCTGGGGCGGCTGGTGGACTTCCTCGGAGGCGTGGGCCCGGTCCTGTTCGGAATCGCGCTGCTGCTGGTGGCGCCGTACGTCGACCGGCTGCTCGTCCGGCGCAAGCGCGTCAGCTTCCGCGTCCTGTACAACTCCAAGATCGGCCTCGGCCCCGAGCGGCTCGGCGACGGCGGCGACCCGACCGAGTCCGGGCCTCCCACGCTGCGCCAGGTGGCCAGGCTGCTCGACAGGATGAGCATCGTCGTCATCCGGATCCGCAACAGCGGCAGCTACGACATCGACCCGGACGACTTCGACCGGCCCCTGTCGTTCACGTTCGGCGGCCGCGTGGTGTGGAACGCCAGGGTGTCGGAGGCGAGCACGGACGAGCTGCGCAGGCAGCTCAGGGAGAGCCTGCGGTTCTTCCCCGACGAGGACAAACCCGCCAGGGACGGCCTCGTCACGGTACGCAGGCGGCTCTCCGACCGGATGGCCCGCTGGTTCGGCGCCCCCCAGGGGCCGGACGTGCCCGAGCCCGCGTGGCACGGCGTGCGGCTGGCCGGCCTGCGGCTCAAGCGCGGCGAGAAGGCCAAGCTCGTCGTCGTGCTGCGTGAGCCGGGGCCGGGCCACGGCGACCTCACCAAGGTCGTCGAGCAGTCCGGCAAGCTCAAGGACGCCGGCATGATCCAGGACGAGAAGCAGCGCCACCGGGTCACGCTGCCCCGGGTCAGCGCCGCGCTGGTCATCCTGCTGAGCACCGTGCTCGTGCTCAGCAGGCTCTCAGAGCCGCCCGACCGCGGCATCGCCTGCGCGCCGGGCGAGCTGCGGGTCGAGGGGTCGACCGTGATCATGCCGACGATCCGGGCCATCGCCGACGAGTACGAGAACGCGTGCGGCACCACGATCACGACCAGCGCCAGCGGCTCCATCGCCGGCGTGCGGAACCTGATCGAGACGCCCGCCGCCGACGTCGTCGCCGTGTCGGACGGCAGGAGCGCCTACCACGACCGGCTGCACGGCGAGAAGCTGGCGATCGTCGTCTACCACGTCGTCGTCAACAGCGGCGTCGGCCTGACCACGCTCAGCCTCGACGACCTCCGCAAGATCAACGACGGCACCTGGACGGACTGGAACCAGCTCCGCGAGGACAAGACCTCCCTGCCCATCCGCATCATCGGCCGCGGCCAGAGTTCGGGCACCCGCCAGCTCTTCGAGCACGAGGTGCTCGGCACCGGCGAGAACGTGCTCTCCTCCGACGAGTGCGTGGAACGCGACCGCAACCCGGCCGCCCCCGTCATCCGGTGCGAACGCGACGACAACCCCGAGATCATCCGTAAGATCAGCACGATCCCCGGCGCGATCGGGTACGCCGACGCCCTCTCGATCGACGCGGAGCGGCGGGCCGGCGGGATCACGGCGCTGACACTGGACGGCAAGGCGTTCGACCTCGCCACCGCGGGGGAGTCCGGCTACCCGTTCTGGACGGTCGAGTACGTCTACACGAAGGACCGGCCGCGCCCCGGATCACCGGCCGCCGGGTTCCTGCGGTTCCTCCGGTCGCACGAACTGGCCCAGGTCAGGCTCACCGGGGCGGGTCTCACGCCCTGCCTGACCAAGGAGGGCGTCGAGGAGGTGTGCGACCTGCGCTGAGGAACGGTTCAGGCGGACAGCGGATTGGCGTGCCTGTGGTGCACGCCGACGACGGGGACCTCGTGCAGGCTGCCCGAGTACAGGAACTGCGTCATGCCGATCAGCAGCCGCCGCACGTCGTCCTGGGGGCGTACGACGAGGCGGATGAACTGGCTGGTCGTGCCCAGTTTGTTGCCGCACTCGCGGACGTACACGCCGTGCTCGGTGAGCAGGTGGTCGCGCAGCGGCACCCCATCGTGGCCGGGCGGCAGCTTGACCAGCAGGAAGTTGCCCTGTGAGGCGAACACCGACAGCCCCGGCATGGTGCTGAGCTGCTGGAACATCGCCCGCCTGTCGTTCGCCAGCCGCTTGAGGCTGTCCTGGTAGTCCGCCATGAACTCCCGCATCATGAACACCACGACCTCGGCGAACGAGTTGAGGTTCCACTTCGGCAGCGCGTCGCGCACCCGGCCGGCCAGCGCCGGGTTGGCCACCAGGTAGCCGAACCTGATGCCGTGCAGGCCGAAGTTCTTGCCCAGGCTGCTCAGCACGATCACGTTCGGCCGGACGGCGGCCTCGTCGGCGACGCCCGGGTACGGCTCGGCGTCGACGAACTCGCCGAAGGACTCGTCCACGATCACCAGGTCCAGGTCGATGAGCTGGTCGAGCAGGCGCAGGACCTCGTGCTTGGGGAGGTAGCCGCCGTCGGGGTTGTTGGGGTTGCAGATCACCGCCACCCGGGAGCCGCGCCTGCGGATGAACGACACGTAGTCGTTGACGTCGAGGGTGAAGTTGCGGCCCTCCAGCAGCGGGTACATGTCCACCCGTTTGCCGGTCTCCAGCGGCTGGTCGGTCCAGCGGCCGAACGTGGGGATCGGCACCGCGAGGCTCTCGCGCACGAGCAGGTGGTCGATCCAGGTGATCAGCTCGGTCGATCCGTTGCCCATGGCGACCGTCTTGGGATGCAGCCCCAGCGTCGAGCAGAGCTCCTCGATGATCGTGCCGGCGTCGCTCGGATAGAACTTGAGTATCGTCTCCAGGTTTCTCCCGAGGTGCTCGAAGATCTCAGGCGTCGGGAAGTACGGGTTGCACGGAATGCAGAAGTCCACCGGGGCGCGCTCTCCTGACGAGCCGCGCATCAGTGTGAAGTACGACGGGCTGTGCGCCTGTGCGCGTAAGAGGCTGAGCTCCACGACACCTCCATGGACCACGTGTCCGATGTGTGGAGGTACGCGCCGATGGCCGGAGTGGTTCACGGAGGCGCTCCCCACTCGGGCCGCCGCAGCGTCAGCAGGGCGATGTCGTCGCGCGGGGCGGCGGCGGTGAAGGCCCGCAGGTCGTCGCGCAGGGTGTCCGCGAGTTTGGCGGGCGGTTCGAGTGCCCACGCGCGCAGGCGCTGCTCCAGCGGGTAGAACACGCCGACGGGATCGCGGGCCTCGGTGACGCCGTCGGTGACCAGGAGCATGGTCGCGCCGTACGGGAACGTGAACCGCGCGATCCTGCGCGGCCCCGGGGCCAGGGCGGCCAGGCCGAGCGGCACGCCGGGCTCGCCGAGACCCACCTGCCAGGCCCGGCCGTCATGGAGGACGAACGGCGCGATGTGCCCGCAGTTGACCGCCTCGACCCCGAGCTCCCGGCTGAGGTCGAGCACGAGGGCGGTGACCATGCGCTCGGGCTCGCCGGTGCGCGCGGTGAAGAAGTTGTGCCTCTCCACGGCGCTCTCCAGGGCCTCCACGACCCCGGTCAGCGTGTCCTCGCGGTAGGCCGCCTCCCTGAAGGCGCCCAGCACGGCCAGGGCGGTGCCGATCGCGGGGATCCCCTTGCCCTGCACGTCCGCGATCAGCACCCTGGTCCCGTGGCGTGAAGGGGCCACCTCGTACATGTCGCCGCCCACCATCGGGTCCTCCTCGACCGGATGGTAGAGCCCGTCGACGGCCACCTCCCCGGTCCGCAGCGGCAGCGGCCGCAGGATCTGCCGCTGGAGGGCGGCCGTCGCCGAACGCAACCGGTGGATCTCCTCCTCGCGCCGCACCCGGTAGGCGCACCCGATCACGCTCAGCACCCCGAACACCAGCGTGAACGCGGACGCCAGCAGGATGTCGCCGGGCTCGCCGCGCACATAGGCCCCGGTCCCCGCCTCGACCAGCACCACCCACACCGACGCGATGACCGTCTGCCGCAGGCTGCCCAGGCCGGCCACGATGGCCGGCAAAAAGATCAGCAGCGGGAACAGCCGCACCGCCGTGCCGGTGAGCACGTCGAGCGTGATGACGATCGCGGTGATGCCGCCGACCCCCGCCACGAACACCGCCGTCGAGAGGTAACGCGTCCGCGGCTCCTCATCCGTCACGGCTCCCCTCACCCCCTGGTCCTCATCTTCTACCAGGATGGCCCTCGCCGCCGGAGGCCGCACGCCCGGCCCGCCCAAATCGGCGGGCGATGGGGGCCGGTTATCCGCTGCGCCCGCGGGCGCGCAGAAACGATTTACGCGACGCGAAATTCGGTCGCTATTCTTCCGGCCGGTAATTCACTTTCTCCGCCGGGCGCCGAGGGAGCAGGCGGCCGTGGGTCTGGTGCGTTGTACAGGAAGGATAGAGCGATGACTACGCAAAGTAAACAGCACTGTCCCTTATGGCTGCTTTTGTTTGTATTGGCGGGCAATCCTCCGGCGGGCGTGGTAGCCGAGAGTGGTCGGTTCTCATTCGTTTCTAATCTCAGAACTTATTGACAGGGTAAAATGATCTTGTAAGCATTTGGGTTACGAGCCGCTTGAATTTGTGTCAGGAAAGGGAAGGTTCCCATGGGCGAGCACGACTGGACGCTGTTGCCGACCGTGGTCGTCCGGAGCGCCGGGTTTCCCTGGGAGTTCGTTCTGTCGCTGGCCTGTCCCCAGGCGGCGGAGGCCGCCGCGGCGGTCGTACGGCTGGAGCGGCAGGCGCTGGAGTTGCTGGCCGGCGCCCAGACCCGGCCACAACCACCCCCCGCCACCGGGCGGGGAAGCGGCGGGCGATTGCCGCGCGGCCTGCGGGGGCGGCTGCGCGACCTTCGCCCGCTGCCGTCCGGCACGCCGGGCCCCGAGGGCTGGCCTGCGGACTGGAACCGGGTCACGGGCCTGCTGGAGGAGGCCCGCCTGGCCCTGGCCGACGCGGTCGCAGCCGACGCGCCGCTCGCCCGGGCGGCCATCGCCGGGATCGCGGCCGACGAGCGGTTCCTCGACGCCGTCGTGTGCTCGTCGCCCGACCTCTACAGGGAGCTGCGCCGCCGGCCGACCGGGCTCAGGCCGCGGCGGCAGGTGGCCGCGTACGCGCAGGGGCTCTGCGCCACGGGCGAGCCGGTCGGCTTCTTCGCGCCCATCGCCTACGGCCGGATCGAGCCCGGCCAGACCAGCCGCTACACGTGGCCGGGACATCATCGCGACCACCTCCGCCGGGTGGCCTTCCCCGCCCCGCGGGTCGGCGAGGCGCTCCAGCAGCGCGTCCTGGCCGACCCCGGCCTCGTCGCCGGGCTGGTGCCGCGGCGCAAGACGTGGGCGGGCCCGGCACACGACGGCGCCGCCTTCGCCGGCCACTGCGACGGCCACCGCACCCTGGCCGAGATCGCCGCCGCGTCGGGCACGGGCATGGAGCGGGCCGCGGCGGCCCTGGCCGTGGCGGTGCGCCGCGGGCTGCTCACCCACGATCTGTGCCCGCCCGACACCCTCACCGACCCGTTCGGCTGGCTGCGCGACCGGTTGCCCGCCGCCGAGCCGCCGGGCGTGCCCGACCACGGCCTCGTGGCGGCGCAGGGCGTCCCGCAGCAGCGCAGGCGCGCACTCACCGGAGTGCGGACGGTCCTCGGCACCGACCTGCCCGTGGCCCGGCGGGTCAAGGAGATCGCCGAGCTCCTCGACCGCTACCCCGCCGCCTCACCTGACGTGAAGCTGGCCGTGCAGAGCAGGATCGAGTCGCTCGCCGGCGGGCGGCGGGCCGGGCGCCCCTCCGACGACGACGTCGTCGTGTACGAAGCCGCCGCCGCCACGCTGCGGGTCACCGTCGGCGACCCGCTCGCCGCGGACCTGCGCGGCCGCATGCACCGGGTGCTCGACCTGCTCGCCGAGGAGGCCGAGCTGACCAGGGTGCGCACCAACCGGCTGCTCGCCGGACGGCTCGGACCTGGCACGTTCCCGCTCGCCGAGGTGCTGGGGGTGGCCGGCGACCTAGAGGTCAGGCACGGCGACCGGCTCGCCGGGCGGATCGCCGCCATCGTGCGCGCCGCCCCGCCCGGCATCGCCTCACTGGACCTCGCCGGTCGTCTCGGCGAGCCCGTCCCGCCCGCCGCTCCCGTCCTCTGCGCGGCCGACGTCATGGTGGCCGCGCCGTCACTCGAAGCGTACGAGCCCGGGGTGACTCCGCTGGTCCTCGGAGGGCTGCACGACACGGCGCTGCTCACGCCGTGGGCGCTGCAGTTCCACCCGAAGGGCGCGGCGCGCCTGGCCGAGCGGGACGAGGCCATCGCGCGGGCCCTCACCGGCTTCACCGCGCTGAACGTCGTCGCTCGCCGCACCGCCGGCCTGCCGCCGGTGGAGTTCCCCGGGCTCGTACTCGAGCTGGGCGGCGTGTCCGCCGACCCGCGCCGCCGCCGCGTCGGGCTCGACGAGCTGTACGTCCACTGCGACGGCCGGCACGCCGTCCTGCGCACCAAGGGGATGGACGAGCCGCTGATGTTCCACAACGGCGACCACGACACCGCACTGCACACGGCGCTCGCCCTGCCACGCATCCGCCCGCCCGCCC
>NZ_JADOGI010000549.1 GCF_015645445.1 Nonomuraea cypriaca | reverse complement strand
GCCCCCTGCCCCCGCGCGGCCAACTGGACAGCATCACCCCCGCCTGGGACGGCACTACACCCCAGGAGGCGACGCGGCTCTCGTGCGATGAGTTGACCGCCGAGAAGATGACTGCCGTTCGCCACGCGTTCTACACGGCGGCGGCGAAGGCGATCTTCGCCTTGCAGAACGGGCAACGGCTCACCGGCGAGCACCTGTTCGTCACCGCTCACGCTCAGGCGTCCCGCGCCTGGTGGGATCGGGTGGCCGAGGAGATCACCGGCAAGAGGCTGAGCTCCGATCACGCGCTGCGGCGGGTGCGCTCGTGGGCCCGCCACTACCTGACCGGGGAACCCCCGCTCACCCGGCCGGGAACGCTGTTCGACCACGCCCTCGCGCACGCCGCGCGGATGGCCGCCCGTGACTTCCTGAACGACAGCGGCCACCTGCTCACCCAGCACCTCATCGACCAGACAGCCCACCCGCTCGCGGCCACACCCCCCGACCACGACCACCACCGGCCGGACAGCTTCATCCCGCCTGCCTCGACCGTGGCGGGGCCATGACCGGCCAGCCGATCATGCCAGCGCACCCCGGCGCTGGCGACACCCCCGAACGAAGGGACACCCCCGTCATGAACAACCCTCAGCATCTCGCCACCGGTGCACCCCAGGAGGAGGGTGCGGCTGGCCTGACGGCGATCCTTGAGCAGGCCGAACGCGACCGTCAGGAGCACGTCGATGACCTGTTCCGGCGTATGGGCCGGGGCGAGCGGCTGGGCGCCGTACAGGTGTACGACACCCTGCGCGCGCAGACCTTGTACACGTGGTGGCGGCTGGTGGCCCGGCACCTCGAGCACGCCGACGGCGGCAGCCTGCGCCCCGCGCAGGCCGTGGCCCGGTTCGTCTCCTGGATCCGCCCGTACGCCACCGACCCCACCC
>NZ_JADOGI010000548.1 GCF_015645445.1 Nonomuraea cypriaca | reverse complement strand
GGGTGGGGCGGGTGGCCAGATAGGCGGAGACGACGGCAAGGGCGGCCAGCGCCGCCGCGATGAGGCGGCGGCGACGGCCGTAGCGGCCCATCCAGGACTGGATCACGGGAGCTCGAAGGGGAGCTTGATGCCGTCGAGGGCCGTGCCGCAGGGGCAGACGCGCTTGTCGGGCAGGGCCTGCACGGTCTCGCTCACCAAGGTCCGCATGCGGGTGACGTTTTGGGCGAAGAACGCCAGGACCTCGTCATGGGTGACGCCCTCGCCGGCCTCCACCCCCGCGTCGTGGTCGGTCACCAGGGCCAGCGTCGTGTAGCACATGGCCAGCTCACGGGCCAGGATCGCCTCGGGGAACCCGGTCATGCCGACGATCGACCAGCCGTTGCCGGCGAACCACCGGGACTCCGCCCTGGTGGAGAAGCGCGGGCCCTCGATGACCACCAGGGTGCCGCCGTCGACGGTCTCCCAGCCGCCGTCACGCGCCATGCGTACGGCTGCCGCCCGCCCCGACGGGCAGTACGGATCAGCGAACGCTACGTGGACCGCGCCGTCGATGTCGTAATAAGTCTGGACGCGTCCAGAGGTGCGGTCCACCAATTGGTCGGGGATGACGAGGGCGCCGGGGCCGTACCGTGCCTGGAGCGAACCCACGGCGCTGGGCGCGAGCACTTGGCGGACGCCGAGCGAGCGCAGCGCCCAGAGGTTGGCGCGGTAGGGGATGCGGTGTGGTGGGAAGCGGTGATCTCGCCCGTGCCGGGGGATGAACGCCACCGAACGCGAGCCGATGCGTCCGACTGTGACGACGTCGCTCGGGGGCCCATAGGGTGTGGCGAGCTCGATCTCCTCAGCGTCGTCGAGCAGCGAGTAGAAGCCCGAACCGCCGATGACGCCGATGTCTGCGCGAGTGACCATGGCGCAGAGAGTAGTCGGAGGGCGGAGGGGGCGAGAG
>NZ_JADOGI010000547.1 GCF_015645445.1 Nonomuraea cypriaca | reverse complement strand
CCCCCCGCCCCGACCCCGGCAGGAGCTACACCCCTCAGGAGCAGGCCAACGGCCGGCATCTCGTCGACGTGCACGACCATCTGCGCGCCGAGCTCACCCAGCTACGCGACCTCGTCGACCAGGTGGCCGCCGGAACGATCGACGCGGGTGCCGCCCGCTCGCACATCAACACCCTGACCATGCGCCAGAACAACTGGACCCTCGGCGCGTACTGCGAGTCCTACTGCCGGCTCGTCACCATGCACCACACCGCCGAGGACAGCATGGTGTTCCCCCGCCTGCGCCGCGCCGAGCCCGGCCTCGCCCCCGTGCTGAGCCGCCTCCAGGAGGAGCACCAGGCCATCCACAAGGTCATCGACCGGGTCGACCGGGCCCTCGTCGCCTTCGTCGGCGACCCGGGCACCCTGGACGACCTTCGCACCGCCGTGGACCTGCTGACCGACGGCCTGCTGTCGCATCTTTCGTACGAGGAACACGAGCTGGTCGAGCCTCTCACCCGCCACGGTCTCTGAAAACCGGACGCCTTTACATTGTAGATTATGGACGAACAGGTAACTGCGCCAGCGCTTGCTCACCCGCTCCATGCGGCAGCGGCTCGAAACCGTGCACCTGGGCCGCGGGTCCGGCCAGGCGGGCCGGCGGCGGAAGATCGGACCGTTCGCTTTGTAACGGCTTGATCGCTGTGGATTGATCGCAGCTAAAGAGCTCTCAGAGCCCCAGAAGAACTCAGGGAACATTTGTTACCACGCTTGCCGAGGCGAACAACTCAAACCGTGACCAGACATGAAATGGCGAGCTGGTGACAGCCCGCGTTAACAGCACCCCGAGGTGGTGGAGGTGATCCGGGAGAACCGGATCTGCGACGCCCTCGATAATCAGTGACCTGTCCCGCGTCGCCTTGGCGTCGGAACCCAGCCCATCCCACGCACCGGTGAACAAGCTGGCGTGGGGGGG
>NZ_JADOGI010000546.1 GCF_015645445.1 Nonomuraea cypriaca | reverse complement strand
ACGCCCAAGCCCAACTCGGCCGATCACCTGCGGCCCTGGACCTGGCCGACATCGATGCCGCCCTCGTCTGCGGCTTCCTGGACCATCTCGAGACCGACCGGAACAACAGCATCACCACTCGCAACGCCCGGCTGGCCGCGATCCACTCCCTATTCGGCTACGCGGCGCTGCGTTGCCCCGAGCATGCCCTGCTCATCCAGCGCATCCTGGCCATCCCTCACAAGCGCCATGATTCCACCGACGTGTGCTTCCTGACCCGAGCCGAGAGTGACGCGCTCCTCGCGGTTCCCGACCAGTCGACACCGCTGGGCCGCCGCGATCACCTGCTGCTGCTCGTCGCCCTTCAGACCGGGCTGCGCGTCTCTGAACTCACTTCGCTGATCTGCGCCGATGCCGAGCCCGGAGCGGGCGCCCACCTGCGCTGCACCGGCAAGGGCCGCAAGCAGCGCGTCACCCCGCTCACCCGGCCCACCGCCCGCCTGCTCCATCGCTGGATGACCGACCGTCACGCCGCACCGACCGACCCGCTGTTCCCCAACCGCACCGGCGGACGCCTCAGCCGCGACGCCGTCGCCGACCTGCTCGCCAAGTACGTCCCCGTCGCGGCCCGCACCTGCACGACCCTCGCATCCAAGAACGTCACCCCGCACACCTTGCGCCACACCGCGGCAATGGCGCTGCTGCACGCCGGCGTCGACACCTCCACCATCGCGCTCTGGCTCGGCCACACCAGCACGAAGGCCACCGACATCTACCTCCACGCCGACCTGGCCACCAAGGAGAAAGCCCTGGCCCGCACCGCACCTCCTGGCCTCGGTGCCCGGCGCTACCGTCCCGGCGATAGCTTGCTCGCCTTCCTGGAGAACTTGTAATTATCTCTGGCAGTCGCGCTGTCAGACCTTCGCTGGCCAGCCCTGATCCACCTTGCCCGGCATAACATCCAGCCCCAGATAATT
>NZ_JADOGI010000545.1 GCF_015645445.1 Nonomuraea cypriaca | reverse complement strand
CCACGCAGCCCGCCCCGCCGGACGCCGCGCTCCCGCCGGCGTACGCGGCCCCGGCGCTCTTGCGGCCTCGGGGGGATTCGCTTCTGCCCAGCTCGGCCCGCAGCTCACGGCTGCTCGTCTGACCCAGGCCGTACAACGCGACGCGCACGGGCTGGTCGTCGGCGCCCTGGTGCTCGGCCCGCCTGGCGGAGTCGAGCGCGTCCTGACCGGACCGGGTCAGCCTGGCCCGCGTGGCCCGCATGGAGCGCCCATGGGCCACGACGGCGGCCCGCGCCACCACCCCCGCACCCGCGAAGACGATCAGGGCGATGACCGGGAGCTGGTCCGGGCCCTGCGCGATCACCCGTACCACCTCGACCGCGGCACCCGTGAACGCCAGGCCCGCCACCGGCTTGAGCCACTCGGCCAGCCGGTTGACCTGCTCGAAAGCGTTGTCGGCCAGGACCAGGCCGAGACCCGTGAGGTGCTGCTTGAGCGCCTCCATGGCCAGGCTCCTGCTGGTCTCACGCCTGGCCGAGCTCGCGGGTAAGCCCGAGGAGAACGTGACGACGCTCAGCACGCTCTCCTCGATCGGGTCCCGCGCGCCCGCGCGCTTCGCGACCTTGTGCAGGAGCCCTCCGCGGGACACGCGGATGTCCCCCGCCTCCGCCAGGAGCGCGATGGCCGTCTCCGCCACGCGCTGCGGGCCGCCCGCGAGGTAGGCGAGATCGTAGTGGCCGAGGTCGCGCGGGCCGGTGCCGCTCGAAGCCGTGGCGACGCGGGCGCGCCCGCGAATCAGCGCGATGGCGGTACCGATCGTGACCGCCGCCACGAGCACCGAGATGACCAGCAGGATCAAATCCATTTACGGCCTCCCTCCGCCCAGCCCGTCGGGCCGGTTACCGGAAGGACGTATAACGCGGGCATAAGGGTTCCGCCTGTTTGAGCAGAACGAGCAGAAGTCAGCTACCGCCGCCACCGCAGCCC
>NZ_JADOGI010000544.1 GCF_015645445.1 Nonomuraea cypriaca | reverse complement strand
CGGGAAAGCTCCCCGTGGGCATGCGGTCCCTGCACCTCGTCGACGAGAGCCGCGCCGACCCCTGGAAGCCGGAGGTCAAGCGGGAGCTCATGGTGTCGCTCTGGTATCCGGCGCGGAAGTCCGGCGGGAAGGCCCCGCCGTACCTGACGCCCCAGGAGTCCGCGCTGGTCCTGGGGAACATCCCGGAGACCAGGGAGCTCCCTCCGGGCGCGCTCGCCACGATAAGGGTCCACTCCCACGCGAACGCGCCGGCCCGCACGGCGAAGGGCGGGCTTCCGCTGGTCGTCATGTCTCCCGGCGGCTCGTTTCCCCGGGCCACGCTGACCTCCCTGGCCGAGGAGCTCGCCAGCAGGGGCTACCTCGTCGCCGGCGTGGAGCACACGTACGAGTCCTTCGGCACCACGTTCCCCGACGGCGAGACCACGACCTGCCTCGCCTGTGACCATCCCGACAGCCTCAAGATGACCGAGGGACGCGTCGCCGACCTGCGCTTCGTCCTCGACAGGCTCACCACCGGGGAGTGGGGCGAGCTGATCGACAGGTCCAGGATCGCCGCCGCCGGGCACTCGATGGGCGGCAACAGCGCGGCCCACCTGATGCTCGCCGACCCCAGGGTGCGCGCGGCGGTCAACCTCGACGGAACGTTCTTCCCCGCGCTGCCGAAGGGGCCGAAGAAGGGGCCGGCCAGGCCGGTCATGCTGATCGGCAACCCACGGCACGAGCCGGACGGCGCCGACGAGACCTGGCCGCGGTCGTGGGCCAACCTCACCGGCTGGAAGCGCTGGCTGACCGTCGACGGGGCCGAGCACTCGTCGTTCGTCGACTTCGCCGTCCTCGGGCCGCAGCTCGGCATCCCGGTCGGCGAGATCGACGGCGAGCGCGCCCTGCGCATCACCCGCGCCTACCTATCAGTTACGTGGAATCAACTCCCCGTGCGTGTCCCTTCCAATGAGCTGATCTTGATTCGGTAGCCTCGCTGTCAGTCGAGGGGCGGGGGTCCTGGACGTGGCGGTGGTGCTGGAGGACAA
>NZ_JADOGI010000543.1 GCF_015645445.1 Nonomuraea cypriaca | reverse complement strand
CCCGTGATGGAAGGATTCGAGGTAGATCCGCGCCCGCTCGGGCGGGATCTCGGCCAGCCCCTTCTCGCGGGCCTTGACGGCCTGCTCGTTCAACTCGGCCAGCGCCCACCGGATCTGCGCCGGCCACCGCTGACCGGGATGATCCTCGGCCGCCGCGGTCAGCTCCCTGACCAGATGTGCCCCGCACAGTTGGTGACGAGCGTGCGGGTAGCCGTTGTAGAGCGACAGCGAGTCGTGCACCAGCACCCCGCGGAACTCGGGCAGGATACCGAGGGAGTTGGCGCCCTGCCGGGAGCGTTCGCCCAGGCCGAGCAGGGTCAGGGTGGTGGTGCAGGCCACGTGCGGCCAGCGGCGCGCCGCCCCGATCCGGGTGGTGGTCTCATCGACGTGCAGCACATGCGTGAGTGTCAGCAGCGCGCGGATCACCTTGATGCTGCCGGCGACCAGCGTGGCGGCCTCGGCCAGGATCGCCGACACCCAGCCGGGCGAGACCCGGGCTCCGGTGACGTCGGCGATCAGCTGAGCACAGCGCTCCACCGGCACGTGCTGGAACACCAGCAGATAGGCGGCGAGCGCGCGCAGGTTCGGCCCGTACGACGACGGCGCACCCGCCACCTGCCCGGGCATGTCCGCGCCGGTGACAGCGCCGCACCCGCCGCACCGGCAGCGATGCGCCCGGTGCTCGGTCACCGTCACGGTGACCAGGGGAATGTCGCGGACCTGGCGGCGCGAGTAGCCGACGCTGTCGGTGGCCGACAGCTGTTTCCCGCATCCGCCGCAGGCCGCCGGGAGGTGGTCCTCGACCTCGTCGGGGACCTCGGCCATCGCCAGGCCGTTGCCCGGAGCGCCGGGCTGGCGCCCCCGGGTCCGCCCGCTCTTGACCGGCGGCTGCTTCTCCGGACGGACGAAGGCGTCGCTGGACGGCGGTAACGAGGAGTTCCCCGAATTGCGGTTCTGCCGGCGTTCCAGCTCGGCGACCCGGGCGGTCAGCCGCTCCACCGTTGCTTCCAGCTTCGCGATCGTCTCGCGCTGAGCCTCGATCGTG
>NZ_JADOGI010000542.1 GCF_015645445.1 Nonomuraea cypriaca | reverse complement strand
CCCCCAAGCCAGCCCGCGACCCACTCCCGGTCCGGCCGACAAGCTACGGCCCCAACCGCGCTTGGCCGGCAAGCCGCGACCCCCACCAGGCTCGTCCGGCAAGCTGCGGTGCCCACCAGGCTCGGCCGACAAGCTATGGTCCCCACCGGGGTTGGCTAGCAAGCTGTGGTGCCCGCCGGGGTTGGCCGGCAAGCTGCGGTCATCGCCGAGCTCGGTCGGCAAGCTGCGGTCACCGCCAGGCTCGGCCGAGAGCTCGCCGCCCCAGCCCCGCTCAGGACGCCTTCCGCCCCTACCCGACCCGGGTGACGCGGCGCTGTTCCTGACCGATCGGGTGAGTGCGTCGTGGGTCAGGGACAGTCCGCCGAACAGCAGGATCAGCGACGGGATCTCGCTGAACGTGCTGCGTGAGGTGTAGAGGATCGGCATGCTCACGGCGAGCACCAGCGCCGCGAGCACCGCCCACCGCGCCCCGGCCAGCCGCGCCACCACGCCGGCCAGCGTGAGCACGGCCAGCGCGCCCAGCAGGGGTGGGACCGCGAAGGGCGCGCCGAACCAGTCGCCGATCGAGAACAACATCGGCGGGCCCGGCATGAACTGCGGCGTCACCGCGCCGTTCGTGTCGTAGAACCCGACGCTGTCGAACGCCAGCCCGGGGTCGGGGCCGCCGAACGCCTCCGCCTGCGTCGGGATGGGCAGCGAACCGTGCCCGGCGATCCAGGCGGTGTACTGGGCGTAGGTGGCGGGATCCCGCCTGACGACCAGCTGCTCGGCATGCATGATGAGGTTGGCCGCACCGGACGCCGCCGCGACCGCCACCACCCCGGCGACCTGCCATGGCGTGGCCTGGACCACCGTGCCGAGCCGTCGTGTCCCGGCCCAGCACAGCAGCGCGGCGACGGGCAGGCCGAGCAGCGCGGCGGGCAACGGCGCGAACCAGCCGAGCAGGAGCAGCGGCAGGCCCGCCAGCAGCCAGCCCGCCACGGCGAGAGCGGGCAGCACGGTAAGCGCGGCAAGCACCCGGCCGGGCCGATCAAGTTCCATCGGTCGCGAGCGTATCCAACCC
>NZ_JADOGI010000541.1 GCF_015645445.1 Nonomuraea cypriaca | reverse complement strand
CCGCTCCCGCCGCTCCTGCTCCGCGGGCGTGTACCCACCCCTTTGCCCATACCGCATGCTCCGGTCGTACCTCACCCGAAGCGATCCGTCACGAGGCTAAGACTCTACGCATTCAATCTGTGTAGCGGCGCAGGTCACCCACATGCGCGCGCAACTCGACGCCGGGGCGGACGCGCTGGCGTTTGTCGGCACCCGCCAGGACGCCTTCAACGACGTCGTGGCCGAGGCGCGAGAGCGCGGCGTGCCCGTCGTCGCCTTCGATCTGGACGCGCCTGGCAGCGGCCGGCTCCTGTTCGTCGGCATGGAAGCGCCGTACCAGGCAGGCCGGCGCGTAGGAGAGCAGATGGCCGCCCTCGTCGGCGGTGGGGCCACAGTCCTGGTGCAGACCGGGTCCGACCAGGCCCCTGGCGCCGTCGGCAAGCGTGCGGGCTTCGTGGACGTCATGGCCGGGCACGGCATCACCGTCGTCGAGGCACCGAGTGACGGTGAGGACCCGGCCCACGCGCGCGCCCTGGCCGAAGCGCTCCTCGAGGACAATCCCCAGGCGACCGGCATGTTCGGGGTCTACGGGTATCATCCCATCGTGCAGGCCAAGGCCGTGCACACCTTGGGACGTGACGGGTCTGTCGCGATCGTGGGTTTCGATCTGTTGCCGGAGACCGTCGAACTGCTGGAATCCGGGGCGGTCGCCAAATCAACCTGGATCCAGGAGTACTACTTCGGCTTCTACGCCGCGGCGGCCATCTCCGATCTGGTACGGCTCGGCATCCGCGAAGCCCTTACCCTGCGCGGAATGGACGCCGAATCACCGGCGGAAAACGTGTTCGTGCCACGGCCCGTCACGTTCACCCGGCAAACGATCGGCACGTTCCGAAAGTGGTCGGACGAGAAGCGTTTGGCCCAGCGCACGACGGCGACGTCGCTTTGACGGGCTCATCGGGTAAGCATTCACGCCATGCGCACCGGGTGACGATACGGCTGGATGCGTGACTGTCCGTCACTTTGATCGATTGTCTGGATGATGATGTGATCTTCCGGTGTCCGGCTTGGAGGAGATGTCCCGCG
>NZ_JADOGI010000540.1 GCF_015645445.1 Nonomuraea cypriaca | reverse complement strand
GGAGTTGAACGCGCGGGGCGGCGTGGGCGGGCGGCGGATCGACCACCTGGCCATCGAGGTCTCCGGGGACGCCGACGCCGACCTGCTGGGCGCGGTGGAGTACCTGCGCTCGCACGACGTGGACGCCATCACGCTGGGCAACGTCAGCCCCCGCTACCACCTCGGCGCGATCACGCTGGCGGCGGAGTACCGGGCGCCGCTCATGCATGCCATGGTGTCGCCCTCCATCACGGAGCATGTTCACGACAATCCGGGGATGCTGGGGCAGACGTTCCAGGTGTGTGCGACGGAGACCGCGTACTTGTCGGGATTTATCAGGACGCTGGATGCGCTCACCCGCACCGGGCAGTGGCGGCCGCACAACCGGCGGCTGGTGGCGCTGATGCGCGAGGACGACCGCGGCCTGAGCCAGGCGAACGGCCTCGACCAGCTCGCCGGCGCGCACGGCTGGGACCTGACCGCCCTGGTGACGATCCCGGACACGCACGTGCCGTGGGCGGAGGTGGTCGCGGCCGTGCAGGCGTGCGACCCGGCCGCCGTCCTGGTCTGCACGTACATCGAGGAGGAGCTCCGGCGCTTCCTGCGGGAGCTACGCGGGGGCGATGGGCGCGCGCTCGTCTACACGGTGTGGACGCCGACGATCCCCCACTTCGAGGACCGAATGGAGGGACTCGCGGAGGGGGTGCTCTGGTCCACGGTCATCGGTACGTACGGGGATCCGGTGAGCGCCGGATTCATGCGGAAGTACCGCGGCGCGTACGGTGACGAGCCAGGCAGCGGCAGCGCGGCCATCCACTACGACATGATCCACATGCTGGCCGGGGCCTGGGCGGCGGTGGGACGGCCATGGGACTTCGGAGCGGTGGTGCGGTCGTTGCGGGAGGGCGTGCATCGCGGGGCGGCCGGGCCGTACTACTTCGGCGGGCGTGGACAGCGGGCGCTGGTGTACCCGGACGACACGCGGGACGCCTCGCTGGCCCACGCCCAGCTCGTCCACCAGGTGCAGGATGGCAGGAGCCAGGTCATCGCGCCCACGGAGCTGGCCAGGCACGCCTTCCGCACCCCCGCCCTCCCCACCCC
>NZ_JADOGI010000054.1 GCF_015645445.1 Nonomuraea cypriaca | reverse complement strand
GGGCGCGTCTGACGGTGCTCTTTTCGGTGCGTCTGGCCGTCCCCGGCCGGCCCACGAGGCCGATAAGGGCCCGGCCCAAGCACACGCGAAGAAACCCGGCCAAGAAGGCGCGTCGTCACGGCGAGCACCCCGTGAGCCTTCACAACCGGCCATGACAGCCGGAAACCGGCGTCGGCGAGTGCGGTCAGGTCGGCCCGCCGTAACAGATAGAGATGAAACCCCCGAAGCGCACCAAAAGACGCAGCAAACGTAGGATGGCAACATGCTGGTGCCGGGGTACGGCGGGGGCACGTTGGCGGATCTGCCGAATGCGCTGTTGTCCGCGCTGGGCGTGGACGAGCCCGGCACGATGCCCGAAGCACCCAACGCGCTGGCCATCGAGCCCGCGGATCGCGTGTGCCTGTTCCTCGTCGACGGCATGGGCGCCGACCTGCTGCGGGCCCACGCGGAGACGGCCCCGTTCCTGTCCGGGCTGGCGGGCAGGACGCTCACCGCCGGCTTCCCCGCCACGACCGTGACGAGCCTGTGCTCGCTGGGTACGGGCCTGACACCGGGCGAGCACGGCATGCTCGGCCTCATGCTGGCCGTCCCGGGCACCGGGCACCTGTTCAACTGCCTGCGCTGGACGTTGCCCGACGGCCTGGTGATGGACCCGGCCGAGTGGCAGCCCGCGGCCACCGTCTACCAGCGGGCCGCCAGGGCGGGGATCGAGCCGGTTTACGTCGCGCCCGCCGAGTTCCAGGGCACCGGCCTGACGGAGGCCGTCTATCGCGGAGTGCGCTACGTGCCCGCCGACACCCTGGACGACCGCGTGGCCCGCGTACACGAGGCGATGCGTGAGCGCCCCGCGCACGTCACCGTCTACTACGGCGACCTCGACGCGGCCGGGCACATGACGGGCTGGGGCAGCGAGGAGTGGCTGCGGCAACTCGCCGTCGTCGACGACATGGCCCGGCGGCTCGCCGAGGGCCTGCCGCCCGGTTCCGCCCTCTTCATCACCGCCGACCACGGCATGGTCAACGCCACCGAGAAGCTCGACGCCGAGCGGGTCCCGGCGCTGACCGAAGGGGTGGCGCTGCTCGGCGGCGAGGCCAGGGCACGGCACGTCTACGCTGAGCGCGGCGCCGCGAAGCGGGTGCTGGAGGCGTGGCGCGAGACCCTGGACGGCAAGGCGTGGGTGGTGTCCAGGCAGGAGGCGGTCGAGTCCGGCTGGTTCGGGCCGCGAGTGCGCGACGCGTGGCTGGAGCGCATCGGCGACGTCGTCGCCGTCCCCTTCACCGACCTGGCCATCACCACCCCGACGAACCACCCGGTCGAGGCCCTGTTCACCGGCTACCACGGTTCGATGACACCGGCCGAGCAACACGTCCCTCTTCTGGAGGTACGCACGTGACAAGCTCGGGGGTACGCGCGTGACAAGTCCTGGGGGCATGCACATGAAAGGCCTGTTGATCAGCCCGGACGGCCTCGCCGCACTCGACGGTGCGACGGTGCTCGACATACGGTGGCGGCTGGGCGGGCCGCCCGGGGTGGGCCTCTATCGCGAGGGCCACATTCCCGGGGCCGTCTTCTGCGACGTCGACGCCGATCTCGCCGCCCCGCCAGGCGCGGGCGGGCGCCACCCGCTACCCGGCGCCGACGCGTTCCAGCGGGCGATGCGCCGTCTCGGAGTGTCCGATGGCCGCCCCGTGGTGGTCTACGACGACGCCGGGTCCACCGTCGCCGCCCGTGCCTGGTGGGCGCTGCGTTACTTCGGCCACCAGGACGTCCGCGTGCTCGACGGCGGCCTGCCCGCGTGGATCGCGGCGGGCCTGCCGATCATCAAGGAGGAGCCCGGCGTCGCGGAGGGCGACTTCACCGCGAGGCCCGGTGGGATGCCGATGCTGACCGCGGACGAGGCGGCGGTGCTCGCCACCGACGGGGTGCTGCTGGACGCCAGGGCAGCGGAACGCTACCGGGGCGAGGTCGAGCCGGTCGATCCCGTGGCCGGGCATGTTCCCGGGGCGGTCAGCGCGCCCACCACGGAGAACGTCGGCCCCGACGGCAGGTTCCTCGACTCTGCCGCGCTCCGGGCCAGGTTCGCCGGGCTCGGCGTCGGCGAGGGCGTGCCGGCGGGCGCCTACTGCGGCTCCGGCGTCACGGCCGCCCACGAGGTGCTCGCGATGGAGCTGGCGGGCCTGCCGGCCGCTCTCTACGTGGGCTCCTGGTCCAACTGGGTCGCCGACCCGGCCAGACCCGTGGCCACCGGCTGACCCCCGACCAAGCCCCGCCCATCCTCAACGATCCTGGTGAAGCAGGCGCGGCCGGGCTCAGTAAAGCGCTCGCCCGCCATCGCCGAAGCAGGTGAACTCGAGCACCCCGGTCTTGGCCGAGGCGCTCGCCAGTGCCGCGTCCGGCGGCTGCCCCGCCGCCACGAGTTCGTGGAACAGGCTCATCACCAGCCGGGCCGCCTCGTCGTCCACCGGCAGCATCCCCGCGACGACGCAGGACGACCCCTTGGCGAGGAACGTTCCCGGCAGCCCCAGCGGCGCCCCTTCGGCCGGCGTGCGCGACATGCCGGAGTTGCACGCGGACAGCACCACCAGCGCCGCCGTCCGCGACACCTCCAGCAGGTCGTACGCCATCAGCGCTCCGTCCTCCAGTGTGATCCCCGACACCAGCGGGCTGCGCGCGTGGAACACCCCGTGCGCCGCCAGATGCAGCACGTCCGCGGTCGTCAGCGCCTCCAGTACGGCCCTGATCCGCCCCGGCACCTCGCGGCCTCTCGGATGGCAGCCCAGTACGTGCGCCACCTCGGCGTGCGCGTGGGCGAGCGCGGGCCCGGCCGCCGCCACCACCACCGGCGGCCCGCCCGCCCGCGCGGCCCAGAGCGAACGGGCCCGCACCCAGGCCGCCGCGCTGGCGGCCACGCTCAACGGACGTTCGCGCAGGCACGGCAGCGCCCCCCACGGCAACGTGTGGAGCGGTCCCACCGGCACCACCACCAGCGGACGATCGCCGAGCTCGGCCGCCAGGGGCCGCAACAGCAGCCGTTCGGCCTCGACCGCCGCGGCCTCCACGTCACCCGCCTCGCCCGGCCTGCGCAGCGTGTAACGCAGCCGGATGACCGCCTCCTTGACCGCCTGCATGTCGGCGAGCCGCCTCAGCACCACGCGCTCATCGGTGACCAGCACCGCCAGCAGCGCACCCGCGTCGGCCATGTACGACACCAGCGCACCCCGCCCCAGCTCGGCCCGCACCTGTTCGGGGCCGACCGGCGCGCCCGCGTGCGCCGGAGCCGTGACCGCCCGCCACCGCTCCGCCCACTCGAAGACCTCCTCCACGCCCCCGTCACGCACCGCGAGCCCCAGCCCGAACGAGGCCAGCCGCTCACCCGACCTGGCCGCGTGCGCCCGCAGCGACGGATCGTCGAACGCCTCCACCCGCTCGCTCACCTCAGCCAGCCCGTCGCGCACCGCATGGAAGGCCCCGGTCATGTCCTCCTGCAGGGAAGCCTCCAGTGCGAGCGCGTGCTGGCGCACCGGCGCCGGGATCTGCGACGCCCGCGCCAACTGCCTGGACTGCGGCTCGGAGGCCAGCCGGGTCAGCCGGGTGCCGGCGGGCAACCACTGCTCGTCACGCCCGTCACGCCTGGCGTGCCGGGTGAGCTTGGCGAGCTGCGCGGAGGCCGTCGGATGGTCGTCGACGGCGAGCGCCGCCTCGGCCGCCACCAGGCGCAGGGCGGCCGCCCCCGCGAGGTTCGCGAACCCGTCCTCCAGCGCGTCCGCGCAATCGACCAACTCGGCGACGAGGGCGGGCGTGGTCGGTTCGAGCGCCAGCCGGGCGCGCAGCACGACCTCCCTGGCCAGCGGCAGCCACGACGCCCGGTCCTGGGCGGCCAGCTCGGCCGCCGCCTGCTCGGCCACCTGCCGCGCCCGGTGCGGGTCGCCGGTCAGCAGCTCCACCTGGGCGAGCTTCAGCCGTGCCTCGGCCAGCGCCACGTGCGCCCCCGACGCTTCGAGATCGGGTACGGCCAGGCTGAGCATCGCCCTGGCCTCGCCGGGAAGATGGGCCGCCAGCAGGGCGCCGGCGAAGTCGGCGCGCATCGTGGCCAGCCGCTCCGGGAAGCCGAACAGGGTGTCCTCGGCCTCGCGGTAGTGCTTGAACGCCTGCGCGATGTCGCCGCGGCGTACTGCGAGGAAGGGGAGGTTGGCGGCGGACAGGCGGGCCAGGTGCGGCAGCCCCGCCTGCTGGGAGATTTCCAGGCAGGACGTGAGGTCGCGCATGGCCGCGTCCCAGTCGCCGCGGTAGGAGTGGCAGAGCCCGCGGTTGAGCAGGCCGCCGGCCAGGAACCTGCGGTCGTCGACGGTGCCAGGCGCCTGAACCAAGGCGCGCAGCGCCCGGTCGCACGAGGCGATCGCCTCCTGGTGGCGGCCGAGATGGGCCAGCGCCACCGCGCGCTGGGTGTCGAGCTTGGCACGGTCCAGCGGTGCCAGGTAGACCCACGCCAGGGCCGCCAGGCGCAGGGCCTGCAGGGGGTGACCACGCTCGGTGCGTACGGTGACGAGCGACAGCCGCGCCTGGGCCACCCGCTCAGGCGGCGCCCCGGGGGTACTGATGGCTTCGCGGAGGTGGTGTTCGGCGCTCGGAAGGTCGCCGAGTTCGCGCGCGGCCAGCGCCATCGCGCGCAGGGCCACGACCGCGGCGTCGGGAGAGCCGGCGTGGCGGGCCGCCTCGAGCACGACCCGGCTCGCGTGCATGGCGTGGTCTGGGTCGATCAGCGAACGCGTCATGGCGGCCTCGGCCGCCGCGATGAGCGAGTCGAGGCCGTGTGGTGAGTCCGGGGTTGCGCTCATGAAGGACCTTGATGGTTGCGCTCATGACGGGGCCTGTGTCGCGAACGGCCGGGAGAGGGCGTGGCTCTCCCAGCTGTTCGTGACGAGTCGGGGTCAGGGACGGATGCGCACCCACCTGGTCTGCACGGGTGCGTAACCGGGCCGGTGGCACACCACGCTGAGCCAGCCTGGGGGCAGGCCGGTGGCGATGAAATGGCCGTTGTGGGCAATGCGTCTGGTAAGCGTCAGGTGGGGGGTTCTCACATCGACGAGTGCGCCCTCTCCTGGGTAGGGGAAAACGTGTCCTGCGACGTCGATCAACCCGTCGCCCACCGTCACCTCCAGGTCGAAGGTGAGGCCGGCTGCTACGAAACGCACCAGGTGGGAGCCGTCGTCACCACGCGAGCCGGAACCCGCGCGGATCGCGGGGCACTCGGCCGGGGCGGCGGTGACCGCCCCAGGGACCCGGAGCCCGTAGACGTCACGTGCGGCAGCGGACACGTGACCGGGGATCGGGTCCGTCCCGGCGGCGAGCCGGAGAGCCGCCAGGAAGTATTCGTCATTGATCATTGCGCCGTCTCCTGTGTCGAGATCAGAGTGCGCAGTTTCTCCAGGCAGCGGGCCCGGGTCGGGCTGACGCTGCCCACCGGTAGTCCGAGCCGCATCGCCACCTGCCGACTTCCAAGATCATTTGCGACCAGCTGGAGTAGTGTGCGGCAGGGTTCGTGCAGGTCGGAGACTGTCTTCCAGAGCAGGTTCCGGCCGTCGGTCTCGAGGACGGCGGACACCGGGTCGGGATCTTCGACAACCTCGAAGGAGGACACTCCGGGAAGCTCCTTCCGCAGGAGCAGGAGGGCTTCGCGGCGCACGGTCGTCATGAGCCAGCCCCCCACCCCCGACGGATCCCTGATGCTGTGGAGATGCTGGAGCAGGCGCAGCCAGGAGCCCTGGACCGCGTCCGCGGCGTCCGAGGAGCCGAGGCCGCAGGCGCGGGCCACGGCCCACATGCGCGGCCCGAACCTGGACTCCAGCTCGTCCCAGGCCGATCGGTCGCCGTCGGCCGCGGCTTCGAGCAGCTCCGCCGGATCGCGAGGATCTCGCACGCGGCCTCCTTCCGTCCGGCACGGAGAGGCGATCATGCCTCGACGTGATTGACCGGGGACTGAGCGTAAACTCTACAGACTCGCCGGGAAGAGAACTCCCAGATCGCGAATTTCCCGGGCGCCGTCACCCTCGAGGAGCCGGCCGGCCGCCTCCTTCGCCGGCTCGTCCCTGGCCGCGTCGGCGATGGCCCCGGCCACCAGCGCCGCGGCGAACGACGTGCCGCTCCACGCCGCGTAGCCGGCGAAGTCGCCCGCGTCGAGGAAACTGCTGGCCAGCCAGTCGCCGCGGGCGCAGGCGTCGACCCAGGTGCCGTAGCCCGAGTAGGGCGCCCGGTGCTGCTCCGTGGCGTCCAGGGCCGCCACGCCCACGGCGCACGCCAGCGCGGCGGGCCAGAACGGCCGGTCGGAGCCGGTGTTGCCGGCGCAGGCCACCGTCACCGTCTCGGTCAGCGCGCCGAGGGCGTCGGACAGCAGGGGCGGTGGCCGGTCGTCGAACGTGTGGCCGCCGAAGGACAGGTTGAGCACCTGCGGCGGCCGCTCCAGCATGCGGTGGAGCGCGCGTACGACGGTGGCCTCGTCGGTGAGGCCGTCGCCGTCGAGCACCCGGCACACCTGCAGCGCCGCGCCCGGCGCCCGGCGGGTCAGCAGGCCCGCGATGAACGTGCCGTGCCCGGCCTGGGCGCCCTCCGGCGCGTCGGAGCTCTCCGGGCCGAGCCGTCCGTACCAGTCGCTGCCCGTCCACCAGGGGTGTTTCGCCACGCCGGTGTCGAGCAGCCCCACCACCACGTCCG
Organism: Nonomuraea cypriaca; assembly: GCF_015645445.1. GTDB lineage: Bacteria > Actinomycetota > Actinomycetes > Streptosporangiales > Streptosporangiaceae > Nonomuraea > Nonomuraea cypriaca. The sequence goes on along the minus strand of NZ_JADOGI010000054.1, from coordinate 44,305 downwards.
AGCGGGACCTGCTCTTCTTGAACGGGATCGGCGGGGTGGGGAACGGTCTGGACGCGGGGCCGCCGAAGAACAGGGGCTGGCCGCGGAGCACGTGGTTCGGCGACGCGCGCAGGCCCTGGTCGCGAAGTTCGGCGGTGATCTCGCAGGGGTCGGCGCCGGGCGCCAGGTGGATGACGCACACGCCGTCCGCCTCGGATACGGCCTGCGTCCAGCGTGCCGCGGCGGACAGGGCCGACCGGTCGGTGAGTACCTGACCTGGCCGGATGAACGCCGCGCCGACAGATTGGATGTCCATGAGCCGGTATCTTTCCCGGCTGGCGGAGCTGTCACATGCGACACACGCACCAACTTGGTATGGCCCCCCACTGGTGCCGGATGGCGACCGACGGTAGTCTCTCCCCTAGTCACTTGTGATCATCCCGGGGCGAGGCCGTTGGGGAAGGCGCACCTCGTACCGAAACGGGAGGTCCGGTGTCTGCTCGTGGCGTCCTTTACGTCCACTCGGCTCAGCCCGCGCTGTGCCCTCATATCGAATGGGCAGTCGCGGGTGTCCTTGGCGTGCCCGTAGATCTGACGTGGACTCCGCAACCCGCCGCGCCCAACGTCGTGCGGTCGCAGGCGGAGTGGGAGGGTCGCGCGGGCATCGCGGCGGCCATCGCCTCGTCGCTCATGGGCTGGCAGCGCCTCAGATTCGAGATCACCGAGGACGCCTCACCAGGAGTGGACGGGTCCCGGCACTGTTACACGCCGACGCTCGGCGCCTTCACGGCGGTCATCGGCGCCGCGGGTGACATCATGATCCCCGAGGATCGGCTCAGGACCGCGATGATGATGGCCGCCCAGGGCCGGTGCGTGCTGGAGGACGAGCTGGACAAGATGCTCGGCCGGCCGTGGGACGAGGAGCTGGAGCCGTTCAGGTACGCCGGCGACGGCGCGCCGGTCCGCTGGCTCCACGCCGCCGTCTGACCCCCTCACCGGGCGCCACCTCCCCCTCCGGCCGTCGGCCAGGAACGCGACAGGCCCCGCACCGAAGGTTCGGTGCGGGGCCTCCGCAGAAGTACTTGTGGGAAACCTACAGCGGGATGTTGCCGTGAGCACCCCTGGCCGGCGTGGCCTGGGCGAGCACCTTGGCGATCGCGCCGCGCGTCTCCTGGGGCTCGATCACCTCGTCGATGACGCCGAGCTCCCGCGCCCTGGACAGCCCGCCGGCGAGCTTCTTGTGCTCCTCCGCCAGCCGCTGCTCCAGCTCGGCCCGCTCCTCCTCGGGCGCGGCCGCCAGCTCGCGCCGCTTGAGAATGCGCACCGCGGCCACCGGGCCCATCACCGCGACCTCGGTCGTGGGCCAGGCGAACACCTTGGTGGCGCCCAGCGCACGGGAGTTCATCGCGATGTAGGCCCCGCCGTACGCCTTCCGCGTGACCAGTGTGATCCGCGGCACCGACGCCTCGGCGAAGGCGTGCAGCAGCTTGGCCCCGCGCCGGACTACGCCGTCGTGCTCCTGCCCCACGCCCGGCAGGTAACCCGGCACATCCACCAGGACGACCAGCGGAACGCCGAAGGCATCACACATGCGTACGAACCGAGCGGCCTTCTCGGCGGACGTGGCGTCGAGGCAGCCGCCGAGCCGCATCGGGTTGTTGGCGATCACACCGACCGTCCGGCCACCGAGGCGGCCGAGCGACGTGACGACGTTGGGCGCCCACTTCGGGTGCAGCTCGACGCCCGGCTCGTCCAGCAGGTCGTTGACCAGCGGCTTCACGTCGTAGGCACGGCGCGCGGACTCGGGCAGCAACGTGGAGAAGTCGACTTCCCCGATTTCTCCCACGCGCACCCGGCCCTGGTGGCCGAGGAGCGTGGCGAGCTGGCGCGCCTTGACGTAGGCGTCGGTCTCGCTCTTGGTGACGATGTGCACGACGCCGCTGCGCTTGCTGTGCGGCTCGGGGCCGCCGAGGGCGGCGCTGTCGACGTCTTCCCCGGTGACGCTGCGGACCACGTCGGGGCCCGTGACGAAGATGCGGCCGGAGTCGGCCAGGATGACCAGGTCGGTCAGGGCGGGACCGTACGCGGCGCCGCCGGCGGCGGGGCCGACGACCACGGAGATCTGCGGCACGACGCCGGACGCCTTGGTCATGGCGGCGAAGACCCGGCCGACGGCGTGCAGCGACTCGACGCCTTCGGCGAGTCGCGCACCGCCGGAGTGCCAGATCCCGATGACCGGCACCCGTTCGCGGACGGCCACGTCGTAGGCGTGGACGATGTGCTCGCAACCTTCGCCGCCCATCGCGCCGCCCTGGAAGCGGGCGTCACTGCAGAAGGCGACGACCGGGACGCCTTCGACGCGGCCCATGGCGGCCAGAACGCCGCTCTTGTCCTCAGGAGTGATCAGCCGCGGTGAGCCCTCGTCGAGCAGCGCGGTGAGGCGGACGACTGGATCGCGGGGATCAGCGGGCTCCTCATCGGAGCCGGGCGTCACCACCCGGTTGTCGAGCACGGTCATTCAAGCCCCTTTGAAGACGACGGTCACGTTGTGGCCGCCGAACCCGAACGAGTTGTTGACCGCGGCGATGTCGCCTTCGGGCAACGCGCGGTTCGCGCCGTGGACGAGGTCGACCTCGATGCCGTCGTCGACGTTGTCGAGGTTGATCGTGGCGGGGACGATGCGCTCCTGGAGCGCCTTGATCGTGAAGACGGACTCGATGCCGCCCGCGCCGCCGAGCAGGTGCCCGGTCATCGACTTGGTGGAGGTGACCAGCGGGTGGGTGCCGATGGCCTTGGCCACCGCCTGCACCTCGCCGACGTCCCCCGCGGGGGTGGAGGTGGCGTGCGCGTTGACGTGCTTGACGTCGTGGCCCGTGATGCCGGCGTTGTTGAGCGCCTGCGTCATCGCCATGATGATGCCCCGGCCCTCGGGCTCGGGCTGGGTGATGTGGTGGGCGTCGGCGGAGTAGCCGGCGCCCGCGCAGTAGGCGTAGATCCGCGCGCCGCGCGCCCTGGCGTGCTCCTCTGACTCGAGCACGATGATGCCCGCGCCCTCGCCGAGCACGAAGCCGTCGCGGTCGCGGTCCCAGGGCCTGGACGCGCCCGCCGGGTCGTCGTTGCGGGTGGACATGGCCCGCGCGGCGGCGAAGGCGGCCATGTTGAGCCCGTGGATGGCGGCCTCGGTGCCGCCGGCGACCACCATGTCGGCGCGGCCGACCCTGATCATGTCCATCGCGTAGCCGATGGCCTCGGCGCCGGACGCGCACGCCGACACCGTGGCGTGCACGCCCGCCTGGGCGCCCAGGTCGAGGCCGATCCAGGCGGCCGGGCCGTTGGGCATGAGCATCGGCACCGTGAAGGGCGACAACCGGTTCCAGCCGCGCTCCCTGTAGGTGTCGTAGGCGGAGAGCGTGGTGTTGATGCCGCCGATGCCGCTGGAGACCACGACGCCGAGCCGCTCGGGCGCCACCTCGGGGGCGCCCGCGTCCTGCCAGGCCTCCCTGGCGGCGACCAGCGCGAACTGCTCGCTGCGGTCGAGGCGCCTGGCCTCCGGCCGCGGCAGCACCTCGGTCGGGTCGACCGCGGCCGTCCCCGCGAAGTGCACGGGGACGGTGTCGATCCAATCCGTGGTAAGGGTCTCCACACCCGACTGACCGGCGAGGAGCGCCGTCCAGGTCGAGGTGACGTCTCCACCGACGGGCGTCGTCGCGCCAAGCCCGGTGACGACGACACGTACCCGGTTCGCACTCACGTTTTCGCGCTCCTTACTGGTCAGGATGAGGTTTTCAGGCCTGGATGTAGTTGAGGACGTCCTTGACCGTCTTCAGGTTCTTGAGCTGGTCGTCGGGGATCTCGACGCCGAACTCGTCCTGGGCGGCCACGGCGATCTCGACCATGGACAGGGAGTCGATGTCGAGGTCGTCCACGAAGCTCTTCTCGGGAGTCACCTCGGCCACCGGAATGCCGGTGATCTCGTTGATGATCTTGCCGAGGCCCTCGAGGAGGTCCTGCTCGGTGGCAGCCATTCGCTATTTCTCCTTTGGTTTTCCTGGTTCTGCACGGCGTCGCCGTACAAGCTCTGATGAGGTACGGCGGTGCCGTACCGGGTCCTACGGAATTTCGATCACTTGGCCCGCGTAGGTGAGGCCGGCGCCGAAGCCGAGGATGAGTGCGAGACCGCCCGAGCGGACCTCGCCGCGCTCCAGCATGCGCGAGAGCGCGAGCGGGATGGACGCGGCGGAGGTGTTGCCCGCGTTGACGATGTCGCGCGCCACGACGGCCTGGTCGGCGCCCAGTTTACGGGCGATGGCCTCGATGATGCGCAGGTTGGCCTGGTGGGGCACGAACGCCGCCAGCTCCGAAGGGTCCACGCCCGCCCTGGAGCAGGCTTCGAGCGCCACCGGGTGCAGCGTGGTGGTGGCCCAGCGGAACACGGTCTGGCCCTCCTGGCGGAGGAAGTCGGTGCGGTCCTTGATGCTGATCGCGTCGGACTTGTCGCCCGAGCTGCCCCAGACGACTGGGCCTATGCCCGGCGTGTCCGAGGGGCCCACCACCGCGGCTCCGGCGCCGTCGGCGAAGATCACGGCGGTGGACCTGTCGGTCCAGTCGAGCCACTGCGACAGCTTCTCCGCGCCGATGACCAGCACGTTTCTGGCCGAGCCCGTGCGGACGGCGGAATCGGCGGTGCCGAGCGCGTAGCAGAATCCCGCGCAGGCGGCGTTGACGTCGAACGCGCCGGGCGAGGTGATGCCGAGGCGGTGCGCGACGACGGCGGAGGCGTTGGGGATCTGCGACTCGAGCGTGCAGGTGGCGACGATCACCAGGTCGACGTCGTCGGGGGACAGGCCGCTCGCGGCCAGCGCCTTGCCGCCGGCCATGGTGGCCATGTCCTCGAGGGACTCGCCGTGCGCGGCGACCCGGCGCTCCTTGATGCCGACGCGCGACTGGATCCACTCGTCGTTGGTGTCCATGGTCTTGGCCAGGTCGTCGTTGGTGACGACGTTGGACGGCTGATAGTGGCCGAAGGCGAGCACCTTGCCGCCTGGGGCGATGTCGGGGATCCTCACTTGATCAGCTCCCTGGCCGCGTCGAGGTCGTCGGGGGTCTTGAGCGCCACCGTCCGCACGCCGCGCATGCCCCGCCTGGCCAGGCCGGTCAGCGTGCCGCCGGGCAGCAGCTCGATCATGCCGGTGACGCCGAGCTCGGTCATGGTCTCCGTGCAGGCGTCCCACCTGACGGGGCTGCTGACCTGTTTGACCAGCAGCTCGACGAAGGCGGCGCCGGTGGCGACCGGCCGGCCGTCGGCGTTGGACAGCAGCGTGACGCGGGGATCGGCGGGAACGACGTTCCTGGCGGCCTCGCGCAGGCTCTCCACGGCCGGCGCCATGTGGACGGTGTGGAACGCGCCGGCCACGGACAACGAGATCATGCGGGCGCGGGCCGGCGCGTCTTCCTTGAACGCGGTCAGCTGCTCTTTCGTGCCCCCGACCACGATCTGGCCGGCGCCGTTGCGGTTGGCGGGCGTGAGACCGTGCCGCTCGATGCCGGCGAGGACCTCGTCCTCGTCGCCGCCGAGCACGGCCATCATGCTGGTCTCGGTGACGGCGGCGGCCTTGGCCATGGCCTGGGCGCGCTCGCGTACGAGGGTGAGGGCCTGCTCGTGGGTGAGGACCCGGGCCAGGGCGGCGGCGGCGAACTCGCCGACGCTGTGGCCCGCGAGCAGGTCAGGGGTCACGCCGAGTGCCTCAGCCGAGGCCAGTGCGGCGGCCACGAGGAGAGGCTGGGCGACGGCTGTGTCACGGATCTCGTCCGCGCCGGCGGTCGTCCCGTGGGCGATCAGATCGATCCCGACGACTTCGGACCAGGCGCCGAGCCGCTCGGCCAGGCCGGGCAACTCGAGCCAGGCGCTCAGGAAACCTGGGGATTGGGCACCTTGGCCCGGAGCGACGAGTACAAGCACAAAACCACCATGCCCTGTAGAAGTCCGACACGCGGATGGAGATCCGTACGAACTTTGTCCTAGGTGAATTGTAGGAATCCTACAGTGGGGATTTCGGCGTCATTACGTTAGGGCACGCCAAGTTACGGCACTTTCTGAGAGGCGGCCCAGGATGAGGCCGACCTGCAGGGTGAAGGCCGACCTGCCCTCCGTCGGCTGGTATCCGGTCAGCTCCGTGATTTTCTTGAGGCGGTAGCGAACGGTGTTGGGGTGCACGAACAGCAGCCGCGCCGTCGCCTCCAGCGAGGTCCCCTGCTCCAGGTACGTCGCCAGCGTGTCCAGCAGAGGCGTGCCCGCGAGGGGCAGGTAGACGTTCTCGATGAGCTGCTCCCTGGCGTCGGTGTCGCCGTCGAGCGCCCGCTCGGCCAGCAGGTCCTCGGCGTGCACGGGCCGGGGCGCGTCGGGCCACCCGCAGGACGCCTTCAGCCCGGCGAGCGCCGCCCGGGCGGACCTGGCGGCGGCGTGCAGGTCGGGCACCTCGGGCCCGATCACGATGGGTCCCACGCCGAAGCGGGCCACCACCTGCTTGGCCGCGTCGTTGACGCTGCCGGCGCCGCCGACGATCACGATCAGCCGGTCGGCCTGTACGCCGGCCAGCAGGTCCATGCCGATGCGGCGGCCCTTCTCGCGCAGTCCGTCGATGACCGAGCGCGGATCGTCGTCAGGGGCGTGCCCGGCGATGACGACGACGGGGGAGGAGGTCCAGCCGAGCGCGGCGGCCCAGGAGTGCAGGCCGTCGTCCACCTCCCCGCGTACGAGGGCGTCCACGATCAGCGCCTCGAGCCTGGCGTCCCACGAGCCTCTTGCCTCGGCCTCACGGGCGTAGACGTGGGCGGCGGCGAAGGCCACGTCGCGCGTGTAGCGCAGCATGGCCTGCTGGAGCTGGTCCTCGCCGCCCGGCGCGGCCAGCTCGTGGGTCTGCGCCTCCACCACCTCCACCACGACCCTGACGATGTCGACGGTCTGCTGGAGTGAGATCGAGCGCTTGAGCTCGCGGGGAGCCGTGCCGAAGAACTCGATGCTGGGAGTCGGCCGATCGTTGCCCGCGTGCTGGAACCACTCGACGAACGCCGCGATGCCCGCCTGGGCGACGAGTCCCACCCAGGACCGGTCCTCGGCGCTGAGCGCGCGGAACCACGGCAACTGGTCGTCCATGCGGGCCATCGCCGCCGTGCCGAGCGAGCCCATGGCCCGCTCGAGCCTGCGCGTGGTGTCCTCCCGGGTCCGGTCTGTCACGCCTCCTAGAGTGCCAGGTCGGTTCAGATGACCGCGACGGCGGTGATGACTCCGATCGCCAGATGCGTGACGGCCAGCAGGCGGGAGCCGGGCTGCAACTCCTTCTCCTTGATGAGGTCGCGTACGGATATGCCGACGATGCGGTCGAAGACCAGCATCGCCACGGTCTGCACCACGATGCCCACCAGGCCGAACACCGCCGTGGCCGCGAGTCCCTCGGCGAGCCGGCCGCCGGCGGCCCAGATGGAGGCCGCCACGATGAGGCCGACGGCGGCCAGGGCGGAGGTGGTCAGCAGGGTGGCGTTCGGGTTGCGTTCGGTACGGATGATCTCGCTCAGCCTGCCCGGGGTGGCCCAGTCGATCACGTAGAAGCCGACGATCATCAGGATCACGCCGACGGCCGCGTAGGCGGCGATGGCTCCGGCGCCGCGGGCCAGAAATTCGAGCAGGGTCACGTCAGTTCCAATCACGGAGTGTGCGGAAGGTTCGGTCGTTCATTCGGCGATGCGGTGCGGGACGAACGAGGAGGTGTCATCGGTGATGAAGCCGGTCGTCTCCCTGATGCCGAGCCCGGCGGCCTCGTCGGCGACCATCCAGGCGCCGAGCACCGGCCGCTGGCCCTCGAACACGGGCAGGGCCTCGAAGCCCTGGAAGACGTAGCCCTCCTTGCCGTACTCGCCGGGTGTCTCCTGCGTGCCTTCTGGGGTGACGATGCGCATGGAGGCACCCTCCCTGCCGAGCAGTGGCTTGGCGATGTACGACGTCAGCTCGCGCGGCCCGTCGAGGTAGGCGGGCAGCAGGCTGGGATGCCCCGGGTAGAGCTCCCACAGGATGGCCAGCAGCGCCTTGTTCGACAGCAGGGTCTTCCACAGCGGCTCGATCCAGGTGCCGTGCCGTACCGCGTGCCGCCCGAACTGGTCGGCCAGCATCCACTCCCACGGATAGAGCTTGAACACCGAGCGGATCACCTGCTCGTTCAGGTCGGCGAAGCGCCGGTTGAGCGCGTCCCAGCCGATGTCCTCCATGGCGATCGAGATCGTCCGCAGCCCCGCCTGTTCCGCGGTCTCCTGCAGGTACGCGACCGTCATGGCCTCCTCGCCGGTCTCGTCCATGTTCGTGAACGCGAAGTGCGTGGGCCCGGGAGGCAGCCGCAGCTCGCGCCAGCGGTCGATGAGCCGCTCGTGCAGGGAGTTCCACTGGTCGTCGCCCGGATACGCGTCCTGCAGCCAGAACCACTGCACCACCGACGACTCCACCAGCGAGGTGGGCGTGTCGGCGTTGTACTCCAGCAGCCTGGCCGGGCCCGTGCCGTCGTAGCGCAGGTCGAAGCGGGCGTACAGGTGCGAGTCGCGCCGCTCCCACGAGCGCGCCACCTCGTCCCAGGCCCACTCGGGGATGGCGAAGTCCGCGAAGCGGCGGGCCGAGATCACGTGCTCGACGGCCCGCAGGCACATGTCGTGCAGCTCCTCGACCTGCTCCTCCAGCGCCTCGACCTCGGCCATCGAGAAGACGTAGTGGACGGACTCGTCCCAGTAGGGCCTGCTCAGGCCCTCGGGGTGGGCGGCCCGGTGGTAGGCCAGGCCCTGCCCCTCGATCGTCTTCTCCCAGCCGCTCCTGGGAGTGCCATGTTCCCGGCGCACGTCAGCCCCCGCCGCCCCGGTTGCCGAAGCCGAAGCCGCCGCGCTGGATCTCTTTCCCGCTGCGGCTGGTGATGTTCACGTCGGAGGGCCGGTACGTGGTGCCGCCCCGGACGCGGTTGCCGACTCGGGTGCCGCCGTAATACCACAAGTACGCCCCACGCGAGCCGGCGTAGATCCCCGAGCTACGGCCGTCGTCGTCGCAGTAGTCGTCGTCCACGACCTCGTACGTGCCGTCGTCCTGCTGGATGACGCAGTCGGCGGTGACGTCGTCGTCGTCCTGCACGGCCGCGCAGTAGCCGACCAGCATCACGGACAGGACGCCGAGGACGGTCAGCGGAATGGCCTTGGACGCTTTGCGCGGACGTTTGGGAGGCGTTTGGTGAGGATTCGGCGGTTGTGCCATCAAGATCCTGCTTTCATGGGCCGATCAGCCTACCGGTGGCTTTCGTCTTGATTCAATGAGTAATGACTGTCTGTTGTGTGGTGCTTGGGTATGAATGACGCATGGAACCGGTTGAGGCGTTGCGCGAGATCGCCTTCCTGCTCGAGCGCGCCGGCGAGCCCACGTACCGCGTGCGTGCCTTCCGCCGTGCCGCCGCGATCGTCGCCGACCTCCCCCGGGACGAGCTCGTGCGGTTGTCCCGCACCGGCGGACTCGGCGACCTGCCCGGCATCGGTAAGGTCACCGCCCTTGTGATAAACGAAAGCCTCGATGGGCAGGTTCCTACTTACTTGCGCAGAATGCGGGCAACCGCCGGGGTCGAGCTCGACGCGGAGACCGCCGCCCTGCGGACCGCGCTGAAGGGCGACCTGCACAGCCACTCCGACTGGTCGGACGGCGGCTCGCCGATCGAGGAGATGGCGGAGGCGGCCATCGGCCTCGGCCACGAGTACTGGGCGCTCACCGACCACTCGCCCCGCCTCAGTATCGCCAAGGGCCTGCCGGCCGAGCGGCTCGAACGGCAGCTCGACGTGGTGGCCAAGCTGAACGAGGGGCTGGCCCCGTTCAGGATCCTGACCGGGATCGAGGTGGACATCAACAAGGACGGCTCGCTCGACCAGGAGCCCGCGCTGCTGGAGCGGCTGGACGTGGTGGTCGCCAGCGTGCACTCCGAGCTGCGCATGCCCGGCGAGGAGATGACCCGCCGGATGGTCACCGCCGTCGCCGACCCGCTCGTCGACGTGCTCGGTCACTGCACGGGCCGGGTGGTACGGGCCGGCGGGCGACGCGGGGAACGCCGCCCGGAGTCGTCCTTCGAGGCCGAGCTGGTCTTCGAGGCCTGCCGCAGGTTCGGGGTCGCGGTGGAGGTCAACTCCCGGCCCGATCGGCTGGATCCGCCGAAGCGGCTGATGCGGCTGGCGTACGAGATGGGGTGCCTGTTCGCCGTCGACTCGGACGCGCACGCGCCGGGGCAGCTCGACTGGCAGCGGTACGGGTGCGAGCGGGCGGCCCGCTGCGGGATCGAGGCGGACCGCGTCGTCAACACCTGGCCCCTAGACCGCCTCCTGGACTGGACCCAGGGCACGGCATAAATGTGCAAGCGGTTGCAGCCTCGATCCTGGCGTGATGTGCCCGGATGCCCCTAGATCACTGCAACTGGTTGGCTTATCATCCGGGTGTCGTTCCAGGAGGGAGCCGCCCATGTTAAGCCGCCGCGACGCCATGCGTGCCATGGCGATGTCCGCCTTCGCCGTCCCTGTTCTCAACGCGCATGCCGTACCCGATCCACTGGTGGGAGGCGATCCGTGGGCGCGGGCCAACCACGTCGCGGCGAAGGTGCGCGGGCCGAGGTTTCCGCGGCGCCGGTTCGACATCAGGGACCACGGCGCCGTCGGCGACGGGGTGACGGACTGCACGGCGGCCATCCGTTCCGCGATCAGGGCCTGTCACGAGGCGGGCGGCGGGCATGTGGACGTGCCGGAAGGACGGTTCGCGACCGGTGCCGTCCACCTGCTGAGCAACGTGGACCTGCACGTCACCGAGGGTGCCAGGCTGCTGTTCAGCACCGAGCCGAAGGCTTACCTCCCGGTGGTGCTGACCAGGTTCGAGGGCGTCGAGCTCTACAACTACTCCCCGCTGATCTACGCGTACGGGCAGCGGAACATCGCGGTGACCGGGTCCGGCGTGCTCGACGGGCAGGCGGACGACGATCACTGGTGGCCGTGGAAGGGGTCGGGCGACCACGGCTGGGAGCCGGGCGAGCCGCACCAGGCCGGCGCCAGGGCCGCGCTGTTCGCCCAGGCTGAGCAGGGGGTGGCGGTCAAGCGGCGGGTGTACGGCGAGGGCGGTTTCCTGCGCCCGTCCTTCATCGAGCCCTACCGGTGCGAGAACGTGTTGATCGAGGGCGTCACCATCGTCAACTCGCCGATGTGGGAGATCCACCCGACACTGTCGGAGAACGTACTCGTGCGGAACGTCATGGTCGAGACGCACGGCCCGAACAACGACGGCTGCAACCCCGAGTCCAGCCGGATGGTGGTGATCCGCGGCTGCACGTTCGACACCGGCGACGACTGCATCGCGATCAAGTCGGGACGCAACGCGGACGGCCGCCGGGTGAACGTGCCCAGCGAGTACATCCTCGTCGAGGACTGCACCTTCCGCGACGGGCACGGCGGCATGACGATCGGCAGCGAGATGTCCGGCGGCGTGCGCGAGGTCTTCATCAGGGACTGCACGATGTCCAGCCCCAACCTGGACATCGCGCTGCGCTTCAAGACGAACTCCGTGCGCGGCGGGTTCATCGACGGCTTCTACGCCAGGGACGTCGAGATCGGTCAGGTCGGCGGCTCGGTCATCGACATCAACTTCCACTACGAGGAGGGTCCCGGGCACGGCTTCAACCCCGTGGTGGGCGGGATCGACGTGCGCGACGTGACTGTACGGACCGCCAACCGGGCACTCAACCTGCGCGGTTACGCCGACGCGCCGATCCGCGGGGTCACGCTGACCGACGTGGACTTCGGCACCACCGCGACGCCGAGCGTGGCCGAGCACGTCGAGAACCTGGTGCTCAAGAACGTCCTCGCCAACGGCGAACCACTGATCGTCCCCTGACCGCCGCGCATGACGGTCCCCGGGATCATTCCCGGACACCGGCCTGCCCTCCGGGCTGGTCCGCGGGTGATCCCGCGGACCAGCCCGGAGGCGGCGCCGCGTCAGTGCGGCGCGTTGCCGGCTTCCTCGGCGTGCGCAGGAGCGGCCTCGCCGTCGTCCGCCCGCACGCCACGCCGGGTCTTCATGAGGCTGGCCACCGTGGTGATGGCGAGCACCGACACGATGACGCCGAGCGACACCCAGTTGTTGATCTCGGGGGCCCAGGCGACGTGCTCACCGCCGTTGATGAACGGCAGCTCGTTCTCGTGCAGGGCGTGCAGCACCAGTTTCACGCCGATGAAGCCGAGGATGAACGCGAGCCCGTACGACAGGTAGACCAGCTTCTCCACCAGCCCGCCGAGGAGGAAGTAGAGCTGGCGCAGCCCCATCAGGGCGAACGCGTTGGCCGCGAACACCAGGAAAGCGTCCTGCGTGATACCGAAGATCGCCGGGATGGAGTCGACCGCGAAGACGAGGTCGGCCCCGCCGATGGCCACGATGACGATGAACATCGGGGTCAGCCAGCGGCGCCCGTCGCGTTTGATCGTGAGCCGCGACCCCTGGTAGTCGTCCGTCACTGGGAACACCCGGCGGAGCAGCCGGACGATCCCCCCGTTGGGGTCGTACTCATCGTCATCGGACTGGTTGAACGCGAATTTCCAGGCGGTGTAGATGAGGATCCCGCCGAACAGCCAGAAAATCCAGCTGAAATGCTGGACGGCCTGCGCGCCGAGGCCGATGAAGACGCCGCGCATGACGAGGGCGAGCATGATTCCGATGAGCAGCACCCGATGCTGGTGAACTGCTGGAACCGCGAAATTCGCCATGATCATCATGAAGATGAACAGGTTGTCGACGCTCAGTGAGTATTCGGTGATGTAACCGGTCGCGAATCCGGCCGCGTGCTCACTTCCGGCGAAGATCCAGACGCCGATGCCGAAGAGCACGGCGCAGCCGATGTAGAAGGCCACCCATTTGGTCGCTTCCCGCACAGTGATCCTGTGCGGGTTCCTGTTCACCACGATCAGGTCGAGCAGGACGAGCGCGATCAGGGTGGCGAGGGCCGCTGCCCAAACCCAGGCGGGCACGGACATAGGTGGGGGCATAGTGCTCCTCCGACTTGGCGTTGGTACGTCTGTCGGAGGTCTTCTCCGCCCGCGCTCTCAGGCGGACCGACCGCGCCGGGTCCCAGATGGCCGGGACCGTAATGACGACGTGGCCGCGAAGGAGTACTCCCCTCCACTATCTGGCGACATCGTACATTGCGGTACGGGTGGCCGATAGGGGGCCCTCCGGCACACCGCCGACGGGCGCGGCAGCCATGCCCCGCTGCCTAGCGTTGCTTGAGGCGGAGTGCTTCTTTGCGGGTCTCGGCCTGGACGGACCGCTCGCGCTCCAGCCACGCTGGGTTCTCCGCTTTCAGTGCATCGATCTCAGCGGTGGTGAGCGGTACGGTGATCCCGCCTCTGGTCAGGCCGGAAATGGAGACCCCGAGCTTCGCGGCGATGACCTGCTTGGGGTGCGGGCCGTTGCGGCGCAGGTCAGCGAGCCAGGCGGGCGGCGTCGACTGCAACTCGTTCAGCTCGTCCCTGGAGACGACACCCGCCTGGAACTCGGCGGGAGTGGCCGAGAGGAGGACACCCAGCTTCTTGGCCGCGGTCTCGGGCTTCATCGTCTGGATGGTCTTCGGTTTGGGCGAGGTCATGGCGCCAAGAGTAGCCAGTCTGAACGGGTTCACCTGACATCGGTACGCTGAGGAAGTGACTGATGGAGAGACCGGCAAGGTGTTCCGGCTGGCGTACGTGCCCGGGGTGACACCCGCGAAATGGGTCGATGTCTGGACCGAGAGGATGCCGGGCGTGCCGGTTACCCTGGTCGCGGTTCCCGCCGCCGAGGCGGTGGGACTCCTGCGGGATGGCGGCGCCGACGCCGGATTCGTCAGGCTGCCGGTCGACCGCGACGGGCTCAGCGTGATTCCCCTCTACGTGGAGACCACGGTGGTCGTGGCGCCCAAGGACCACGCGGTGGCCGCCGCCGACGAGGTGGCCGTCGCCGACCTGGCCGACGACACGGTGTTCCATCCTCTGGACGACACCATCGAATGGACGGTCCGGCCCGGACTGCCCGCGTTCACCCGCCCGGCCACAACGGCGGACGCGGTCGGGCTGGTAGCGGCCGGCACCGGGCTTCTCCTGGTTCCGCAGTCGCTGGCACGCCTCCACCACCGCAGGGATCTCACTTACCGGCCGGTGCCGGACGTGCCGCAGTCTCAGGTCGCGCTGGCCTGGCCCACGGACGCGACAACTGACCTGGTGGAAGATTTCATCGGCATCGTCCGCGGCCGGACAGTGAACAGCTCGCGGGGCCGTACCCCCGCCTCCCCAGCGGAGAAACCGGCACCGCGGCAGGCGCGGAAACCCGCAGAGAACGGCTCCGGTCGCCGCGCCGTGCCGTCCAGCCGTAAACGGAAGGGCCACCGGTTTCGGTGACCTGCGGCCCGGTTCGGACCGCCTTGGAAGTCTTCCCGCCGCCGTCGCCCAGGAGGCGAGGTGATCGTCCCCGGAAAACCACTGGTGCTGCCCGTTGACTGTCTCCTACGGTCTGTCCATGTCGCTGGCCGAACACGCCCAGGTCCTGCAAGCCGAGGCCAACCAACTCCTCGACCAACTGGACCTGCCGACCGCGTTCCCCTGGCGTGCCCAGGTGATCGGCAGCGCGCTGTCCGGCCTGATGGTTCTCCGCGACCTCGACGTCATGTTCGACGCCCCGGACGCCACCGCGGTCCACGTCCTCACCGGCTTGGCAACCCTCGCCGAACGCGCCGAGTTGTTTGCTGTGGACTTCCGCGACGAACGAGGCGACCGCCGGCCGACTCCGCGACTCACGGACGAGCGCTTCTACGCCGTACTGCGAGTCAACGATGTCTGGAAGGTCGACCTGACGTTCTGGCTGCATGTCGTCGAGCGGCCGCACGTCCCCGACGCACTGCGGTTGCGTGCGGCAAGCGATGACCAACGCCTGACGATCCTGCGGCTGAAGCACGAGTGCCCGGACTACCCGAACACGATCGGCGGTTCGGACATCTACACCGCGGTGCTGGAGCGCGGCGTGCAAACGGTCGACGAGTTGCCGGCGAAATGAAGGGTGGCGACCGCTCTGCGCGGCGGTGCCTGCATGGTCGGCGGGTTGGGGTGTATGCCGGGGCGGTCGTAGGCGACTCGACGAGTTCGGCCATACGTGGAAGCTCCTCAGCCTCCAACTCGGCGACGTGAAACCCGTTGCCCCCGAAAGACTTGAGAAACCTCCGTCTGGTCGCATCTCAGGACTTTCAAGATCGTCCCCATTTCGTTCCAAGGCGAATTCCATGACCTTGGGGTGAGGACTGTACTTGTAGGTGGGCGGTACTGGGTTCGAACCAGTGACCCCTCGCTTGTAAGGCACGCCAGGAGAAGCGGGGATCTCAGGTCGTTCAGGGCCTCCTCGGCGAACGTTCCACCCAGGTCCTCGGCTGTCCGCACGCGTCCCGGGCCGTTGTCACTCAAATAGTCACTCAGCGAGACGGTGGCGGCAGTCTGGAGAGGGCGGGTCGAGCACTCCAGCAGAGGACCGCACACGGAGTCCCATGGATCACACACGGCGGTCTTTTTGCGAAGAAGTCGTCACACGGCAGAGCGCCCATCGTTTTCCGGCAGAACGCCCAGATAACCTTCGGCAGAACGCCCATGAGTGTTCCGGCAGAACGCCCACCGAAGGGCTCTATCTGCGATAACCTGCGGGATCGTGACGCAGACTTCTCTGTACCCGCGCCGCACCCAGGCCATGACGCGCGAAGCACTGGCGGACACCCGCGTGGTCGTCGTGAACGGTGCCCGGCAAGTCGGCAAGAGCACGCTGGCAGGCCTGATCGTCAACCAGGCGGACAACGCTCGCCAGCTCTACCTGGACGATCCGGCGACCTTGGCCGCGGCCGAGGAGGATCCCGTCGCCTTCGTCCGGCACGACGGACTTCTGCTGATCGACGAGATCCAGCGTGCCCCTCAACTACTCCTGCCGATCAAGCGCGAAGTCGACCGAGATCCGCGCCCGGGCCGCTACCTCCTCACCGGCTCCGCGCGCCTGCTGGGGCTACGCGACCTCCCAGACGCCCTGCCCGGCCGAACGGAGACCATCGAGCTGTGGCCACTCTCCCAGGGCGAGATCGACGATGCTCCGGACGGATTCGTGGACTGCGTCTTCACACAGGATCTCGACGCCTCAATGCGTTCCTGTTCCCTCCGTAAGCACGACTACGTTGACAGAGCGTTGCGCGGCGGCTACCCGGAGGCGGTTCGACGGGACCCGGGACGCAGGCGGAACAGGTTCTTCGACTCGTACATCACCGATCTGATAACCCGGGACGTGCGCCAGATCTCCGACATCGAACGTCCGGCAGAGATGCGCAGGCTTTTGAGCGTCATCGCCGCCCGCATGGGCGGATTGGCGGTGGTCCAGTCGATTTCCGGCGACGTGGGTCTCCCCCGGATGACACTCGCCCGATACCTGGACCTTCTGGAGCTGGTCTTCGTCATCAAGCGGATACCGGCCTGGTCCTCGAATCTCACCCGCCGCGCCATCTCCACCCCCAAACTGATCGTCACAGACAGTGGACTAGGCGGCCGCCTCGTCGGCATGTCATCCGAACGTGCCAGAGATGTCACAGCCCCCATTGGTCCCCTGCTCGAAAATTTCGCGACCGGCGAGGTGGCACGTCAGCTCACCTGGGCGAACGAGCCCGTCCAGCTGTTCCACTACCGAGACCGCGACAAAGTTGAGGTGGACATCGTCTTGGAGCACGCGTCCGGCGAAGTGATCGGGGTCGAGATAAAGGCGGCGGAAACCGTGCGAAGCGACGATTTCCGCGGCCTGCGCCACCTGGCCGACCGACTCGGAGCAAGATTCCGCGCCGGCTTCGTGCTCTATACCGGAGAACAGGCGCTGGCTTTCGGCGAGAGACTGCGGGCTCTTCCTATGGCAGCCTTGTGGACACTCGGGGCCGCGACCGGAGACGTATAAACCTCGGCGCGGCGAAGCCACTTCTTCTGGCACAGGTGGGCGGTACTGGGTTCGAACCAGTGACCCCTCGCTTGTAAGGCGAGTGCTCTACCGCTGAGCTAACCGCCCCTGATCGGCACTACACCTTACGACACCAACGGCGCCGACCGCACATCCACCGTCCACCCGGGGCCGAGGTCGGGTCGTCCGGCCGCGCGCCAGCCCAGCAGGGCCGCGCCGAGCATGCCGGCGTCCACGCCCAGTGCCGCCGGCACCAGCGGGGGTGCCGCGCGGAAGGCCAGGCGCTTGACGAGACGCGTGCGTACCGGGTCGAAGAGGGCGGGGCCGGCCTCGGCGAGGCCGCCGCCGAGGACGATCAGCGAGGGATCCAGGAGCAGCGTGTACGTGGCCAGCGCCAGCGACAGGGCCTCCACGGCCTCGTCCCAGACCTCGATGGCGATCGGGTCGTCCGAGGAGACCACCTGTTCCGCCTTGACGCCCTCCACGCCCGCCCGCTGGCTGTAGCGGCGGCCCACCGAGGCCGCCGAGGCGTACGTCTCCAGGCAGCCGAACTGGCCGCACGCGCACTGTTCGCCGTCCGGGAAGACCGGGGTGTGGCCGATCTCGCCGGCCCAGCCAGATGAGCCGCCGTACGGCTCGCCGCGGACGATCGAGGCGCCGGCGATGCCCGTGCCGATGGGGAGGAACAGGAAGTCCGTCAGCCCCCTGCCCGCGCCGAGAACGCTCTCCGCGAGGCCGCCGGTGCGTACGTCGTGGCCCAGCATCACCGGGATGTCCAGGGTGGTGAAGTCCGTGGCGGGGACGTCTCGCCAGCCCAGGTTCGTGGCGTAGACGGCGGCGTTCTCTGACACCAGGCCGGGGACCGCCAGGCCCACGCCGGCCGGGGTGCCGTCACCCGAGGCGGCCAGGTGGCTGATGAAGCCGGAGACGGCGGTGACGACCGCCTCCGGGCCCTCTTCTCGGGGCGTCTGACGCCGCTCGCTCAGCAGGACCGCGCCGGACTCGCTGACCAGGCCGCCCTTCATGGACGTGCCACCGACGTCGAGCGCGACGACGAACGAACTCTTAGCGGACACGGAAGGAGACGATAGCGCAGCTCAGTACATGTCTGGAAAGTCACCCCGGAGTGTGGCGTACACGGCCGACGCCCGTCCTCGCCGCGGCATGCGGAAGTACGGGCCAGCGGCACGCGTAAAGCGTCGATCCCTCAGGCCCTGCCGAGGACGCGGTTGAGTGCCGCCTCCACCTCCGCCGAGAGGCCGGGCGGCGGTGGCGCCACCGCCCCGGTGAGCCCGTCTGCGGAACGCGCCATCCACACCGCGCCGCACGAGCGGCACTCCACCTCACCCAGCCGGCAGATCAGCGCGGTGGACCGGCACGTAGAGCAGGAGTCCAGGTCGAGGTCGCGCAGCCGTTGACAGTCCGGGCAGATGAGCACCTGCGACTCATCGCGCACCCCGCGCTGCCACGGGCTGGCGCCGCGTACCGGATCCGTCTGCCGGGCCCCGCAGCGGTAGCAGGGCATCGTTCCCCTCCGAGGTCATCGAATATCGGCGAGTGCCTTGACGTAGTCGGCGACGTCGCGTGCGGCGGAGATCGGATTGACCACCGACCACCGGATCACGCCCTCGCCGTCGATGATGAAGGTCCCCCGCAGCGCGAGCCCCTTCGCCTCATCGAACACACCGTACGCCTGGGCGACCTGTCCGTGTGGCCAGAAATCAGAGAGCAGCGGGAACGCGTAACCCTCGCGATCCGCCCAGGCACGCAGAGCGAACATCGAGTCGACCGAGACGGTCAGCACCTGCGCGTCGAGAGGATGGTCGCGCAGCGCGGACAGCTCGCCTCCACAGATTCCGCTGAAGGCAAGCGGATAGAAGACCAGCACGACCTTCCTGCCCCGGAACTGAGTCAAGCTCACCGGAGTGCCGTGCTGGTCCTGCAGCTGGAAACCCGGAGCCAGGGCGCCGACCTCGGCAGGATGTGCGCTCATAAGCCTCATCCTGCCGCATGGCAGGCGCTCGGGCTCCCTACCGACGGCCCTTGGGCGCCACGAGCCTGGTCCCTGACCAGTCGGGTGCGGCCGAGATGCTGCTGGTCTGCGAAAGACCCGCGGTAGCGGCATCCTCCCCGATGTCGCTCGGCTCCACGTGGCCATCGCGCCCGGCCTTGGGAGTCAGCAGCCAGATCTGGCCGCCTTCGGCGAGTGCTCGCATGGCATTGGTCAGAGCGTCGAAGAGGTCCCCGTCGCCGTCGCGCCACCACAGCAGCACCACGTCGACGACGTCGTCGCTCTCCTCATCCAGCAGCTCGTTGCCGGTCAGGTCCTCGATGGAGTCGCGAAGCTCGTCGTCGACGTCCTCGTCCCAACCGATCTCCTGCACCACCTGACCCGGCTTGAGGCCGAGTCGTTCGGCCAGGCCGCGCTCGCCCTGCGCCTGACCCGCGGTCGCGCTCACGTTTATCCCTCCTGCTTGAGTGGCCCCGCTTATGCGGTTATCGCTTCGGCACAGTCCACACGCTGTGACCCTCAGTCGTCAACGGTCGCCACGGGTACGGCCGTAGTCGGCCAGAATCAATCAGACAAAAACGACAGGCGAACCTGGCGTTGCGGGTTGTCGACGTTGAGGTCCACGAGTGCGACCGATTGCCAGGTGCCGAGCGCCATTCGCCCGCCCAGTACGGGGATCGTCGCATACGGCGGGATCAGCGCCGGCATGACGTGTGACCTCCCGTGACCAAGCGAGCCGTGCGCATGACGCCAGCGGTCGTCGGCGGGCAGCAGCTCACGCAGCGCCGCGACCAGGTCGTCGTCGCTGCCCGAACCCAGCTCGAGCAGCGCGACCCCGGCGGTCGCGTGCGGCACGAAAACATGCAGCAACCCGTCTTCGCCCTGAGCGCGCACGAACTCGGCGCATTCGGCCGTGATGTCGTGCACGGTCTCTCGTGAACCCGTGGCCACAGAGATGATTTCTGATCTCACGGATAAATCTTACTTAGGTACGACGACTGCATCCGGGCCGGGGAAAACCAGCCGGTTGTGCCCGTCATCGAACCTCACCATGTAGGGAGGCCCGCCGTTCGAGCCTTGGACCTCCATGATCACACCGATCCGGTCCCTTTCGCCAACGGTATTCGCGTGCACCAGGAGCCGGTCGCCTACCGCTGCCTTCATACCTCCCAGATTGGTACGCCGAACGCCCAACGAAAAGACCAATTCGCAACTTTTGCTCCCCCGAGAGGGGAAGGAAGAACGATGACCGGAACGTTACGCTGCGCGGATGTGGCGTTTCGGCGACGCGGTCAAGCGCGCGAGCCCCTCCAGGATCGAGGTACGGCTGAGCGCGTGGGGCGGTCCAACGCCGAGATCGTCAAGGAGACGGTCAAGTCGCACGTCTCCGGTGTCCTGGCCGATCTCGGCGTGGCCGATCACGCTCAGGCCGCCGTCCACGCCCTCCGGGAGGGCGTCGTACCCCTTGATCAGGCCCTTTGGAGAGCTGACGCGACCCTGCGGGGGCGCGCCCGGGGGTGGGTGGCTAGACTCGCCCGGCTCGTGCGGGTGAGAAGCTCCGCTGTCCGGGGGAGGCTCTCGAAGGGGGAAGAGCCGCCCGGCACGCCGGGTTCGGCTTCGCGCGAATTTTCGTTCGTTTTCCGGTCTTGTTAAAATAGCCATGCGATGTAACCTTTGGTGGCGATTCGTCCTACCATCGGTGGTCTAGGCCATCGGAGAGGTCCCTGCCAGCAGGGACACTCTGGTTACCGGCGAGTAGAGATGCGTTTTCTACGGCTAGCGACCAGGATGGAAGGCGACCCAGACCAGACATCAGTCCATCTCGGAAGGCGAGACCCAGTGGCTTCCGGACGCCAGCGATTCTCGATCATCAGCGACGGCCTACCCAGCCAGCTGCCTGATGTCGACCCCAGCGAGACCAACGAGTGGCTCGAGTCGCTCGACAACGTGGTCAAGACCGAGGGCCGCACCAGGGCCCGCTATCTCATGCTCCGCATGCTCGAACGAGCGCGCGAGCACCAGGTCGGCGTGCCGGGCCTGCGCAGCACCGACTACATCAACACGATCCCGCCGGAGCGCGAGCCGTGGTTCCCCGGTGACGAGCACGTGGAGCGGCGCATCCGCGCCTACATCCGCTGGAACGCGGCCATCATGGTGTCGAGGGCCAACGCCCGCACCAACGTGGGTGGCCACATCGCCACCTACGCCTCGGCCGCCTCGCTCTACGAGGTGGGCTTCAACCACTTCTTCCGCGGCAAGGACCACGGCGAGTCGGGCGACCAGGTCTACTTCCAGGGGCACGCGGCGCCCGGCATCTACGCCCGCGCCTACCTCGAAGGCCGGCTCAACGAGGCCCAGCTCGACGCGTTCCGCCAGGAGCTGTCGCACGGCTTCCACGGTCTGCCCTCCTACCCGCACCCGCGGCTCATGCCGGACTTCTGGGAGTTCCCGACGGTCTCCATGGGCCTGGGTCCGATCAGCGCGATCTACCAGGCGCGGTTCAACCGCTACCTGTTCAACCGGCAGATCAAGGACACGAGCCGCAGCCACGTGTGGGCGTTCCTCGGCGACGGCGAGATGGACGAGCCGGAGTCGCTCGGCGCCATCGGCCTGGCCGCCCGCGAGGAGCTCGACAACCTCACGTTCGTGATCAACTGCAACCTGCAGCGGCTCGACGGCCCGGTGCGCGGCAACGGCAAGATCATCCAGGAGCTGGAGTCCTACTTCCGCGGCGCCGGCTGGAACGTCATCAAGGTCGTCTGGGGCCGCGACTGGGACCCGCTGCTGGCGGCCGACGTCGACGGGGTGCTGGTCAACCAGATGAACACCACGCCCGACGGCCAGTTCCAGACCTACTCGGTCGAGTCCGGCGAGTACATCCGCGAGCACTTCTTCGGCGGTGACCCGCGGCTGCGCAAGATGGTCGAGCACCTGACCGACGACGACATTCGCAAGCTGTCGCGCGGCGGCCACGACTACCGCAAGGTCTACGCGGCGTTCAAGGCGGCCCGCGAGCACGTCGGCCAGCCGACCGTGATCCTCGCCCAGACCATCAAGGGCTGGACGCTGGGCAAGGACTTCGAGGCGCGCAACGCCACGCACCAGATGAAGAAGCTCACCAAGGCCGAGCTCAAGGAGTTCCGCGACCGGCTCTACCTGCCGATCCCCGACTCGGCGCTCGAGGGCGACCTGCCCCCGTACTTCCACCCGGGCGAGAACGACCCCGAGATCGAGTACATGAAGGAGCGCCGCGCGGCGCTCGGCGGCGTGCTGCCCAAGCGGGTCATGCGCGCCAAGCCGGTCAAGCTGCCAGGCGACGAGATCTACGGCACGTTCTCCAAGGGCTCGGGCAAGCAGCAGGTGGCCACCACGATGGCGTTCGTACGCCTGCTGAAGGACCTCATGCGGGACAAGGAGATCGGCCACAGGTTCGTGCCGATCATCCCGGACGAGGCCCGCACCTTCGGTCTCGACGCCATGTTCCCGACGGCGAAGATCTACTCTCCGCACGGCCAGACCTACGAGGCCGTCGACAGGGAACTGCTGCTGTCGTACAAGGAGGCGGTGCAGGGGCAGATCCTGCATGAGGGCATCAGCGAGTCGGGTTCGATGGCCTCGGCCATCGCGGCCGGCACGTCCTACGCCACGCACGGCGAGCACATGATCCCGATCTACATCTTCTACTCGATGTTCGGGTGGCAGCGCACCGGCGACCAGATGTGGCAGATGGCCGACCAGATGACGCGGGGCTTCCTGCTCGGCGCCACGGCCGGCCGCACCACGCTCAACGGCGAGGGCCTGCAGCACGAGGACGGCCAGACGCCGCTCATCGCCTCGACCAACCCGGCCGCGGTCTCCTACGACCCGTCCTGGGCGTTCGAGGTGGCCCACATCGTCAAGGACGGCCTCCGGAGGATGTACGGCGACCAGCAGGAAGACATCTTCTACTACCTGACGGTCTACAACGAGCCCTACCTGCAGCCGGCGCAGCCCGCGCACATCGACGTGCAGGGCCTGCTCAAGGGCCTGTACAAGTTCGCCGACGGCCCCGAGACGCAGGGCCCGAAGGCCAACATCCTGTCCTCCGGCGTGGCGGGGCCGTGGGCGATGGAGGCCCAGCGGATGCTGGCCGAGGACTGGGGCGTGTCGGCCGACGTGTGGTCCGCGACGTCGTGGTCCGAGCTGCGCCGCGAGGCGCTGGCGTGCGAGGAGCACAACCTGCTCAACCCGGACGCCGAGCAGCGCGTGCCCTACGTGACCCGGGTGCTCTCCCAGGCGCACGGGCCGCTGGTGGGCGTCAGTGACTACATGAAGGCCGTGCAGGACCAGATCGCGCAGTGGGTGCCGGGAGACTGGTCCTCGCTCGGCACCGACGGGTTCGGCCTGTCCGACACGCGTTCGGCGCTGCGCCGCCACTTCCACGTGGACGCCGCCTCGATCACGCTGGCCGTGTTGACCAGCCTGGTCAAGCGGGGTGAGCTCGACGGTGAGGTGCTGCGCGAGGCCATCGCCCGCTACCACCTGAAGAACGGCGTCACCGAGGCAGGCGGCGCCGAGAGCAACGACACCCAGTCCATGGGCGTCTGATCCATCGCGTTCCGGCGCTCCCGCGAGGTCCCTTTCGCGGGAGCGCCGTCGTTCCGGCCGCCCGCGCCGGAGGTGGGGCGGCACGTTCAGGAGGGGTACGTGCCGCCTCACCCAGCTTTGGTGCAGGGTCCCGTATTGTGGGCACTACTTCCCCCTGAGAGACCGAGGGGAACTTATCGATATGCGACGCGTCCTAGCCGCCGCTCTGTTCGTGGCGGTCGCCGGCTGTTCCACGGTGCCCGCCGAGCCGGCCACGGAGTCCACGGCCGCCCCCGACAGCATCGCGTGGGGCCCGTGCACCGACATCAAGCGACCTGACGGCCAGCCGCCGGCCCGCCAGGACACCTCGGTGCGGTGCGGGCGGCTCTCGGTGCCGCTCGACTACGCGAAACCCGGTGGCGAGCGGCTGGACCTGGCGCTGATCAAGCTCGCGGCCAACGGCAGGCAGAAGCGCCTGGGCTCGGTGCTGTTCAACTTCGGCGGTCCTGGCGCCTCCGGCGTCGACACGCTCGACCAGGCCGCCAAGGCGCTCGCGCCACTGCGTGCCCGCTACGACCTGATCAGCTTTGACCCGCGCGGCGTCGAGCGCAGCTCCGGGGTGCGCTGCGGCAACGGCGCCGAGATGGACAGCTTCACCGCGCTGGACACGCTGCCGCCCAACGATGAGACCCACAAGCAGACCGAGGCGGCCAACAAGCGGTTCGCCGCGCTCTGCCAGCAGCACTCCGGCAAGGTCCTGCCGCACATCGGCACCGTGAACGCGGCCCGCGACATGGACCGCATCCGCGCCGCCGTGGGCGACGCCAAGCTCAACTACGTCGGCATGTCGTACGGCACCCAGCTCGGCGGCGTGTACGCCACCGAGTTCCCCAAGAACGTGGGCCGCATGGTGCTCGACGCGCCGCTCGACCCGACGGTGTCGTTCGAGCAGCGGACGCTGGCCCAGACCCGCGGGTTCCAGAAGGCGTACGAGAGCTTCATCAAGTCGTGCGTCAAGAGCCAGTGCCCGGTCGGCAAGGACCTGCCCACCGCCAACACCAACGTCGAGAACCTGATGAACGAGCTGTCCGCCGAGCCGATCAAGGTCAGAGGCCGGCAGCTCACCCAGGGCCTGGCCTCCACGGGGGTGGCCGCGGCGCTCTACTCCGAGCTGACCTGGCCGTTCCTGGAGCAGGCGCTCGGGGAGGCGATCAAGGGGCGGGGCGAGGCGCTGATGTACCTCGCCGACTCCTACACCGGGCGCACCGCGGACGGCCAGTACTCCACGCAGATGACCAGTTTCCCGGCCATCACCTGCGTCGACACCGCCGAACGGCCCAGCGAGGCGGTGCTGCGGCGTACCGAGGCGGCCGCCATGAAGATCTCGCCGCTGTTCGGCAGCGAGGGGTCGGGCGGGCTGTGCAGGTTCTGGCCGGTCAAGGGCAGCGACCAGGCGCGGCACGTGGACGCCACCGGTTCCGCGCCGATCCTGGTGGTGGGCGGCAAGGGCGACCCGGCGACGCCGTACGAGTGGGCGCCGAAGCTGACGGCCCAGCTCAAGACGGCCACTCTGGTGACGTACGAGGGCGAGGGGCATGGGGCGTACCTGTCGGGCAGCAAGTGCATCCGGGGGCTCGTGGACGGGTACATGATCGACGGGAAGATGCCCAGGAAGGGCTCCACCTGTCCGGCGGCCTAGTCTGGTGCGGGTGACGGAATACAACGCACGGATCCAGACGGAGACCGCCCGCCTCGCGGCCCTGGCGGAAGACCTGACCGTCCCGGTGCCGACCTGCCCTGGATGGACGATCGCCGAGCTCATCACCCATGTCGGCCGGCTCCACCGCTGGGCGGTACATGTCCTGCGCGGCCAGGTCCAGGAGCGGATCTGGCCGCGCCAGGTGCCCAGCGGGCTGGCCGAGGGTGAGAGCGGCGACGCCGCCTGGCTCACGGCCGGGGCCGCCGAACTGCTCGAGACGCTGCGCGTCACCGACCCGGAGCTGGCGGTGTGGACCTGGGGCCCGGACAAACGGGCGTCCTGGTGGTCGCGCCGGATGTTCTTCGAGCTGGTGGTCCACCGGGTCGTTGCCGAGCTCGCGCTCGGCATCGACCCGGTCATCCCGGCAGAGGTCGCGATCGACGGCGTCGAGGAGTATCTGCACAACCTGTCGTACGCCGCCTGGGTCACCCGGCCGCTGGCCGAGCTCGGCGTGGAGGGGGCCACGATCCACCTCCACGCGAACGACGGCCCCGGCGAGTGGACCATCACGCAGGGACCCGGCGGGAAGATCGAGTGGGCGGCGGGTCACGCCAAGGGCGACGTCGCGGCCCAGGGCTCCGCGGAGGACCTCCTGCTCATGTTGTACGGCCGCCGCTCGCCCGCGGCGCTCACCGTCCACGGCGACGGCGACCTGCTCGGCCGCTGGCTGACCACGACCGCGATCTGACCCCGGGGTCCGCCGCACGGGATCTCCGACCCAGGACGCACGGGATCTCCGACCCCGGACGCACGGGGTCTCCGGCCCAGGACGCGCGGGTTTCGGCCCCGGACGTACGGGGTCTCCGGCCCCGGACGCGCCGCCACTCGGCGATCGGCGGCGTGTCCAGGGCCGGGTCGGTGAACCGCTCACATGAAGCGGCCGTCCGCGTGGCCGGGGTCGGCGGGGAAGGTGCTTTCCCCGGCCCGCGAACGGGTCATCACCTGCGGTGGAAGACTCCGAAGACGTTGCCCGAGGTGTCGCGGAGGTAGGCGAAGTCGGTGCCCGCGCCGTCGTCGATCACCTTCCTGATCACCTTGCCGCCCAGCGACTCGCTCTGCGCGCAGGACGCCTCCACATCTGCCACCTGCACGTGGAAGATCGCATGGCCGGGGAACTCGCCCTTGGTGTTGAACAGCCCGCCCGCCGGCTGGTCGCCGCCCGGGTGGGTGATCAGGCGGTAGTCCAGCGGACCTTCGTCCCCGGCGAAGGTCCAGCCGAACAACCCGCCGTAGAACGTCTGAGCCCCATCGGGATCGTCGGTCGCGACCTCGAACCAGGTCACCGTGTTGTCCATCGTCATCTCCTTGTTTCTCGAACAAGACAACGATCTAACGTGATGGCGACACCCTTATGTCGGTGTTTTCGCTTGACTTTTCGAGTGACTAATCGAGCAAGGTGCCGTGGACGACCATCTCCGGCACGTCGGGGGCGAAGCCTTCGAGCGGCCGGTCGGGGCAGCGCTCGGGGGTGACGGTGGCGGCGGCGATGCGGTCGAGGCGGAAGACGCGCACGTCGTCGCGCAGCCGGCACCACGCGACGAGATACCAGAAGCCGCCGCGCCCGCCCAGGAACACGCCGGGCTCGACGTCGCGCGAGGTGAGCGCGCCCTTGGCGTCGGCGTAGTCGAGCCTGAGCACCCGGCGGCGCAGCAGCGCCTCCTCGATGGCCCGCGAGATGCCCTCCGCGCCGAGCGGCTGGATCTCGGCGCCGGCCTCGGGCGGCAGGCGCACCATCTGCACCCGGCGCGCCAGCTCCCTGGCCAGCTCGCCCTCGGGGCCCGGCATCGCGGCGACGACCTTGCGTAACGCGCTGCGCGCCTGACTGCCGAACGGCTGGTCGCCGGCCCGGCTGAGCGCCACCGCGATGGCCACGGCCTCGGCCGGGCTGAAGTTGAGCGGCGGCAGCGACATCTTCCTGTCGATCGCGTAACCGCCCTTGCGGCCGGGCTCTGCGTAGATCGGCACCCCTGACTCCTGCAGGGCGGCGATGTCGCGCTCGATGGTGCGCACGCTGACCTCGAACCGCTTGGCCAGGTCGCGGGCGGAGCGGCAACGGGGGGCTATGGCGCGCAGATCCTCTACGAGCGCGTAGAGCCGGTCTGTACGGTTCACAGCGGCGACGCTACGCCGCGCCACCGACATTCGCGGCCGGCCGGGCGCCCCGGCACCATCGTCCTCACCCTCCGGTCACACAGCTCTCACGCCTCGGCCACCACCGCCCACCCGCCTGAGGCCCGCCGGAAAAAGGCGCCGAAATCACACCACGAGTAAAGACGTGTCCGTGCGGGCGGGCTCGGCGGCGAGCGCGCGTAGCTGGTCGGCGAAGGCCAGGGCCTGCTCCGAGGTCAGGCGCGGCTCGGCGCCGACGTAGAACACCACGATGTCGCCCGCGGGGGAGCGTACGGCGTTGAAAGGAATCATGATGCGGACGATTCTGTCCGGCGGGACCGACAATTTCCGGGTGTCCACCACACCAGAACGGTATTCGGGGAACCCCCGGAACGCTCTGCCCCCGATGACTGCCAGGGGGCAGAAGCGTGGGCGTCGCACAGGGGAGGATCGCGCCTTGGGTCCGGATCTGAAGCTGGCTCTGGTGCTGGGTGAGCGGGCGTTGTACGTGAACGGGGATCTGCAGACCGCGCGGCGCTGGTACGACAGGGCCTACCGGCAGGCGGAGACATGCGGAGATCCGATCGCGCTCGCGATGGCCGCGCTCGGGCTCGGCGGAATCTGGTTGCACGAGCATCGGACGTGCGCGGAGTCGGAGCGGGTACGCGCCCGCCAGCGGCACGCGCTGTCCCTGCTCGACCCCCGCTCGCCACTGGCGCTGCGGCTGCGCGTACGGCTGTCCGGCGAGCAGGACTACCGGACGGGCGGGCACGACACGATCATGCCGCTCCTGGCGCAGGCCAGACGGTCCGGCGGCGACGCGACCGCGCTGGCGGAGGCGCTGAGCCTGGCGCACCAATGCCTGCTCGGCCCCGAGCACGCCGAGACGAGACTGGAGCTGGCCACCGCCCTGATCGGCCAGGCGGGCGTCACGGGCCGCAGGTCCGACCTGCTGATGGGGTTGCTGTGCCGGACGATCGACCTCTACCTGGCCGCCGACCCGCACACGGAGCGCTGCCTGGAGGAGCTGCACGGCCTGCTCACCGACCACGACCATCTCGCGGTGGGCTACGTGGCCGACTCCATCGACGTCATGCTCACCATCCGGGCGGGCCGCTTCGCGGAGGCGGAGAAGCGGGCGGGGGAGTGCCTCGCCCGCGGCGTCGCGGCCGGTGACCTGGACGCGCCCGCCGGGTACGGCGGCCAGCTCGGCGCCATCCGCTGGTTCCAGGGCCGCGTCGCCGAGCTGCTGCCCGTGCTGTCGGACATGGTCACCTCGCCCACGCTCAGCCCTGTCGACAACTCCTACCTGGCCGGTCTGGCGGTGGCCGCGGCCACGGCGGGTGACGTGCGGCTTGCGGCCGGCTCCCTGGCCAGGCTGCGCGGTCGTGACCTGTCCGAGCTGCCCAGGTCGAGCACCTGGCTGACGTCGATGTACTGCGTGGTGGAGGCCGCGCACCTGCTCCAGGACGCGGACACGGCGGCGCGGGCGTACGCGTTGCTGAGCCCGTTCGCGGGGCTGTCGGTGGTGGCCGGCCTCGGCGTGGCCTGCTTCGGCTCGGTGCACCACTCGCTGGGCATGGCCGCGCTCGCCATGGGAGACGTGGATCGGGCGGCCGGGCACCTGCGGGCCGCCGTACAGGGGAACCTGGCCCTGGGGCACTGGCCCGCGGTGGCGCTGTCCCGGTGCCGGCTCGGGCAGGCGCTGGCCCTGCGTGACGGGCCGCGGGACCGGGCGGCGCTCCGTGAGCAGGCGCTGGCCACGGAGGAGGCGCGGCAACTGGGCATGGTGCTGCCCGCCGTCGTGGGGCGGGCGGTCCCGGCGCACGGCGCGTGCCGGTTCGGCAGGCACGGGCGGCACTGGCAGGTCGAGCTGGGCGGGCGGCTGGCGCTGGTCGATCACAGCGTCGGCATGACGCACCTGGCGACGCTGGTCGCCAACCCGGGGCGGGAGATCCTGGCCGCCGACCTGGCCGGCGGGACGTGGACGCCGGACGGCGACGGCTCCTCGGACCAGCCGGTGCTCGACGACGTGGCCAGGGACGCCTACCGCGAGCGGCTGGGGCAGCTGGAGGCCGCGATCGACGAGCTGGAGTCGATGAACGACCTGGAGCGGGCGGCGGCGCTGCGGCTGGAGCGCGAGTGGCTGGTGGCCGAGCTGGGCGCCGCGACCGGCATCGGCGGGCGGGCGCGGCCGTTCGCCGGGAACGAGGAACGCGCCAGGATCGCCGTCGGCAAGGCCATCAGGCGGGCGCTGTCGCGCATCTCGGCGGTGGACCGGGTGATCGGGGACGAGCTGCGCGGCGCCGTGCAGATGGGCCTGCGCTGCTGCTACCGGCCGAGGCGGCCCGGCGGCTAGAGTTCCGGCTCGTGAAACAAGCGCTGCTGGACAGATATGACGGGACTCGCAGGTGGATCCCGGAGGCGATTCCGGACGGGCTGGCGTACGACCTCGACGGGCCGCTGCTGCGGATCACCGGCATGTTCCGCGGCTTCGTCGAGGGGCCGCCCGAGCTGGCGGCCGACGGGCTCGACGACCTGATCGCGCGCCAGTGCGCGTATTTCGCGGCGCGGGGCGAGGGGTTCGAGTGGAAGACCCGTGCCCACGACCGGCCCGCCGACCTGCCCGCGCGGCTGGAGCGCGCCGGGTTCGTGGCGGAGGAGCCGGAGACCGTGCTGGTCGGCGTGGCCGAGGAGCTGCTGGGGGACGCGCCGCTGCCTGGAGGCGTGACGATCCGCCAGGTCAGCGCGCGGGAAGACCTGCGGGCCATCGCCGAGATGGAGTCCGCCGTGTGGGGCGAGGACTGGAGCTGGCTGGCCGGCGATCTGGCCAGGCGCGTGCGTGACGGCGGCACCGACGTCCTGGTGGCCGAGGCAGGGGGCCTGGTCGTGTCGGCGGCGTGGCTCGTGCGCAAGCCCGGCACCGGCTTCGCCGGTCTCTGGGGCGGGTCGACGCTGCCCGAGTGGCGAGGGCGCGGCATCTACCGAGCCCTCGTGGCCCGCCGCGCCCGGCTCGCGGTGGCGTCGGGCGTCGAGTACCTCCAGGTGGACGCGTCCGAGGACAGCCGGCCCATCCTGCGGCGGCTCGGCTTGCACGAGATCACCAGGACCACGCCCTACGTCTGGGATGCCGCGCACGCCCGCTGACCCCCCGTGGGACGGTTGTCCGGGTCCGTCCGGGAGACTGGTCCCAGTCATGTGCGCAGACAGAAGGGTTGGGCTCTCATGGAACACCGCGTGTTGGGACGGACCGGACGCCAGGTCGGCGTGGTGGGGCTCGGCGCCTGGCAACTCGGCGCCGACTGGGGCCAGGTGACCGAGGACGAGGCGTTCGCCACCCTGCGGGCGGCGGTGGACGGGGGCGTGACCTTCATCGACACCGCCGACGTCTACGGCGACGGTCGCAGCGAGCAGATCGTCGGCCGGTTCGCCAAGGGCCGCCAGGAGCTGACCGTGGCGACCAAGATGGGCCGCCGGCTGGAGCAGATCCCCGCCAACTATGTGCTGGCCAACTTCCGCGCCTGGAACGAGCGCTCGCGCCAGAACCTCGGCGTGGACACCATCGACCTGGTCCAGCTGCACTGCCCGCCGACGCCGGTCTATTCGGCGGACGTGGTGTTCGACGCCCTGGACACGCTGGTGGCCGAGCAGAAGCTCGCCGCGTACGGAGTGAGCGTGGAGACGTGCGACGAGGCGCTGACGGCGATCGCCCGGCCCGGTGTGGCGAGCGTGCAGATCATCATGAACGCGTTCCGCCTCAAGCCGCTGGAGCGGGTCCTCCCGGCCGCCCGCGCCGCCGGGGTGGGCATCATCGCCCGCGTCCCCCTGGCCAGCGGCCTGCTGTCCGGCCGGTACGACGAGCACACGACGTTCGCGCCCGACGACCACC
Source organism: Nonomuraea cypriaca (assembly GCF_015645445.1). GTDB lineage: Bacteria > Actinomycetota > Actinomycetes > Streptosporangiales > Streptosporangiaceae > Nonomuraea > Nonomuraea cypriaca. Next base: position 12,969 of record NZ_JADOGI010000054.1, on the reverse strand, counting down.
GCACCTTCAACCGGCACGGGGAGTCGTTCGACGTCGGGGAGACGTTCTCGGGCGTGGACTTCGCCACCGGCCTGGAGGCGGTCCGCCGTCTGGCCCCGCTGGTCCCGCCGGGCCTGACCATGGCCCAGTTCGCCCTGCGCTGGATCCTGGACCAGGACGGCGTGTCGGTGGTCATCCCCGGCGCCCGCAACCCGGCCCAGGCCACCGCGAACGCCGGCGCCGCCGCGGCGTCCCCGCTCGCCCCCGCCACCCTGGAAGCCGTCCACTCCGTCTACGACGACCTGATCCGTCCCCAGGTCCACGACCGCTGGTAGCCGGCGGGGACCGTACGCTGGGGGTCATGATTCGTCCAGCTACGCCCGCCGATGTTCCCGCCGTGGTCGGCATGATCCACGAGCTCGCCGCCTACGAGAAGGCCGCGCACGAGGTGCGTGTGACCGAGGAGGGGTTGCACGCGACGCTCTTCGGCGAGCGGCCGGCCGCCTTCGTGCACATCGCCGAGCACGACGGTGAGCCGGTCGGGTTCACCCTGTGGTTCCTCACCTTCTCCACGTGGCGTGGCGCGCACGGCATCTACTTGGAGGACCTGTACGTACGCCCCCAGCACCGGGGCGGCGGGCACGGGCTGGCGTTGATGGGTGAGCTGGGCCGGATCTGCGCCGAGCGCGGATACCAGCGCCTCGAATGGGCGGTCCTGGACTGGAACGAGCCGTCCATCGGCTTCTACGAGAAGCTCGGCGCCGTGCGCCAGGACGAGTGGCTGAAGTACCGGCTGACCGACGAGTCGCTCCGGCGGCTGGCCGAGCTCCGGGACTGAGCGGCGGGACTGAGCGGCCACGACAGGCATGACAGGCACGACAGGAAGGCCACGACAGGCCGCGAACGTCACGCAGGTCACGCACGGTGACGTGACCTGCGTGACATATTCGTCAAACCCCGGCGGGCGCCCTGGTGCGCGCGCCCTCCGCTCGTTCGAACATCTCCTGTTCGCCCAGCTCTCGATGCGTCTCCTCGATGCGCAGCGCCACACCGAGCGCGAAGAACGTGGGCGCCCACTGGCCGACGAAGATCCCCCAGCGATCGGCCCGATCGAGGCCGGCGGGCTCGACCTTCTTCGACATGAACCAGCTGGCGATGGACAGGCCGATCGACGCCATCCCCGCGGTGTACATGTGGCCCGACTTGATGCCCATCTCGTGGAGCTTCTTGATCATGTTCCCCCCTTGCTCTGAGTGCTGTTACCCGACAGAGGAACCGATAACCGATGATTGCGGGCATGTTTCCGCCGTGACACATGTGCGTGGTTTGTTACCACGGTGATTCGCACGTAACGAACGCACAGCCACGCAGGGTCAATGTGCGTAACGAGCCACTCCTAGCTTGGGAGATCCCGGACGCCGAGCGTAGGAGAGGTCGATGGCGCGCTGGATCGCCGAGTGGCACCCCGATGACCCAGCCTTCTGGGAGAGTTCAGGCAAGCGCGTCGCACGGCGCAACCTGATCTTCTCCATCGTTGCCGAACACCTCGGCTTCACCGTGTGGACGCTGTGGAGCATCGTGGCCACCAAGATGGGGTCCTACGAGTTCTCCACCGACCAGCTCTTCTGGCTGGTCGCACTGCCGAACCTGATCGGTTCGGTGCTGCGGGTGCCCTACACGTTCGGCCCTGCCAAGGTCGGCGGGCGCAACTTCACCGTGGTCAGCGCGCTGCTGCTGCTCATCCCCGCCGTGCTGCTGGGGGTGGCCGTGAACAACCCGGCCACGCCGTACTGGCTGTTCCTGGTGATCGCGGCGCTGGCCGGGTTCGGCGGCGGGAACTTCGCCTCCAGCATGGCCAACATCACCTACTTCTACCCCCGCACCAAGCAGGGCGTGGCGCTCGGGCTGAACGCCGCGGGCGGCAACATCGGCGTCAGCTCGGTCCAGCTGGTCATGCCGCTGGTGATCGGCTCACTGGGGCTGGCCGCCGCCGGGTGGTTCTGGATCCCGTTCGTGGTCGTGGCCGCCGCCTGCGCGTGGTTCTTCATGGACAACCTGACCAGCGCCAGGGCCAACCCGCGCGAACAGCTCGCGGTGGCCGGGCGGGCCCAGACGTGGATCATGTCGTTCCTGTACATCGGCACGTTCGGCTCGTTCATCGGCTACTCCACCGCCTTCCCGCTGCTCAGCCAGAACCTCTTCCCCGAGGCGCCGTACGCGGCGGTGGCGTTCGCCGGGCCCCTGATCGGATCGCTGATCAGGCCACTCGGTGGCTGGCTGGCCGACCGGCTCGGCGGCGCCCCGGTCACGCTGTGGAACTTCGCCGCGATGGGCGGCGGGGTGCTGCTGGTCTGGTGGGCCAGCACGTCGGGCAACTTCTGGCTGTTCTTCCTCGCCTTCCAGCTGCTGTTCCTCACCTCCGGCATCGGCAACGGCTCCACCTACCGCATGATCCCGGCCATCTTCCAGGCCAAGGCGGTGGCCGAGCGCGGCGAGGGCGAGGAGGCCCTGTTGTACGGCAAGCGCCAGGCGTCGGCGGCGATCGGCATCATCTCGGCGGTCGGGGCGCTCGGCGGATTCCTCATCAACCGGGCGTTCGGCATGGCGTTCGCCGCGGCCGGCACCCCCGCCCCCGCCTTCCTCGCCTTCGGGGTCTTCTACGTGTCCTGCTTCGCCCTCACGTGGTGGTGCTACACCCGCACGGTCGGCGTGAGGATTGTCGCGAGCCTCGCCCATGCCCGGGTCTGAGCCGGTGAACGCATCGGTGAAGACGCACTGCCCGTACTGCGCCCTGCAGTGCGGCATGGAGATCGGTCCCGAGCTGACGATCAGCGCCAGGACCGACATCCCCGCCAACGCCTCGGGCGCGTTGTGCCAGAAGGGCTGGACGGCCGCCGAGCTGCTCACGAACGGCGAGCGCCTGACCGCCCCGCTGCTGCACGGCGAGCCCGTGGCCTGGGAGGTCGCGCTCGACTACGTGGCCGACCGGCTGTCCGCCCTGCGCGCCGAACACGGTCCCGACGCCGTGGCCGTGTTCGGCGGCGGGGGGCTGACGAACGAGAAGGCGTACCAGCTCGGCAAGTTCGCCCGGGTCGCGCTCGGCACCAGCCAGATCGACTACAACGGCCGCTTCTGCATGTCGTCGGCCGCCGCCGCCGGCATCAGGGCGTTCGGCATGGACCGCGGGATGCCGTTCCCGATCACCGACCTGGCCGGCGCCGACGTCGTGCTCCTCGCCGGCGGGAACGTCGCCGAGACCATGCCGCCGTTCGTCCGCCACCTGACCGGCCCCCGGATGATCGTCATCGACCCGCGCCGCACCCAGACGGCGAAGCTGGCCTGGCTGCACCTGCAGCCCACGCCCGGCACGGACCTGGCGCTGGCGCTCGGACTGCTGCACCTCGCCGTCGCCGAGGAACTGGTCGACGAGGCGTACGTCGCCGCCAGGACCACCGGCTTCGACGAGGTACGCACCTCGCTCGCCACCTGGTGGCCCGAGCGGGTCGAACGGATCACCGGGGTGCCCGTCTACCGGATGCGGCAGGCGGTCAGGGCGCTGGCCGCGGCGGACAACGCGTACATCCTGACCGGGCGCGGCGCCGAGCAGCACGCCAAGGGGACCGACACCGTCTCCGCGTTCGTCAATCTCGCCCTGGCGCTCGGCCTGCCCGGCACCCGGGGCTCCGGCTACGGGTGCGTGACCGGGCAGGGCAACGGGCAGGGCGGCCGGGAGCACGGGCAGAAGGCCGACCAACTCCCCGGGTACCGCAAGATCGACGACCCGGCGGCCAGGGAGCACGTCGCGGGCGTGTGGGGGGTCCCGCCCGAGAGCCTGCCTGGGCCCGGGCGGTCGGCGTACGAGCTGCTCGACGCCCTCGGCACCCCCGGCGGGCCGCGCGCGCTGCTGCTGTTCGGGTCCAACCCGATCATCTCCGCGCCCGCGTCCGAGCACGTCGCCGAGCGCATCGGCGCCCTCGACCTGCTGGTGACCTGCGACTTCGTCATGTCGGAGACCGCGGCGCTGGCCGACGTGGTGTTCCCGGTGACGCAGTGGGCCGAGGAGAGCGGCACCATGACGAACCTCGAAGGCCGCGTCCTGCTCCGCGACCGCGCCGTCGCCCCGCCGGAAGGGGTCAGGAGCGACCTCGACGTGATCGCCGGGCTCGCCGAGCGGCTCGGCCACCACTTCGCGACCGAGCCCGCCGAGGTGTTCGACGAGCTGCGCCGCGCCAGCCGCGGCGGGCCCGCCGACTACTCCGGCATCACCTACGAGCGCATCGCCGCAGAGAAGGGCGTGTTCTGGCCCTGCCCCGAGCCCGGGCACCCCGGCACGCCGCGCCCGTTCCTCGACTCCTTCGCCACGCCGGACGGCCGCGCCAGGTTCGTGCCCGTCCAGCACCGGCCCCCGGCCGAGGAGACCGACGACGACTACCCCGTCCACCTGAGCACCGGCCGGGTGCTCGCCCACTACCAGAGCGGCGCGCAGACGCGCAGGATCGCGCCGCTCGTCCAGGCCGCGCCAGAACCGTACGTCGAGCTGCACCCGGACCTGGCCGAGCAGCTCGACATCGCCGCAGGAGACGTCGTCAGGGTCAGCAGCAGACGCGGCGAGGCCAAGGCCGTCGCCAGGATCAGCGACGCCATCAGGCGCGACACCGTATTCATGCCCTTCCACTGGGAGGGCGCCAACCGGCTCACCAACCCGGCACTCGACCCCACGTCGAAGATGCCGGAGTTCAAGGTCTGCGCGGTCAGGGTGGAGAGGGACGCATGAGACTCGTCGTCGTAGGCAACGGGATGGCCGGGTCGCGGCTGGTCAGCGAGGTACGCGCCCGGGACACGCACATCAAGATCACAATTTTCGGCGCGGAGTCGTGCGAGCCGTACAACCGGGTGCTGCTGTCCAACGTGCTCGCCGGCAGCTCCCGCCCCGAGCAGGTGCGGCTGCTCGACTCCTCCTGGTACGCCGCGCACCGCGTCGAGGCCGCCTTCGCCAGCCCGGTCGCCTACGTCGACAGGGAGGCCAGGCACGTCGTCACCGAGGACGGGCGGCGCGAGCCGTACGACCTGCTGGTCCTCGCGACCGGCAGCGACGCCGTCGTGCCGCCGATCCCGGGCGTGGAGCGGGCCATCCCGTTCCGCACGCTCGGCGACTGCGAGCGCATCATGGAGAGCGCCGGGCGGGCCGCCCGTGCCGTGGTCGTCGGCGGCGGCCTGCTCGGCATCGAGGCCGCCCGCGGCCTGGCCGGGCGCGGCCTGCCCGTCACGCTCCTGCACCTGGCCGGGCACCTCATGGAACGCCAGCTCGACGTCGAGGCAGGCGAGGTGCTCGGTGAGACGCTGGCCGGGCTCGGCGTGGAGATCCGCACCGGCGTCAGCGCCGAGGCCGTGACCGGGGACGGCGTCCTGCTGGCCGGCGGCGAGCTGGTCGAGGGCGACCTCGTCGTGCTCGCCTGCGGCGTCCGCCCGGTGACGGGGCTGGCCGCCGAGGCCGGGCTGGAGGTGCGCCGCGGCGTCGTCGTGGACGACGAACTCCGCACCGACGACCCGTCGATCTTCGCCATCGGCGAGTGCGCCGAGCACGACGGCACCGTGTACGGCCTGGTCGCCCCCGCCTGGGAGCAGGCCGCCGTGGCCGCGGACGTCATCACCGGCGGCAAGGCCCTCTACCGCGGCTCCAGGCTCGTCACCAGGCTCAAGGCCAGGAGCGTCGAGCTGGCCGCCATGGGCGAGACCCAGCTCACCGAGGAGCACGCGGAGGTCGTCCGCTTCAGCCACCGGGCCCGCGGCACCTACCGCAAGCTCGTCATCCGGGACGGCCGGCTGGTCGGCGCGATCCTGCTGGGCGAGAGCGACGCCGTCGGCACGCTCACCCAGCTCTTCGACCGTGGCGGGCCGCTGCCAGGCGACCGGGCGGGGCTGCTGTTCCCTGGCCTTTCGTCGGCGCCCATGGCCGACAGCCCCGTGCTGATGCCCGACGCGGCCAAGGTCTGCCACTGCAACAACGTGACCAAGGGCCAGATCAGGGCGTGCTGGGAGGCGGGGGCACGCGACGTCGCCGGAGTGGCGGCCGCGACCAGGGCCACGACGGGCTGCGGCACCTGCCGCGACGCCGTGGAGGGCATCGTCGGCTGGCTGTGCGAGCAGGAAGGGATCGCGGTTTGACCTCCTCCATACGGCCGAAGCCGAAGGATTCCAGCCCTCACGGGTCGGACCTTCCTGCTTCGCGGGCGGTCGCCGTTCCGGTCAAGGCGAGGGACGGATATCCGCCCAACGGTCTTACACAGCCTCCACAGGCTTCACATCCCGCCGGCCCGGCGGTAGGTCCGGCGGCTTGGTTCTTGCCGCCGGACAGCGGCCACGTTACCGGATCGCCTGCGGCGATGTGCCGTGTTCTCGTACGACGTCGGAAGACGAAGGTGTCCACGCTGAGGGAGGATCGATGAACAGGATCGTCGTCGTAGGGTACGGGCCGACGGCTCACCGGCTTGTCGAGACGCTCGCGGGCAAGGGGTTCGGGGGACGGATCACGGTGATCGGGGAGGAGCCTCGGCCCGCCTATGACCGGGTGGCGCTGACCTCCTACCTGTCTGGCACGACCGTGGAGGACCTCACGTACGCGGTGCCGCCCGGGGTCGTGACCAGGCTGAGCACCCGCGCCACCGGCATCGACAGGGACGCCATGAACGTGGTCACCGCGGACGGGGGCGTCGAGCCGTACGACGTGCTCGTGCTGGCCACCGGGTCGGCGCCGTTCGTGCCGCCGGTGCCCGGGGCCGAGCACGCCCACGTCTACCGGACCATTGACGACCTGGACGCCATCAGGGTGGCCGCCAAAGACGCCGTGGAGGGTGTCGTGGTCGGCGGCGGGCTGCTCGGCCTGGAGGCGGCCGACGCGCTGCGGGCGCTCGGGCTGAAGGCGCACATCGTCGAGATGAGCCCCTGGCTGATGCCGCGCCAGGTCGACGAGGGCGGCGGCTCGGTGCTGAGGTCGCACATCGAGGGGCTCGGGCTGAGCGTGCACGCCGGCGCGGGCGTCCAGGAGATCGTCACCGACGCCGGAGGGCAGGTCACCGGGCTGCGCAAGCCGGACGGGACACTCGTGGAGGCGCAGGTCGTGGTGTTCTCCGCGGGCATCAGGCCGCGCGACGAGCTGGCCAGGTCGGCCGGGCTCGAGGTGGGCCCGCGGGGCGGCATCGTGGTGGACCCCGCGATGCGCACCTCGGATCCGTCGATCTACGCCGTGGGCGAGTGCGCGCTGGCCGGCGGCATGATCTACGGGCTGGTCGGGCCGTGCAACTCGATGGCCGAGGTGGTGGCCGACCGGATCACGGGGGGCTCCTCGACGTTCGAGGGGGCCGACATGTCGGCGAAGCTCAAGCTGCTCGGGGTGGAGGTGGCGCAGTTCGGGGCGATGGAGGGGGCGCTCGACGTCACGTACATGGATCCGGTGGCAGGCGTCTACAAGAGGCTGTTCATCAGCGACGACGCGCGGACGCTGCTCGGCGGCATCTGCGTGGGCGACGCCTCGCCGTACACGTCGCTGCGGCCGTTCGTGGGCAAGGAGTTGCCCGCCGCGCCGTCGGACCTGCTGTTCAGCGGAGCGGGGGCGAGCCTGGACCTGCCTGACGAGGCGCAGGTGTGCTCGTGCAACAACGTGTGCGCGGGCGAGATCCGCACGGCCATCGCCGACAAGGGCGTCACCGACGTGCCGGGGATCAAGGGGTGCACCCGGGCGGGCACGACGTGCGGCAGTTGCGTGCCGATGCTCAAGCAACTGCTGGAGAAGTCGGGTGTGGAGGTCAGCAAGGCCCTGTGCGAGCACTTCACGTACTCGCGGGCAGAGCTGTTCGACATCGTACGGGTTCGCGAGATCAGCACGTTCTCCCAGCTCATCACCGAGCACGGGCAGGGCAGGGGCTGCGACATCTGCAAGCCGGCCGTGGCCTCCATCCTGGCCTCGCTGCACAACGGGCACGTGCTCGAAGGCGAGCGGGCCGCGCTGCAGGACACCAACGACGCCTTCCTGGCCAACATCCAGAAGAACGGCACCTACTCGGTCGTCCCGCGCATCCCGGGCGGCGAGATCACACCGGACAAGCTGATCGTGATCGGCGAGGTGGCCCGCGACTTCGGCCTCTACACGAAGATCACCGGAGGGCAGCGGATCGACCTGTTCGGGGCGCGGGTCGAGCAGCTTCCCGAGATCTGGCGGCGGCTGGTGGCGGCCGGGTTCGAGTCGGGCCACGCGTACGGGAAGGCGCTGCGTACCGTGAAGTCCTGCGTGGGCTCCACCTGGTGCCGCTACGGCGTGCAGGACTCGGTCGGCCTGGCCATCGAGCTGGAGCTGCGCTACCGCGGCCTGCGCTCGCCGCACAAGCTCAAGTCGGCCGTCTCCGGCTGCGCCCGCGAGTGCGCCGAGGCCAGGTCGAAGGACTTCGGGATCATCGCCACCGAGCAGGGCTGGAACCTCTACGTCGGCGGCAACGGCGGCTTCAAGCCCCGCCACGCCGACCTGCTGGCGACCGACCTGAGCGCGGACGAGCTGATCAGGACCATCGACAGGTTCCTCATGTTCTACATCCGCACGGCCGACCGGCTGCAGCGCACCGCCGCCTGGGTGGAGTCGCTCGACGGCGGGCTCGACTACCTCCGCGAGGTGATCATGCAAGACTCGCTCCGCATCTGTGCCGATCTGGACGCGCAGATGGACCACCACATCTCCACGTACGCCGACGAGTGGCGGGCCACCCTGGACGACGCGGAGAAGCTGAGCAGGTTCGTCAGCTTCGTGAACGCCCCTGGCATGCCCGACCCGTCGATCGTGTTCGCCAGCGAGCGCGGCCAGATCAAGCCGGTGATGGCCCGATGAGCTGGACGCGGATCTGCGACTTCGATTCCATGCTGCCGGAACGCGGCGTCTGCGCCCTGGTGGACGGGGTGCAGGTGGCCGTCTTCCGTACCCACGACGGCGGGGTGCACGCGCTGGGCAACCTCGACCCGTTCAGCGGGGCGTACGTGCTCTCCCGCGGCATCGTGGGGACCAGGAAGGATGAGCCGACCGTGGCCTCACCGCTGCACAAGCAGGTGTTCTCGCTGGTGTCCGGGATGTGCCTGGACGAGCGGCAGGTTTCGGTGCCCGTCTATCGCGTAAGGGTCGCGGACGGGAGCGTGGAGGTGAGCGTCGGCTAGCCGGGCCCTGCCTCGAGCGGCGGGTAGACGTGCGGGGTGTGGTGGGCCGCTGGAAGCACACAGCGGCGTCCGGCGTCGACGTTGTCGCAGCGTTCGGCATCCTCGCGCTGGGGGAGTGGTTCGGGGAGGGGTGTTCGCGGCACTGGACGGACGCTATCCCCGGCGTCCGGCGAGCCGGTCTCACGGCGGCAACGATCGGAGCTCTGAACGGTCTCTCCAAATCCGGTCATTATGCCGAGTAATACACGGATGAGGTAAAGGCGCTGTGCTAAGTGACTAAACCGCGCATTCGGGCACGAGTAACACGGGCATCAAGCGGCCATGAGCAAGATTTCTCAGCACAGGGCATTCCTGCTGGCCGCGATAGTCCCCGCCTTCCTGGTCGCGGGCTGCTCCGCGGGGAGTGACACCTCGCAAGCGATGAAGGGGGCCGCGAGCCCCACAGAGACCGGGATGACCCCCACCGAGACGGGCACCGACATGTCCCCGCCCGCCACGGGCGGGGCCGCCCAGCCGGAGCAGGCCGTCCAGAACTACTTCAACGCGGTCAAGTCCGGGAAGGTCGACCAGGTCGTCGGGTCGTTCTCCGACGACGCCGTCGTCGCACTGGACGGGGAGGCCACGGCCGAGGGCACCCAGGCGATCCGCAGCCTGTACCAGGAGGAGCTCCAGGGTGAGACCGGCCAGGCGGAGGCCACGCACACCGTCGAGGAGGCGCGCACGCTCGGCAAGCAGGACGCGATCGTCCGCTCGACCAGCAAGATGGGGGAGGAGAACCTCCGTGAGCTGTTCGTGCTCACGCGGAAGGGCAAGGACTGGAAGATCTCGCAGCTCATGGAGAACCAGGCGGGCTGAGGCGATCGGGCGGCGGAACACCCGGCTCCGTCGCCCGGCTCGTCAGGTCGTAGCGGGCTAGCCTGGGCGGCATGCAGGATTTGTCGAAGTTCCAGCATCCTCGCTTCGCGCGTGCGTACGAGCGGATGAGCGCGGAGTCCGAGCGCTGGGTGTCCGCGCACCGGCGGCGGCTGCTGGCCGGGCTGGCCGGGCGGGTGGTGGAGATCGGCGCCGGCAACGGCATGAACTTCGCCCACTACCCGCCCGAGGTGCGCGAGGTCGTCGCAGTCGAGCCCGAGGACCGGCTGCGGGCGCTGGCGGAGCGGGCCGCGGGTGGGGTGGCGGTGCCCGTACGCGTGGTGGCGGGGCATGGCGGGGCGGTGCCGGTCGAGGACGGCGGGTTCGACGCCGCGGTGGTGTCGATGGTGTTGTGCTCGGTGCCGGACCAGGCCAAGGCGCTGGCGGAGGTGCGCAGGGTGCTCAGGCCCGGCGGGGAGTTGCGGTTCTTCGAGCACGTACGGTCGGATCGGCCGGGCGTCGCGTTGCTGCAGGATCTCGTCTCCCCGTTGTGGCGGCGGGTGGCGGGCGGGTGCCGGCTCAACCGGGACACCGAGCGGGTCATCAGGGACAGCGGGCTGGTGATCGAGGAACGCCAACGGTTCGCGTTCAGGGCCACTCCGTCGTCACCGTCCTTGCCGCATATCTTGGGGCGGGCGCGAAACCCCGACACCTCCTAGCGCGGCACGCCGCATTTACCACGACGCCACGCCCGTTGCGGCTATCCCATTCTGGCCCGCGCTCGTTATGAGCCCTGATCCTCAACCGCATATCGAGGGGTTCTCACCGATGTGGTAATCCTTGTCGCCGCGAAACTCCGTGAGCCGGGCTAGTTCTGGGCGGTGTCGCCGGGGATGCGCGGAGTGATGCGGCGCTGGTCGACCAGCGCCAGGTAGACGGCGAAGGCGCCCTGGGCCCACATTTCCGCTTCTCGCGTGGTCAGCCTGAACTCCTCGCCCTCGTGCGAGACGACCAGGTATTCGCCCGGCGGCATCCGTCTCCATGCGACCAGGACGTTCTCGTAAACGAGCACGTCCAGCATCGCGGTCAGATAGTCGCGTCCGGCGGCGGACACGGCGGTAGCCTCCTTGCTCCTCGCCGAATTCTCGCCTTTTCTCCATTGTGCGCGCCTTATCGGGAAATGTCGCACTCCGTTCCGGGCTGGTGGCCGTCCTGCCGGAACCTGAGCCCCGTCTCCGGTGTACCTGAACCGAGGTGATTCGGAGATGGTGATTCGGGTGAAGAGGATGACAGCTCTGGCGGCCGTCGTGCTGGCCGCCGTCGTGGCACTGGTCGCGGGGAGCGTTCCGGCCGCGGCCTCCGGCGGGTGGGCGGTGACGTACCTGGATCCGCCGCCGTCCAGGTTCGAGAGCGGGAAGTCGTACGCGGTGGGGTTCTGGGTGCTCCAGCACGGCACCCACCCGTTCGAGGGCGAGCTCGGGGACGTCGGGCTGCGGCTCACGCGGGAGGACGGGGAGAGCGTGCTGTTCGACGGTACGGCCCTGCCCGAGGCCGGGCACTACGCCACGTCCGTGGTCGTGCCGGAGGGTGAGTGGAAGGTGGCGGGCGTCCAGGGCATTTTCGCGCCGTACCCCGTGGGGACGCTCACCGTCCCCGGCGTTCTGAAGATCAACCCGATCGAGCCCGACCTCCTGCACTACATCAGCGCGGACGCGGAGGACCACTGGGGCGCCGTGCATCCGCCGGGGTTCCCCGTGGGCGGGGAGGGCACGCTCGCGCCGGATTCGCCGGCGGATGAGGCGGTGGCCACCGCGCCTGCCCCCGTGGCGGCCACGGCGGGCGCTCCGGCGGCCCCGAATGCGGCGAGGGGTTCTGGGCAGGACAGTGGCGGGGTTCCGGCGTACACGCTGGCGATCGCCGCCGTGGGCGGCGCGCTGCTCGCGGCGACCGGGCTGAGCCTGGCGCGAAGGCGCCGGGTGGAGGAGGAGCAGGAGACGGACCCGGGAGCGGACACGATCGCCATACCCGGGTGAATCGGGGCAGATAAGGCGGTGAGCGCGTTGGGGGCCGTTCTGGGACTCGTGGTGTCGCTCGCCGCCGCGATCGCCGGGGTCTACGCGGCGTCCGTGTTCCTGGGGCCCAGGGGCGTCGTGGAGGCGGGGCCGTTCCTGTCGGGGGCGCGGCCCCAGGACCATGCGCTGTCCCGGTTCCACGTGAGCTGGTACGCCATGTCGCTGGTCTTCCTCGCCTTCGACATGGAGATGCGCTGCTCGCCGCCGCAGGCTCGGTCCTGCTCGGCCTGGCCGCCTGCGCCGTCCTCCTCCTCGGATAGCGTGCGGGTCAGCGCATCGTGACGATGAGTCTGCGGATCTTGCACAGGTCGCGTAGCCGGTGCTCGTACGTCGCCCCGGTGAACAGCAGGAACGCGCCCGCCAGCGCGATCGGCAACCAGCGCGGCCCCTGGCCCACCAGTTCGGCCAGGGCCGGCGCGAACTCGTGCGCCGCCGTCACCACCAGCACCGCCCCGCCGAGGATGAGTGGCGCCTGCAGCCGCGCCCAGGCCCCGGCCAGGGTGGCGGCGAACGCGGCCGCGCCCAGCAACAGCGGCCGGATGAGGCCGGGGTCGTTCCAGGCGGTGTACGCGCTCGGCAGGAACGTCACCGCCAGCGCCGCGCCGTACCCGACCCACGAGGAGATCTCCGAATCCCGTAGCCTGGCCCACCAGGCCACGGCCAGCCCCGCCACGGACAGCGCCACCGTGTACGCCTCGGGCGCCGCGACCTCCGAGATCGCCAGCCGGAGCCAGAGGGCGAGCTGCAGCAGCCCCAGCCCGATCCAGGCCGCCCGCCGCCGATCCGGCCGCAGGGCGACGGCGAGGGCGATCACGCCGGCCCCAGCCAGCGCCAGGCACAGCGACTCGGCGTCCTGACCGGCCATGACCACCCC